>CAYSZR010000034.1:8298-21117 GCA_964435565.1 uncultured Coriobacteriaceae bacterium
CATTGAACGTGCCGCCGTTCATCGTGAAATTAGCCGTGCCCACGCCAGCGTCGCCGCTCATCGATTGATAGATCATCACGTTGTTGGTGACACCGGATTGCGTCTGCGCGCCGTTCAGATTGCCGTTGACCGTATCATTATTCAAGGTAACGGAATTCTCGCCTTCGATAACGATGCCCTCGCAGTTCTCAGCCGTGAGCTCTGCGTCGTTTACCGTCACATCGGCCGTGCTGTACACAGCTGGCGAATGAGCGCCGTGAGTCGTATATGTGCCGCCAGTGACTGTTTCGGTTCCACCGCCACGGTCGCTTCGGATAGCCGCCGAACTGTCACCGCGCGTATCGATATCAAGATTGCTGGCGGTGAGCGTTGCGCCACCCGCGACCTCGATGCCGCCCGAATTGCCCTCACTGCAACGTATGGTCAGGTCTGACACCGTTGCAACCGTGCCGTCGCCATAGGCAAAGACACCGTTCGATCCTTTGGAATCGGTTGTGATCGTTCCTCCATCGAGCGTCAGGTTTGAGCCGTTGTTCACAAGAACGCCTGCGTTCAACCCATAAAAATCACTGTCTTCCGAGCTCGATGAGTCGCCTGTCTTATTCACGGAAAGACCGGAGAGCCCGACCGTGGCACCACTTGTCGCGCGAACCGCATTTTCATCGCCTTGCGTCGATGAATAAGACTGTCCCTGCAACGTGGTATTTGAGCTGTATTCGGTAGCCGCCGACCCGAAGTTTGCGCTAGACGAACCCTGTCCCGTGCCTGAATGTGCGCTCGATTGCGAAGACTTCGAACTGCCCGCGACAATCTTCGTGACCTTCGTGCCATCGCTTACAGAAAGCTCGAGCGTACTGCCAACCGTAATGTCGCTCAGCGATCCTTGCGCCTCAGATCCATTTGTCGACGTGTATATGATGCCCGTGTCGTTGATTGTCAACGTTGCCTGCTTGCCTGCGCTCTGACCTGACCCACCGCCCGAGGGAGGTTCACCACTTGGAGCGCTGCCACTTTGGTCACCCGTAGCCTGAGCGCTGCCTTGTGTTCCGGTTTTTTCGCCTTCCGACCCTTCGGGTTTTGCAGGCGGCTGGCTTTGTTGCGAAGCCGAAGCAGACGTTGCCGACCCAGAGCTCGTATTCGCATTCTGCCCGCCGGGCTTCTCCGATGATCCTGCGCCATCTTGCGACGCAGCGCCATTTGCAAGCGTCACCGTCACGGAGTTTCCGCTAACCGCAGTGACCGTGGCAACGGCATTTTCGGAATCAACGGATTCGGATAACACTGCAGCAGATCCTGTCTGCGAACACCCCGATATCGCCATCGTGCAGATAAGCGCGGTGCTTGCAACGGCCATTAAAAGCGCCGGGGCAAATCCCTTGCTTTTCTTCGCTGCTTCCATGACATTCCTTCTTTCTTTACCCGCACTGCAGATAATCATTCTTTTGTATAACCATACGCGCGCGCCCTTAAGGAAGCCTGAAACCGAATGTGTGCATTGTCAAAAAGCTTGAATAAACAGACCGTGTATATGAAATAAGACGATGCGAATCTTCGTTATCACGACTTTTCATCACAGCCTCTACACAACTTGGGCCCAAATGCAACCGATTAGCGACGAAAAGGTCGAGAATATGTGACAACTCTGTGAGATTGCCCCCATTTGGCATTTCAGCAGGTATATTGCAATCAACGAGACGGACTCCCCAACTGCCTCGTTTGATTCGTACAAGCAATAGAAATCGACTCGGCACACGAATCATAAAAAATGCGACACCCAAGTCGCATCCCTCCTTGCGAGGACCCGCCTTCTCCTCTTCTCTTACTGGCGGGTCCTCGACTCTTTCTCCAGACATACCCGAAACTGTATCGCAATGAAACATGAGCGAGACGTCATACGCTGGTGCGCCCTTCATGGGATTTTGCCCGAAAGGCATGTCGGACAGCCAAAACAGGCGTGCCCTTCAACTGAAACCGGCCTAAGGGCACGAATCCGATAGCAAAAAACGTGCCTTTCGTGGGGTTGTATGCAAAAGGCGCGTCTGATGAGTGGCATCGACGTGCCTTTTGAACGAAACAGTTCGAAGGGCACGACCATCCTTCAGGTAATATGCCGATACTCGACGCCGTCTTCGGTAGAAATGTTGGCAACAGCTCCTGGCGCAGCGTCACGCTCGCCTTCCTCATCGGGCTCAAGGTGCACGAGCACGTCATGCACTTCGGGGAATCGCTTTTGAATATGCACCTCGGCCTCATCGGCTATAGCATGCGCGCGCGAGATCGTCATATCCGGATCGACAAGGATGTGCAAGTCGGCATGGACCTCGCCTTCAAGACCGCGCGTACGGATTTTATGACAGGCACGCACTCCATCAATCTCAAGTACGCAGCGTGCGATGAGTTCGGGATCGATGCGCATCTCATCCGAAAGCGAATTATTCACATCTTTGAAAACCGAAAGCGCCGTAATGAAGATGGCGACGGTAACAGCAAGCGTCGCAATAAGGTCCGCAACGGGAAAGCCCACGCTCACAAAGATCAGGCCGATTATGACACTGCCTGATACAAGCGCATCAGATAACGTGTGCTTGGAATCGGCACTCAGCACCGTACTCTTCAGCTTCACCGCCTGGGCATGCTCGTAGCGGGTCACGATGATGTTGATGAGTATGGTAACGATCATCACCGCAAAAGACACCGGAGATGCCTCGGAAGTGAACTCACCGCTCATGAGCTTCTCGATTGCGCCCCATCCAACTTCATACGCTGCGGCGAGCAACAATATGCCAATGAACAGGCTTGCAAACGCCGCGTATTTTCCATGGCCATATGGATGCGATTCATCAGCGGGACGTGCGGCAATCGAAATACCAATCAAGGCCACGATATTGCTTGCCGCATCGAATATCGAATGCACGCCGTCTGCACGCACCGAAGCGGCACCGAAAAAAGTACCGACGAGAATCTTTGACAAGGCGATGGCAAGGTTGAGCGCGAGGACAATCCACATGACGCGCTTGATCTGCCTGCTGCGTTCAGTGCCTGCGATCTCTTCTTCTGCCCTTTGCATACAATCACTCCAAGTAAGCGCATGCGTACCGTAAGCATATGTTAACTAGCCAAAAAAAACAGATAAGCGGCAAGGATCGTCTCCTTACCGCTTATCGACACTTTTTGGTGTCGGAGGGGGGACTTGAACCCCCACGCCCGTAATTTGGGCACTAGCACCTCAAGCTAGCGCGTCTGCCATTCCGCCACTCCGACTTTCAAGTTGCCCTGATGACTTACTGAACCGTACCCGTAGGAAACGAAATCATCAGGAAGAGAAGACTCACGATGAACACGATGGCAAAGACGATCGTAATACGGTCGAGATTGCGTTCCACGATGCTCGAGCCCGTATCAGTGCCATAAATGCTACCGGCAATGACCTCGGAAACACCCGTGCCCTTGCCAGAATGCATAAGCACGAACACGATGAGCCCAACGGCTGAAATCGCCCATAGCACAAGGAAGACGTACATAAACGGCGCCGAGTGCATTACATCGAGTATCACGTTCATTAAAGCATTCTCCTCATCAAACCCGTAACGCACAAAGCGCGTCACAAGACAGATATTCTAGCAGTTCTTACCCTCGGGTCAACAGAGAATTTCCAGTCCATTCCTCAGGTTTTTCAATTCCCATGATGTCAACGAGCGTCGGGGCTATGTCAGCCAGGCGCCCTTTTCCAGAATCTTCAAGGCCAAGCGCGCCATCTGAGCACACCAAAATAAACGGAACACGCGCTGTGGTATGCGCGGTAAACGGGCTTTCCCCGTCGTCTGCAAGCATCTTATCCGCATTGCCGTGATCTGCCGTGACAAGCGCAACGCCGCCCTTGGCGCGAATCGCATCGACAACATGCGCAAGACCATGATCAACCGCTTGAACCGCCTCAGTCGCCGCTTGGATATCGCCCGTATGGCCGACCATATCGCAATTGGCATAGTTGACGATATAGACATCGGCTTCGTCTGCGCCTATCGCAGCTTCGAGCGCCTCAGTCACCAACGGCTCAGACATTTCCGGCTGCAGGTCATATGTCGCAACCTTAGGAGATGCAATGAGCTTGCGGGCCTCTCCCGTTTTGGGCTGCTCGATTCCCCCATTGAAAAAGAAGGTGACGTGCGCGTATTTCTCGGTTTCGGCAATGTGGTACTGCTTGAGTCCCTGTGCCGCCAAAAGATCTGCCAGCGTGTTTTCAGGAAAGACCTTGGGAAAGGCGACGGGGGCATCGATCGTCGGATCATATTCGGTCAAGCACACGAAATTGACCTGCGGGGCATGCGGACGCTCAAACCCATCGAAATCTCTATCAACAAAGGCTCGGGTCAACTCACGCGCACGGTCGGGACGGAAGTTGAAGAAAATCATCGTATCGCCATCGTTCACGCCGCGATGATCGAGCACCGTAGGAATCATGAATTCATCGGTGATATCAACGGCATACGAAGCCTTGACCGCCTCGACGGGGCGGTTTTTGCCAAAGCCCTTGCCCGAACCGATAGCCATGGCATTCCATGCCTGCTGAACGCGATCCCAGCGTTTATCACGATCCATCGCATAATAGCGACCTGAAATCGTGGCGATAGCCGCACTCGCGCAGTGATAGTCGTTGAAGATGTGATCGCAGTAATCAACGATGCGTTGCACATAGCCAGCGCCGCTTCTGGGGTCGACATCACGCCCGTCAAGAAACGCATGGATACGAATATCACGACTTCCGCGTTTTGCGGCCATTTCGATCAATGCCTCAAGGTGTTCGATACTGCTGTGCACACCGCCATCTGAAAGCAAGCCCATGAGGTGGATAGGGCGGTCCGCCGCGATTGCCGCGTCCATCGCCTTGATAAGCACCGTGTTCTTCTCGATGCTGCCATCACTGCAAGCTTCATTGATACGGGCAAGTTCTTGATTGACGACACGGCCAGCCCCTATATTCAGATGGCCAACCTCGGAATTACCCATCTGGCCATCGGGCAGGCCGACGTCGCGCCCCGAAGCCGCGAGCGTCGTATGCGGACACTGTGCCCACAGTTTGTCGAAATAGGGCGTGTTCGCAAGCGAGATCGCATTGCCCGGTCCGGGCTGCGCCATGCCAAAGCCGTCCATTATCACCAACAATACCGGTTTCATCCTCTATATGCTCCTTTTCAGCCAAAAGGCCGCTTTTATGATCGACCACAAAGACTACCTTGATGATCGACCATATGACGGCCTTGTTGGCAAACCGTTTTCGATTGGGGGTCTACTTAGATTCGAGCGCCATCTCCACGAGCGCGGAAAAATCCTTGGGATCGAGCGCCGCGCCCCCTATAAGCCCGCCGTCGATATCGGGTTGCGCTAAAAACATCTCGGCATTTGCCGGCTTCATCGAGCCCCCGTACAGAATGCGGATTTTACGCGCCGCATCCGCACCCGCGATCTCTTCCACGACACAGCGAATGTGGCCGCATGCCTCCTGTGCTTGTTCCGGTGTTGCCGCGCGACCCGTGCCGATCGCCCAAATGGGTTCGTAAGCGATGACCGATTGGGCGACAGCATCTGAATCGATGTCATTCCAACCGTTTCGAACCTGTTCGCCGATGAAGTCGAGCTGCTGTCCGGCATCCCGCACTTCGAGGCTTTCGCCACAGCACATGATGGGATGAATCCCATCTGCCAGCAAAGCGTTGATCTTCCTGTTCACCGTTTCATCGGTCTCGCCAAAATATGCACGGCGTTCGGAATGCCCGACGATGCAGTATTCGCATGTGAGCTCTTTAAGCATGGAGACAGAGATTGCGCCGGTGTAAGCACCTTCGGCTTCCCAGAACACATCCTGGGCGCCCAATTTGATGCTTGAATGATCGAAGACAAGTACATTGAACACTGATTTAAGGTCGGTGAACGGCGGGCACAAGATAACCTCGACAGCTTCCCAAGCCTTATCAGACTCAAATGATATCTTCTGAGAAAGCGTCACGGCTTCGACCGTCGTCTTATTCATCTTCCAATTGCCCGCAATGATGGGCACGCGCTTATCCGATACGGTCTTTGCTCCAAACATATGCCACTTCCCTTTCGGTATACGCGATTATTTATCCTGCAGCGCCTCAACACCCGGAAGAGGCTTACCCTCGAGCAGACGCATCGAAGCACCGCCTCCTGTCGAGATAAACGTCACCTCGTCAGCCAAATCAAATTTCTTGATGGCAGCCACCGAATCGCCGCCGCCGATGATACTCGTGCAATCGGTCGTGGCGATCGCCTCTGCAACGCAACGAGTACCCAGCTCGAACGAAGCGAATTCGAAAACGCCCATGGGGCCGTTCCAGAACACCGTACCAGCAGAACGGATAGCCTCACGGTATAGCCCGCCGGTCTTAGGCCCGATATCAAGACCCATCATGTCAGCTGGGATAGCGTCCATGGCGACAGCCTCGGTACGCGCCAGATCGGAAAACTGGTCGGCGACCTTGACATCGACGGGAATCATAAGATTGACGTTCTTCCCCTTCGCTGTTTCAAGCATCTGACGTGCAGTATCGACCATGTCGGCTTCCATCTTCGACTTGCCCACAGAATAGCCCATGGCCGCATAAAACGTGAACATCATGGCACCACCGATAAGGATAGTATCGGCTACATCCATAAGATTGGTGATTATGCCGATCTTGTCCGATACCTTGGACCCACCCAAAATGGCAACGAACGGCCGCTTGGGATTATCAAGCATCGAATTGAGCGTCTCGACTTCCTTGGCAAGCAGCAGACCGCTCACCGCAGGAACCGTTGCAGCAACGCCGCTGATAGAGGCATGCGCGCGATGTGCAGCGCCAAAGGCATCGTTCACATAAAGGTCGCATAACGAGGCAAGGCGACGCACGAATTCGGGGTCGCAAGACTTCTCGCCATCATCGAAACGCAGGTTCTCGAGCATCATGATCTGCCCGTCTTTAAGCGCAAGCGATGCGGAAAGCGCATCTTCACCCGCGATTTTATCTCCACCGATGACAGTGACCGGGCGACCCAACAGCTGAATCAGGCGCATCGCAACGGGCATCATCGAAAACTGGCTCTCGAATTGGCCGCCGCCGCTTGGACGTCCCAGATGACTTGCAATGATGATGCGCGCATCATTTTCAATCAGATAGCGAATAGTCGGCAACGCTTCACGGATGCGCGTATCGTCCACGACGGTACCCTCATACAGCGGACAGTTAAAATCGACGCGTACGAGCACGCGTTTATGCGCTACATCAACATCCCTGATGGTCTTCTTGGAATACATGTACTCTCCCTTATTACCCAATAACTATCGTTCGGCTTGTGTGCAGTGCGCGGATACTATTCGGAACTTTCGCCTTGCGTCGCAGCGCTGCTTGTCGATTCTGTAGCGGTGCTGCTGCTTGAAGACGTCTCCTCATCGCTAGATTGGACGATATCGTATTCCAGCGGACCTGGAGCGTCGTTGATTTTAACGTCGGCGTTTGCATATTGATCGTCGAGCCATGCATTCCACGTGGTCTCGTCGATGCTCGTGGTGCCATCGGCAGCCGTCGTCGACGCTACTTCCTCTTCCAGTTTATAGATCTTGAGCTGTTCGCGAATCTCCTTTTTATACGCATCGAGGTTCGCATACCCTTGTCGTTGGAGCACGCTTTCGAATACACCTGGCATGAACTGTGACTCGACGTATGCACGCTGCTGCTCGACATATGCATCGACTTCCTCGTCGTCCACTGTGACGTTCATTTCCTTGATCTGGTACTGGATGATGTCATTGCGTACAAGCTGCTCGATGACATAGGTGCGCATGTCTTGCGCCGTACCCTTAGTCTGATCTTGCGAAGTCTGGCTCGTCGTCCCGCCGGCATTGGTAATCGCCTTTTCAGTTGCCGATTGCTGGTTGCTGGCCGAATTCGAGTCGTAAGTACGCTCTTCTACGAACTTCGCCCATGCGGTGTCGTCGGTAACGCTGTAATACGTTCGCATGTTGTTAATGGTTGTAGTGACTTCCTCTTCTGTCACTTCACCGTGCGCCCACGTCGCTGCATTGTTCTTGCCACATCCGGCAAGGCATATGCATGCAACAAGCATCGAGACAAGTGCAAGGACTACGAAGAAACTGCGTTTTGACAGTGCCATGAACTCCTCCTGGTTGGCATACATGTTGCTGGAAACGGTACCATAACAAGCGCCGATTGCAGCACTTTCCTCAAGAAAACCGATGAATGGGAAACAGGATCGGCACCTGCTACGCTACACTGGAATCACGAAGGCAAGACGAAGGAGAATCGATGGCCGAAGACCAGAACAGGCACGAAGCCACCCAAGAAGCAGAAACCGCAGGTAAACAAGATATCAGCCTTGACGACCTGAACTATGAAGACTATCTGAAGCTTACCAACCCCACCTTAAGCGATGCAGAGATTGAAACGATGGTCCGCAAGGAGAATCGCTATACCTGGATCGTACGCTTCGAGTTGCTCGCGCTCGTCCTCTTCGTCATCGTCATACTCTTTGTCATTTTCCTCACGTAAGGAGGCATTTTGATCGTACGCGTCTCGAGAAGGAACAGACGCACCGCACCACCCAAAACCACCCCCATCGCATATCGTGTCATCTTGGCCATCTCACTCGTCGCATTCATAGGCGGGTTTGCAGATATGGCTTGGGCCGTCGTCGCCCACTCAAACCAGGCGGCTGCGCCCACACAGTCCGAACAAACACAGCCAGATAGCTCGAGCACGCAGATCAGTCCCTATAACGGACGCATAACACCCGACGGGCAGTCCGCCTCCGCTTCCACATCGGCATCGAGCTCGACATCGACGTCGGCATCGACGGCCGCCTCGGCTGCGACATCGACATCGGCGGCTGCTTCTGCCTCGACAGAAGTCAACGCCGAAACTGCGGCAGAACAGGCGCGACCCAAGACTGACGAACAAAGTCCCGAGACATCAGATGATGGCAATACACAGCAAGGTGATACCCAGGGATACTATGTGGTGCACCATACGGCGTATCAAGAGATTCCCCTGTACAGGATCGTCCATCATCAGGCATCGACACCGCAGGAAGTGACAATCGGAGGCGTCACGCATGTTGAGTGGACGAGCTGCCCCGTCTGCGGGCAGCGCCACGAGAGCGCCTTTAACGAGCAGATTGTGGACCACGTAAACGAAGTGTTCTGCACTGCCTGTGGCGGCAAGCATGACTACAGCTACGACGAGATCGTGTGGTACTGAAACACCACTAGAATCGGTTGCGCTTGCCCATGTTTTTGCGTGTGCCCATAGTTGACCCGCGCCGTGCAGTCGCTTTCAGGCGGGCAAGAGCATCGTCTTCATCGGTGCTCTCGACTTTGGCGCGCAGATTCACCGCTTGGTCGCGCAGGCGCGCCGCCGCCTCGAAATCAAGTGATTCGGATGCTTCTGCCATCTGCTCTTCAAGCGAGGCGATCATCCGAAGTACCTCGTCGCGGCCGAGCAGCGCGATTTCGTCGGCAAGGGCAGCGCTCGTCGTGATTCCCTCGGCATCTTTGCCCTGCGTCAGTTCGTCCATGATCGATGAGATCGCCTTGCGTATAGTCTTGGGCTCGATGCCGTGTTCTTCGTTGTACGCCATCTGGATACGGCGTCTGCGCGCGGTCTCATCGATTGCGCTGCGCATCGAATCGGTTACGTTATCGGCATACATGATGACGCGCCCGCTCACGTTGCGTGCCGCACGGCCAATCGTCTGTATGAGGCTGCGTTTGTTGCGCAAGAAACCCTCTTTATCGGCATCGAGGATTGCGATGAGACTGACTTCAGGCAGGTCGAGGCCTTCGCGCAAGAGGTTGATGCCGACCAGCACGTCGAAGGTCCCCCTGCGCAGATCGCGCAGGATCTCGACTCGCTCGACCGTGCCGATGTCGCTATGCAGGTAGTTGGCTTTCACGCCCTGATCGAGCAGATAATCGGTCAACTCTTCTGCCATCTTCTTTGTAAGCGTCGTCACAAGCACGCGTTCGCCGCGCGATGCAACATCCTGAATCTCTGCCAGCAAATCGTCGACTTGCCCCTTGGTCGGACGCAGCACGATTTCGGGATCGAGTAAGCCGGTAGGACGAATTATCTGTTCGACCGTCTGCTCGCTCACCCGTTCCTCGTAATCGCCCGGCGTTGCCGAGATGTAGACGAACTGCGGCACACGTTGCTCGAATTCATCGAAACGCAAGGGACGGTTATCGAGCGCGCTCGGCAGCCGGAATCCATGCTCGACAAGGGTGATCTTACGGCTCCGGTCCCCTTCGTGCATGCCGCGTACCTGCGGCACGGTCACGTGGCTTTCATCGATGAAGGTCAAGAAATCATGGCCGCCAAAATAATCAATCAACGTATAAGGCGGCTCACCAGGCTTGCGACCATCAAGATGCCGCGAATAGTTCTCGATACCCGTGCAAAAACCCATGGTCTCGAGCATCTCAAGATCATACGAAGTACGTTGTTCCAGGCGCTGCGCTTCGAGCAGCTTGCCCGTTCCCTTAAGTTCATCGAGGCGCGTGCGCAACTCGTCTGAAATCGTGACAAGCGCAGCTTCCACACTTGGACGGCTCGTTACATAATGCGATGCCGGCCATATAGGCGTTGACGCATATGACATGACCTCTTCGCCAGTCACGTGATCGATCTCGATGATGCTTTCGACTTCATCGCCAAAGAACTCGATGTGCAGCAGATTGTCCATATACGGCGCAAACACGTCCACGGAATCGCCACGTACGCGAAATGACCCGCGCACGAGTTCGTAATCGTTGCGATCGTACTGCATGTCGATAAGGCGATGAATAAAATCATCGCGGTCAAGCGGGACCTCTCGATCGACGAAAACAGCCATGTCCGCATAGGTTTCCGGCGATCCAATACCATAGATGCAGCTCACGGATGCAACGATGATGACGTCTTTGCGTGTAAGCAGCGCTGACGTCGCCGCATGACGCATCTTCTCGACATCATCGTTTATCGAAGAGTCTTTCTCGATATACGTATCGGTTTGCGGGACGTAGGCCTCTGGCTGGTAATAATCGTAATAGCTTACAAAATAGTTGACGGTGTTATGGGGAAAGAATTCCCTGAGCTCGCTTGCCAGCTGGGCTGCCAACGTTTTGTTAGGAGCGAGCACGAGCGTGGGCTTTTGCAGGCGCTCGATGACTTTCGCCATCGTGAACGTCTTGCCCGAACCAGTCACACCCAAAAGCGTCTGATAACGCATACCCTGTTGCACGCCCTCGACGATTTTCTCGACCGCCTGGGGCTGGTCGCCCGAAAGCTCGTATGGCGCAACGCATACAAAGGGATTGCCCTGCTCACGGTGCCCGTGGATCATTGCGCTCTGTGCACTGTCCATCCCTGGGCCTCCCTTTCTTCCCACCAATCGCTAACCCATGCCTCAAAATCCTCGTACGTGCTCACGTTATCGTAGACCGTATCAGCAATCGCCATGCGTTCGGCATCCGTTGGCTGCACGGCCATGCGACGCAACACATCAGCCGCATCCATTCCGCGCGCCACCGCACGGGCAAGGCGGGCTTCACTTGGCGCGCACACCGCAATGATCTCGTCGGCAAGCTTCGCGAATTCGGAAGCTTCGGTCAAAAGCGGCACCTCGACAACGAGCACCTTCGCATCGGTGCGCGGTGCGCAATGCACGTCGAGCACGTAATCAGTAGCCACTTCGGTAATATAGGGAAACGAAATCGCATTGAGATCTTGAGTCGATTGCTCGTCAACAAAGGCGACCGCTGCAAGATGAGATGGGATAACTGCTCCGTCCTCATCCAGAATATCGTCGCCAAAGCGCTGCGCAAGCGCATCGATAAGCTCGGCATTTCTCGCTATAAGCGACCTATTGATCTCGTCAAGATCGATGGTAATCGCACCATGCTCGCACAACAGCTGCACCAGCGTGGATTTTCCTGAACCGATGCCCCCCGTGACCATGACCGTGTACATACGATCCGCTCTCCTATCTCCAAGGATCCGCTTCGGGTTTTTCCCGCGAATCACGTGCGAGTGCATCCATGTAATCGGAATACGGGTCATAACCGTCATCATCTTCGTTTTCAGCGCGGACACGCACATCCTCCGCAGGCAGATTCACTTTAGCCTGACGCTTGGCGGCGCGCTGCCAAGCGGCGCGACCCGCTGGCGACATATGCTCGAAATCAACCATGGCCGGACTCATCTCGATCGGATTTGCTGATCTTGTCTATCCTACGACCAGACCGCCACCGAGGACAAGGTCATCTGAATAAAAGACAACCGGCTGGCCCGCACGCAATCCCAAAACGCGTTCGTTGAATGCAACGACGACGCCATCATCCTTGCATACGATCTGTGCAGGAAGCGGTTTGCGGTCATACGCAATGCGCACGCGACATGAGCGCTTTTCCCGTGGCGCTTCGATCGAAGTCCAATGGACGTCGCGCAGCATGCACATCTCGCTGCCGGCAAGAGCGCGCGTCCCAGCATAGATTGTATGACCTGCGGCGTCTTTGAATACGGCAAAAAGTTCTTCGTCATGCTGAACCGGTTCAGGCGATTCAACAGTCTCTGCATCTGCATCGTCTACAGGCGGAACACCCATTATGGAATAGGTTCCCAGACTTTGGTCAACGTCGATTCGATACTGTGCATCATATGTGCCCACACAGGAATTATCGCCAAGATACATAATCCGGCCTTCCTTGGGAGCAAGCCCGCCTTCGCCCTCAAGCCAGTTAAGATAACCCCTGCCGTTATAGAAGCACGG
>CAYSZR010000035.1:0-18569 GCA_964435565.1 uncultured Coriobacteriaceae bacterium
AGTTATCTCTGAGTATGATAAAGATTTGAAAAGTAAACATGCAGGTCAGAGACTTAGGAGTTGGCCGATACTTGGGCTACCCCAAAACTACCCCTCTAAAATCATACAAACAGTCGTGAAAATCATGATTTGGCTGACTGTTTGTATGATTTATGTTCTGCAAATACCCAAAAGTGATGTATGTGTGGATAAAATTCAGGCGTTGGCGCCTGTGCCTCCGTCCATATAGAGGGTTCTATATAATGTTTAAAAATTCGAGACATAGTTGCCTTGCGTGAAGTGTGCGCATGGCCGTCTGCTGCGAAAGGTTCGGATAAGGAATGCAAGCGTTCAAGAGAATTGAAAAGGTTCGTAAGTTACTGCGAGAGCAGAACCTCGATGCGATAATCGTGCGCAATACCAGCGATCTGATGTGGTTGACCGGTTTTGACGGTGTCTTTGATACTGAACAGGCGCACGTTGCGATTATCTTGCATGACAGCTGCATCTTGCATACTGATTCGCGCTATGTGACGGCAATGCGCGAACATGCGCAAACCGAGGGTATTTGGCAGATTGACGCAAGCCGTCTGCGTGAGCCGAAGTTCGTTGCGCAGACGCTCGAGGACCTTAAGCTTAAAACCGGTCGTATCGCTATCGATACATCGATGCCCCTTGGGACATATCGTTCCTATTCTGATGAGCTTCCCAACGCTCGCTTCAAAGAGCGCTCAGGCGATATCCTCAAGTTGCGTGCCGTCAAAGATGAAGATGAGATCGCGCTTATGAAAAGCGCCCAGCAAATTGCCTCGCAGGCGTTTACGGATACACTTGCTCATCTGCAGGTGGGGATGACCGAGCGCGAAGTATCGCTTGAACTTGAATTCAACATGCGCAAAGGCGGAGCAGACGAACTCGCGTTTGCCAATATCATCGCAAGTGGCCCCAACAGCGCAAATCCCCATGCTGTTCCCAGCGCACGCGCACTCGAGCCGGGCGACCTTGTTGTTTTTGATTTCGGAGCTCGGTCTTGCGGGTATCGGTCGGATACGACGCGCACGGTGAGTGTTGGTGGACCCACGGTCGAGCAACAGTACATCTATGATACGGTGCGGCTTGCAAATGCAGAGGTCGCGCATGCGATTAAGATAGGCGCTACCGGGGCACAGCTTCAGAAGCTCGCCGAAGATGTCCTTGCCGGGAAAGGCTACGAGAACCGTATGGGACATTCCCTTGGCCATGGCGTTGGCATTGACATTCACGAGCTGCCCGTGCTCGGGCTTTCGAACAAGGAACCGCTGGTCGCGGGCAATGTCGTGACGGACGAACCTGGCATTTACCTATCGGGGTCAAATGGCGTGCGCATTGAAGACTGCGGCGTAGTAACGGAAACCGGCTTCGAGAGTTTTTGCGAGTTAACCCATGAGTTGCAGGTAATTGAATAGGCGCTCTTGTCCGCGCTTGGAGCGGCACTCCTTATGAACATCTTATATACTCCAGATAAATCGAGGTTTTCATAGAGTAGAATAGTCAAAATATGTCGAGAGAAAGGCGATAGGAAAAGTGTCAGTTCAACCTTCAAATTTTAAAAACGGAATGTGCGTCAAATATAACAACAAGCTTTGCACCATTGTCGAATTTCAGCATGTTAAGCCAGGTAAGGGCGGTGCATTTATTCGCACCAAGCTTAAAGATATCGCCACTGGCCGTGTTGTAGAGTACACATTCCGCCCCAATGATAAATTCGATGACGTGCGCCTCGAGACCAAGGAAATGGAATATTCCTGGACCGATGGCTCGCTTTTCTACTTCATGGATCCGGTTACCTTCGAGCAGCCAGAGGTTTCTGCAGAGATTATCGGCGAGAGCGAGAAATGGCTCAAAGAAGGAGATATCTGCCTCGCTCAGTATGCAGATGGCGAGCTTATCTCTGTTGATCCTCCCATGTTCGTCGAACTCGAGATCACCGAAACCGAGCCCGGTTTCAAGGGCAATACCGTCCAAAGTGGAAGCAAGCCTGCAGTTTGCGACACGGGTGCTGAGGTCAAGGTCCCGCTGTTCATTGAAATCGGAGACAAGGTGAAGATCGACACGCGCGATGGCCGCTTTGTCGAGCGACTCTAGAGAAAACTTCCTCGCAGAAGGAGAGATGCGTATATGAGCGACTATATCTACAAGCGCGTGCTGCTCAAGCTGTCTGGCGAGGCGCTGCAAGGCGAACAGGGATATGGTATTGATCCCAAGGTCATCAGTGAAATCGCCGAGCAGATCAAGCATATCGTCGATGGCGGTATCGAGCTTGCCATTACCGTGGGCGGTGGCAATATCTTTCGCGGGCTCGCAGGCTCTGCAGAGGGTATGGACCGTGCGCAGGCAGACTATATCGGTATGCTCGCGACCATCATGAATGCGCTCGCCCTCCAAGAGGGGTTGGAACGCGCCGGTGTCTTCACGCGCGTGCAATCAGCGATCAGCATGCAGGAAGTCGTGGAACCCTATATTCGTCGTCGAGCAGTGCGTCATCTCGAAAAGGGGCGCGTAGTTATCTTTGCAGGCGGTACGGGCAATCCGTATTTCACTACCGACACGACAGCGGCATTGCGCGCGTGCGAGATCGACGCTGAGGCCATTTTAAAGGCGACGCAAGTCGATGGTGTATACGATAGTGATCCGCATAAGAATCCGCAGGCTACGAAGTTCGATGAAATCTCTTATATGGAGGTTCTCTCTCGCGAACTCAACGTTATGGACTCGACTGCTACGTCGTTGTGCAAAGACAATGGCATTCCCATTATCGTGTTCAATCTGCATAAGCAAGGTAATATCGACCGCGTGCTCAAGGGCGAACACGTCGGAACTACCGTTAGCTAAGGGGGCATTTAACGATGTCGGAAGAGCTTGATCAGGCTAAAGCGTCAATGGAAAAATCTCTCAAAGCGCTCGACCATGATTTCTCGTCGCTGCGCACGGGGCGTCCATCAGTTGGAATTCTTGAAGACGTCAAGGTCGATTATTACGGTGTGCCGACACCTATCACACAGGTTGGCGCCGTTAAGGTTCCTGAGGGAAACCTCATGACTATCGAGCCGTGGGATAAATCGATCGCGACTGCTATAGAAAAGGCGATTCTTGCCGCTAATCTGGGTGTTACTCCCAATAACGATGGATCCGGCGTTATCAGGCTGCCGTTTCCGGCGCCTACCGAGGAACGCCGAAAGGAAATCGTCAAGGAATGCCGTAACGTCGCTGAGCAACATCGCATTACCGTGCGCAATGCGCGTCGCGATGCCAAAACCAAAATCGACCGTTTGAAGAAGGACGGCGAGATCGGCGAAGACGAGCAGAGACGCGAAGAAGAGCAGCTCCAGAAGCTGACCGATGGGCTCGTCGATAAAATCGACACGGCACTTGCTGCCAAAGAAGCCGAAGTAATGGAAATCTAGGTGAGTTTTGAGCGACAGACCCTCGACACTTGCTGAGATTTTTCCCGACCCGCCTTCTGGGCTGGATAGGGACCTGCTTGAACTCGAACATATCCCCAAGCACGTTGCCATCATCATGGATGGCAATGGGCGTTGGGCAAAGCAGCGCGGTCTTGATCGTGGGGAAGGCCATAGGGCTGGCATTCGTGCGGTGCGTGAGGCAATTACGACCTGCAATGACATCGGCGTGCGCTATCTGACTATCTATTCGTTTTCGACCGAGAACTGGAAACGTCCCAAGACCGAGGTCATGGGCCTTATGGACCTGTTCGCTAAGACAATGGATAGGGAAGTCGACGGGCTTGACGACGAACGGGTGCGCATCGAGTTGCTGGGGCGCACGGATGACCTGCCGCTGACCACGCGCACTATCTTTAAGCAGGCGGCCAAGCGCACGGCGAAAAACACCGGCATGACCCTTGCAATTGCGGTCAATTACGGGTCCCGTCTTGAGATTGCGGATGCCGCGACGCGGCTGGCGCGCGAGGTGAAATCTGGCACGCTCAAGCCTGAAGACATCACTGAAGATTTGATTTCAAGTCATCTGTATACGGCGGATATGCCCGACCCCGATTTGCTCATCCGCACAAGTGGCGAGCTGCGCCTTTCGAACTTCTTGCTCTGGCAGCTTGCATATTCTGAATTCTATGTGACTGATGTTTTGTGGCCCGATTTCGATCGCTATGAGATCTTGCGCGCGTTTCTTGCTTTCCAAGCCCGCGACAGGCGCTTTGGTAAAGTGAGCGAGTAGATGCCGGGGGCATGCGATGGCGATTAACGTTCACGACCTGAGTAAACGAGTCGTCGTTGGCACGGTCTATGTTCTTATCACCGCCGCAGCGACATTTGCCTCTTGGTATTCAACCGTTATCGTCATAGCTTTCACGGCGGCGCTTTGCTGCTATGAATTCCTGCGCATGGCGCACGAAAACGGATATCGTCCCTATGTCGCAATCGGCACGGCGACAGCGGCGCTTATCCCGCTTGCCATGGGTTTGGTCGCTACGACCAATCATGCCGTCGCCGGTGGCCTGGTCGTGGCGCTTGTCGCGGGCGTTATCATGCTCATGCGTTATTTTGCGCACATGGAAGATACTATTGTCGATGTTGCGCTTACCTTGTTCGCTTACCTCTATACCGGTCTCATGCTCTCGTCGTTCGTATTGCTGCGCGGCGTGGTCGATGGGCCAGAGGGCGGCGTTTTGTGTATTTTGATCCTGTGCAGTATCTGGGCTAACGACGGATTTGCCTATCTGGGTGGATCGGCTTTTGGCAAGCATAAGTTCGCCCCGCATATCTCGCCTAAGAAGACCTGGGAAGGCGTTGCATGCGGGATGGCCGCGAGTGTCGTGCTCTGGCTGACCATCGTGCTGTTTATTCCTGACTGCGGTTTTGGTTGGGTATGGGCTGTTATCGCCGGTTTGCTCGTGGGCTTTGCGGGTATTATCGGAGATCTGACCGAATCACATATCAAGCGCGGTTTCAACGCAAAGGACTCGGGAGATCTTATGCCTGGCCATGGCGGCCTGCTCGATCGTAGCGATTCGTTTATCTTTGGATCGGTTGCCGCTTACGCTATGGTTGCGGGTGCGCCGTACGTCTTTATGTTTATCGGCTTCACGCTGTAAGATGAATAGAACGGGCACGTACGAACGGCTTGTTTTCGTGCATGCTTGATTGGAGTTATCGAATGATGAAAACTCGATTGGTGCTATTGGGAGCTACGGGCTCTATTGGAACGCAGACGCTCGATGTTGCTCGTCTTCATGCCGATACGATCGAAATAGTCGCCCTTGCCGCTGGCAGGCGTGTTGAAGAGGCCGTTTCATACGCTTGCGAATTTGGCGTGAAGCATCTTGCCTTTGGCGACGAGAGCGTGCGGAATGCACCGGCTCTTTCGAAGCTAGATTCAGACGTCCACGTTGGCTTTGGCGCTCGAGCCGTTGCAGAGCTCTCTCAGCTTGAAGATGTCGATATCGTCCTTAATGCGCTTTCGGGAGAAGCCGGTATGCGTGCTTCATACGACACACTCAAAGCTGGCCGTGTCTTGGCGTTGGCGAATAAGGAATCGCTCGTTGTGGGCGGCGACTTGATCATGCCACTGGCAACGCACGATACCATGTTGCCGGTTGACTCCGAGCATTCCGCTATTTACCAGTGCTATCTGGGGGAAGAGCCGCAGGAAGCGCGCCGTATCTGGCTTACGTGTTCGGGTGGTCCATTTCGTGGAATGAACCGCGAAGAGATTTCGAAGGTTACGGCAAAGCAGGCGCTCGCTCATCCCACATGGAATATGGGCCCCAAGATAACCATTGATTCGGCGACGCTTATGAACAAGGGGCTTGAGGTCATCGAAGCGCACCATCTGTTCGATGCGGACGTTGACGATATCCGCGTTGTCGTGCATCCGCAAAGCTGCGTGCATTCGATGGTCGAATACATAGATGGATCGGTCAAGGCGCATCTTGGCGTTGCCGATATGCGTATCCCTATTCAATTCGCGCTGAGCTATCCGCATCGTTGGGAAAGCCCTGCAGAGCAGATCGATTTCACCAAAGTGCATGCACTCGAGTTTTCCGATCCCGATTGCGAGACGTTTCGTTGCCTGACGCTCGCGCTTGAGGCGGGCCGTGCTGGCGGGACGATGCCCTGCATCATGAACGCTGCCAATGAAGTCGCTGTCGCTGCGTTTTTGCAGGATAGATGCAGCATCGTAGATATCGATGCGATAGTCGGGCGCTGCATGGAGTACTTCGATCGCGAAGATGTCGAATCCATCGATCAGCTCGAGGAAATCGATATGCGCGTGCGAAGGTTTGCACGCACGCTCGTTGCAAAAGGCGTTCTGCAATGAGCGCGCTTGCGACCATCTTTTGGCTGATCGTCACCATCGTCGTTTTGGTGCTCGTGCACGAAGCGGGCCATTTTATCGCTGCACGCGCGTTTGGCGTGCGTGTCACCGAATTCATGATTGGCTTGCCGGGTCCCAACATCGGTTTCGAACGAAATGGCTGCCGTTATGGCATCACTTGCATTCCGCTGGGGGGATATAACCGCATAACCGGCATGGAAGGCGGTCCCGAAGACCCCAATCTCGCATCGGTGCTCGCCTACGTTTGCCGGCAGGGGAAAACAGATGTCGAGCATGCAGCTCTTGCTTGTGGCATCAGCGAAGAAGATGCCGAATATGCGCTTACGGTGCTTGATGGCTGGGGGTCGATTAAAGCCGCTGGACGCAATGATCAAAAAGGGACGTATGCTGCAGTTGCTGGGAATGGATTCGAGCTTGGGCAGCCACGAGAGGTATCCGATCCTCAGACCTTGCTCGACGAAGAACGCTCGCATACCTATCGTGGCCTTTCCTGTGCTAAGCGGCTGGTGGTGCTTTTTGCTGGCCCGGTGATGAATCTGCTGCTTGCCCTTATTTTGTTTCTTGTCATTTTCTGTGGAATCGGTCTTACCGTGTCGTCGACTACGATTTCTTCTGTGAGCGATGGGGGACCGGCGCAGGCTGCTGGTTTGCAGGCGGGCGATACGATTACTCAGATCGATGATGCCGAAACCCCTGATTGGAAATCGCTTTCCCAAGCGATTTCAGAACATGCCCCAGGCGATACGATTTCAGTTGGCTATGTGCGTGACGGAGTATCTAGCCAAACGGTTCTGACGGCTAGCAAGAACGAAAATGGAGCGGCATATTTTGGGATTTACTCCGGCCAGACCCAATATAGACTTTCTGTTGGCGAAGCGATGGCGACGTCGTGGGAGTATTGCGCCTTGACTATTCGGGCATATGCGAACCTGTTCAATCCAACCACTGCGGCTGATACCATCAGTCAGTCGACATCGATCGTCGGTATTGCCGTTATAACCGAACGAGCCGCTTCGGCCGGCCTTGTGCCGCTGCTCTATATCCTTGCCGTCGTTTCGCTTTCGCTCGGTATCGTGAATCTTGTACCCTTGCCGCCGCTCGATGGCGGCAGAATCGTCGTGGAGCTTATTCAGCGCGTGGCTCGTCGGGAGATTCCGGTTAAGGTTGTCAATGCTATTACCATTGTGGTAATCGTGCTGCTCATGCTGCTGTTCTTCGTACTCTTGCGGCAAGACATCGTGAATTTCATCTTGGGAGGATAGGCATGTCGATTCAGCTGGCTCGTGAAAAAACACGCGGCGTTACTGTCGGTGCCGTTGCCATTGGCGGCGGGGCGCCCGTTTCCGTTCAGTCGATGACGAATGTCCCTATGCTTGATGATGCAGCGGGCCCGCACCTGGACGTTGCTGGCAATCTGATGCAGATTGACCGGCTTGCCCAAGCAGGCTGCGAGATCGTGCGTGTTGCTATTCCTAATCTCGACTCCGTTGATTTATTTGGCCAGATTGCCCAGGCAAGCGCTCTGCCTGTTATCGCAGATGTTCATTTCGATTACAAGATTGCCATAGGCGCGTGTCATGCGGGTGCGGCCGGCTTGCGTATCAACCCTGGTAACATCGGGGATATGAATCGCGTGGATGCGGTCATCGATGCTGCAGGTGAAGCTGGCATCCCCATTCGTATCGGCGTGAACGCCGGTTCGCTTGAAGACGCACTTGCTGTTCGCAGTGATCTTTCACAGGCAGAAAAGCTCGCGATGAGCGCTAAGGGATTTGTCGAGTATTTCAACGACCGCGGTTTCAAGGATGTCGTCGTTTCCGCTAAGGCGCATGATGTGTTGACGACCGTCGCTGCATATCGACAGCTCTCGCGCGATATGCCCAGCATACCCTTGCATATCGGCGTCACCGAAGCTGGTGGTATACAACAAGGGACCATTAAA
This sequence comes from uncultured Coriobacteriaceae bacterium, assembly GCA_964435565.1. Lineage (GTDB taxonomy): Bacteria > Actinomycetota > Coriobacteriia > Coriobacteriales > QAMH01 > QAMH01. The sequence continues at coordinate 8,276 of CAYSZR010000035.1, forward strand.
TCCGCCGCTGGTTTGGGTATGCTTCTTGCCGAAGGTATCGGAGACACCATGCGCGTATCGCTTACCGCAGACCCTGTCGAGGAAGTGCCGGTTGCATTTGGCATTCTTTCCGCTGTCGACGTGCGTCGCGTCAAACCCGAACTCATCTCATGTCCCACGTGCAGTCGCTGCCAGGTCGATCTTATCCCAATCGCGCAAGAGGTGCAGAAAAGGCTCAATGAGCTCAACAAACCGTTGAAGGTTGCGGTTATGGGCTGCGTGGTCAATGGACCAGGCGAAGCGAAAGATGCCGATGTGGGGGTTGCATGTGGGCGTGGTGAAGGGGTACTTTTTGCGCACGGAGAAAAGCTACGTAAAGTTCCCGCTGCTGCGATTCTTGATGAGCTCTTTGCCCTTATCGAGTCGATGTGAGCATGACGATGCAAGATGACATTTTGGAAATCGAGCCTATAGCGCATATTCGTACGCCGTTTCCTGGCAAGTTTGGCATTCCGCGTCAAAGCGGTTTGGTCGAAGAGGCTTTGGGCGAAATCGTCTTCGAACCGAAATATCGCGATCCTGATGCCCTGCGTGGCATCGAGGGGTTTAGTCATCTATGGCTGATCTGGGGATTTTCCGAAAATGGGCGCGATGAGTTCCACCCGCTTGTCCGTCCGCCGCGTTTAGGCGGAAACGTTAAATGCGGTGTTTTTGCGAGCAGGTCGCCATATCGGCCAAATGGCCTGGGGCTTTCGGTTGTAGGGTTGGAAGGTGTCGAGAAAACCGAATCTAAGGGGACTGTGCTTAAAGTTTCTGGGGTCGATCTTATGGACATGACGCCTATCTACGACATCAAGCCTTATCTGCCCTATGCAGATGCGCATCCTGATGCACGTGGGGGGTTTGCCGCGAAAGATGCAGGCGAATCGCTTGAAATCGATTGCCCGCAGGAATTTCGAAAGAAGATGGGCGACGATGCCGCAGCTTTACTCGCTGTGCTCGCACGTGATCCACGTCCCGCCTATCATGATGACCCTTTGCGTGTCTATGAACTTGAATATGCAAGCTGGAATGTAAGATTCACGGTTGAGGGAAGCGTTTTAACCGTAGTCGGAATCGAAGCACGCTAAGAGCTTGCCCCTCATGCGGAAACGAAGACATGGGGGTGCCGAGTTCTGCTAGAATGGTGCGCGCTGCCTCCGTAGCTCAGGGGATAGAGCACCGCTCTCCTAAAGCGGGTGTCGTACGTTCGAATCGTATCGGGGGCACCATAAAAAACTGCAGGCTAACGGCTAAAATGCTGTTGGCCTGTTTTCGTTTGTGCGTAACATATCAATCTGGTTTACCAATAAAGCAAAATGACGTTAAAGAACAGCTATTTTTCCGTCAGTGTGAAAAGATTACTGATAGTTTTAAAGAGCCGGTCGGGATTGATTGGCTTGTTCACATGCGCATCCATGCCCGCCTCGCGATTGTCCCGTATGTCTTCTTCGAAAGCATCTGCTGTCAGCGCGATAATAGGAACCGTTTGTGCATCCTCGCGGTTAAGGTCGCGTATAGCACGCGTCGCCTCGCGTCCATCCATGATCGGCATACGCACATCCATAAGGATAGCGTCGTAGTAGCCGAGCGATGATGCCTTGAATCTCTCAAGACCCTGTTTGCCATCGATAGCCCAGTCCGCTTCGATTCCCCGTTGTTTAAGAAGCATGCTGGCGATTTCAGCGTTCATCTCGTTGTCCTCGCAGAGAAGGACGCGCTTGCCGGAGAGAATTTCTGCTTTTTCTGAATTCTCTTTTTGCGCCGCTTCGCCTTCTTCGAGTGTCTGGACGTTGATGTCGATTTCATAGCGTGTGCCCTTGCCACGGACGCTGCGAACTCTCATCGTCCCTCCGAGCAAGTCGACGATATTCTTTACTATCGCAAGCCCTAAGCCCGTTCCCTGGATGCCCGTCTTTTCAGAACGGATCTCCTGGGAAAAGGGTTCGAACATGACTTCCTGGAACTCATCTGTCATGCCGATTCCGGTATCCATAACGATCATTCTGCGATTATGTCCGTCTATCGGCGGATCGATCGTTTCGACACGTGCCTCAACCGTGCCGCCTTCGGGCGTGTATTTGATTGCGTTCGATACAAGATTGAGCCAGATTTTCTGATGCTTGGTCTTGTCGACATAGACCATAGCGTCGGCGAAAGGCCCTGCGATGAGCTTGATATTTTTTGCTTCGGCAATGGGGCGCAGGGCTTCGATGACCGCTATGTCGATATCTTTTGTCGGGGTTGGCTCGGGCTCGAGGCTCATCTTACCGCTTTCGATACGGGAAAGATCGAGGACGTCGTTGATGAGGCCGAGCAAAATATCTGCCGATGCCCCCACTTTTTTCATGTGATGTCTTGCTGTCTCTGGGTCACGTGCTGTTAAGGCAAAGTTCGTGAAGCCAACGATGCCGTTCAAGGGCGTACGTATATCATGGCTCATTGTTGAGAGAAATGCCGATTTAGCTTCGTTGGCACGCTCGGCTTCGAGTCTCGCGGCCTTAATTTCCTCAAGCTGCTCTCGTTCGCGCATGTATGCTTGAGTCACATCCATTTGCGTCAGCAGAATATCGCCTCCCGGCTTGCTGAGCCAGCAACATTGAAGATCGATGCATTTGGTTTCGCCTGTTCCTGTATAAGAAAAGGTCGCTGTCCACAAACCGTCTTTTTCCAGAGCAGAAAGAATCGTGTCGAGTGACACTATTTTTTTGAACGCTTCGTTTTCGTTCTCATCTATGAGAAGAGGGCTCATTGCCTGAATGATTACGTCATAGTCATATGTCTCGCCCGGCATGCCGAATCCAAAACCATCTTTGCAACTGATCAATTCGATAGTTCGCATCGCGGGGCGGATGAGCCCGATATAGTCGAATCTGTGGTCTGATAGCTTCCTGAGGATGGCTTCGCCGCGTTTTCTCGAATCGATGGTATAGGAATAGGCGAGTGCTTCAACATCCCCTGTTGCAGGGTTCCTGACCATCCTGAGGAATCCTTCAAGCCAGTGGCGGGCGCCCTTTTCATTCATTATCGGGTATTCGATTGAGATGACGTCTGTTCCCGCCTCAAATTGCTCGAGAAGGCGTTCCCTATTGAAGGTACGAAGGCACTTCTCTCTGATATCCTCGTCGATGATGATTTTGGAGAAGTTCTCGAAAAATTGATCAAACGTTCCGGACCTCTTCAATTCCAGCGTTACGTCCATCTTGCTTTTCCCGGCACGTCCGTCTTCGCAGAGGTTCTTTGAGAGATTCAGGTGGAACGATCCATATGATTGTGGGTCGTCGAGTAGCTCGTAGGCCCGATTAAATCGCTCTTCGATCTCCTTTTGCTCGGTGATATTTTGGCCAAGACCTTGTACTGTCAGAAGCCTGCCGTCGCTTTCTATGCGCTTGAGGATTATTCGTTCGTATTGGCTGGATTCCTGTCCCGGCATTTGAAATCGGAAATCACAGCGGGAATCCTGCTTCCCTTCGTCTATGGCGCGAAATGTAGCAAGAAAGGCATCCTTATATTTCTTATCGACATATGCGGATAGCATATTCGGGGCGTCCTCGATAACCTCGGGCAAATCAAAAATCTTACGTACTCGATCGGTGTAACCGCCGGGCATCATGGTTACTTCGTGGGAAAGCGGGTCATAGGTCATGATAATCAGCTTGGCCTCAAGGGTGGCGTTCTCGTACATCTTGGACATAGCAGCGTTGTCGTTAGCTTTGTCCCGCAAGGCGCTGTCTTCATGATATTGCTTTGCTAGATCTTCGTCGTTGTTTGTTATGTGCAGTTCTTCAAGCAGGCGACTTAGTCCCTTAGTCTCGAAGAAGGACTCCGCTATCATATGATTGACGATGACGGTTTGAAGCGCTTCGATGCCAAGCCCGCCAGTGCGCCTATTTCCCTTGGCGGCCTCTTCTTTCACCAGGCGGTTTACCCTCTCTTTTATTTGGGAAAAGCGCCTTGTTCTGCGCTCACAGAACTCATCGGCGTCCTGCGGAAGACCCCTTGAGATGAGGCAGAGGTCATCCCTGAATTTTCTGAGCGCGTCTTCCATAGACTCGAGTTTGTCGATGAGGGCTGCATCGGAGTCGGCAGAATCGTCTATGACTTCCAAAACGGCGTCCCAGTCCTTGTCAATGACGCGAAACGCCAAATCTTTCTTGCTTTTGAAATAGTGGTAGAAGGTACCGGTGGCCATGCCGCAGGATGCAGCCAGGTCGTTGACACTCAGTTTTTCATAGCCGCAGTCCAGAAGCATCGAGCGACCTGCGGACATGAGATTCTCTGCTGCATGCGGGATCTTAGGATTCATCACGTCCTCACTAACGTGAATAACAATCACTATGAAATCATTCTACAGTGGTGCACATGCATCCGCAATGGACTTTCGACCAGCCTCGCTTGTCGTCGAAATCCTGCGCTATTCGACTGAGATGCTAGTGACCTTGAGTGGGACCGGGTTGCGCACGCAGTCACTCACGGGACAGCGCATCTCCGCGAGCTCGATTGCCGCTCGTGCTTTCTCGGGATCCTTCGCCTTCGCGCTGATGGCCATACGCACTTCTTGGTATCCCGGGCGGACATCTGGATTGATGCCTTGCCAACCGTCGGAGTCAAGGTCGCCCTCAAGGTCGATGGAGATTTTCTCAAGGCCGGCTGCGTCTTTTTCGGCGAAGACCGTCGTAGCGATGCTGTTGCATGCGCCCAATGCGCACAGCAGGGCCTCGACAGGGTTCATGCCCGTGTCGCCGCTTCGTGGTTTTGGCTCGTCGATAGTGATGGTGAAATTACGCGCACCGGCTTCTATCTGCAGCTTGTTTCCCGTGCTCTCGACGTGTGCTTTGACTGTCTTGACCATGATCGACTCCTTACCTCATCCTATACGGATTTTAGGTTCGCCTGGTATGACATATGAGATGCGAGGCGAGATGATGTCACCATCATAGTCCTCTCGAACTTCAGATGCTGAAATTAATCTCTTTCCATGACATTGTGGGCACAAAACGTTCTTTGCTCCGCACCAATAAGTTAAAAGCTCAGGCGCATTTGATGCCATGCGACACCGCCGTGTTCGGAGGTGCAGATGCCTTCGTCTACGAAACCGAAACGAGAATAGAAATCTATCAGATGGTCTTTGCAAGTGAGAACCGACCCTTTTCGGCCACGCGTTTTTGAATCGGCTATCATGCGCTTAATGAGCATTTCCGCAAGCCCCTCGCCGCGTCTTTCGGGGCACGTGGCGACACTGAAGATCATTTGCCAGGCACCGTCAAAATGATGCATCGTGGCATCTGCAAACATCTCGTCTGCAAGATCTGGTTCGTTTGTTGCCATTCCATTGAGCGCGGCGACGATTTTTCCGTTGTCTTTTGTCAGCCAGAAGCATTCAGGATAAGCCTGTAAGCGATCCTTTATCTGCGAAGGCGTCGCTGCTTCTGTCTTGGGGAAGCACGCAGCTTCTAGTTCTACCAGGAAAGGGGCATCGGTTATCGTTGCATGTTCAATCTTCATGGTTTTATCTTTCAGCTGCGTGTTCGGATATATAGGGCACAAGCTTCTGTATGAATAGACTAGCAGCTTTCTCTTGCGTTTGCGGTATGACGAAGGGGCTGGAGAACTGCGCTATTGGGTTTCATAGAATAATGACAATGGCGGATTGAGGGGAATTATAAGTTGTTTATATCAGGCGCCCCCTCTATACTTGTGATACGAACAGAGTTCATATCATGTTGATACGGAGTCTGATAGCCGATGAAGAAGATTTCAAACGCCCGTGAATTGCTTATCGCCGAGGGGCGCAGAACTCTCGGAGAAGTTGGCTACGCAAATCTCGACATCAAAAAAGTCACTGCTGCGTGTGGCATGGCAACGGGCACATTCTATAATTACTTTGTCGGCAAACGGGAATTTGTTCTAGCTATTGTTGCTCGTGAACGCAATCGGAAACAGGGCGAAATCGATCAGGTATTAGCGAGCGAATTGCCTTTGCGTGACACGCTTGAACGAATGACGGTGATTTTCGAAGACTATCGAAATGAAATCTATGCCGTTTTCCTACAGCTTTCCCCAAATTCTCAAGAGAGTGCCGAAATCATGGCGGACATTGCTCTGTATATACGGGCTATTTCGCAGCGAATATTGGGTCGGGCGGGAACGAGCGTTTCTTTTGCTCAGGGGGTTAAAGCAGAAGATGTTGTCGCCTATGTTACCCAGTACATCGTCGGGGTGGCAACGACTGGTTCCATGGGTTTTCACGAGTTCATCGTCTGCCTGGCCGTATTGTTAGATGATGGCACGCTCTTGTCTGCGAAGACCGATGGCCAGCCTTTAAAGGGGAGTTTTGCGACAGGCCGACTTGCCTTCAGTCGCGCAGCTGATGATGCTGGGTTTTATCGCAGAATGTTCGAGGCGGTTATTGACGATGCCGGACTCATCATATGGGAATACGATATTGCGAATCGGCGCATACTCATTTCGGATGACGAGTATGCCCGGTACGATTACCAAGGATTCGGCCTCTCGAAGATTATCGATAATGCGCCACGGGCGCTTGCCGCATATATCGTGGACGAATATGTCGATGCTTTTCTCGACATGTATCGACAGATAGAGGAAGGCGTGCCGAAGACTTCGTGCGAGGTCTGGTATAAGTTCAAGACTTCTCAGGAATCGCGCTGCATCCGGTTTTCGTGCACGACTTTTTTCGATGACGAAGGAATTCCGGTTGCTGCGTCTGTCATTGGGCAAGACATCACGTCGCAGAAAAGCTCGGAACTTCATTATATGCAGGCGCTCAAAGAACTCGCGCGTGCGCATCCGCGTTCGCTCGGGAGCACGCATCTTAATCTTACGAAGAATTTGGTTGGCGGGCGGGACAATCCGTTTGGTTTTGTGTTCATGAAGCAGCAGGCGGGTACGGTCGATGATTTCTTCGTGCAATTCGCCGAGACCATTGACGACGATGCAGTCAGGGAATGGTTTCTTGCGGATTTTGATCGGGTAAAACTTCTCGAAGGTTTCGAGAAGGGGAACATCGAGATCACCTTTGAGTATCCCGTTGTCTGCGATGATCGAGGGCGTCATTGGCGCGAAGGTCTGCTCTATTTGATACAAAACCCGCTGACCGGTGATGTCGAAGGTATAACCTATGCGATCGACATCGATGAACGCAAATACGATGATATGGTGGCTCGCACACTTTCCCGTGAGGTCTTCGGGTTCATGATCATGCTCGATATACGGACGGGCATGATCATTTACGGTGGTGATACCGCTTACGTTCCGACAGAGGAGTATCGCAATACGGACTATACGACCGCTATGGAAGCGGCGCTCAGAGCAATGATGCCTCCAGACGAACTTGACGCAGCTATCGAAGTGCATAGTATCGGCAATATCTGTGCTCATCTGGAAAAGCAGCATGTCTATGAGGTCACTTTGGTGACGAAGGATGCTTGCTGCTTGCGCTGGCGTTTCAGCTATGCAAATGAGGCTCGCGATATCGTTCTCATCACGCGCGACGATATCACCGCAGCGACGCACGAAGAGCAGGAAAGGGTTCGTGAACTTGAAAGGGAGCGTCGTGCGCACCAGCATACAGAGGCATTGCTCCAAAGTATTCTTGATTCGGCTCCCGCTGCCATGTTTTGGAAGGACATAAACCGTAGATTCGAAGGCGCCAATCGGGCATTTCTTGATTTCTATAGCTTTGACTCCCTTGATGCGATCCTTGGCAAGACCGATGAGGATATGGGCTGGCATCCCGACCCCGACCCTTACCGGGATGATGAGCGTCAGGTCATCGCGAAAGGCGTGCATACGCGCAGAGTCCCCGGCGAGTGCATGAGTCATGGGGAGCTTCGCCATATAGTGGCGAGCAAGAGTCCCCGCTACGAAGATGGGAAGATCGTCGGCTTGGTGGGAAACTTCGAGGACGTAACGCGCGAATTCGAGTACGCTGCTGAGATTACGGCGCTTAACGCCGAGCTGAAAGATGCGCTTGCAAATGCCGAGCAGGCGAGCGCGGCCGAGCAGATGTTTCTTTCGAATATGAGCCATGACATCCGCACGCCTCTGAACGGTATTATCGGTTTCACCAATCTGGCACTTCAAACCGATGATATAAAGATGCGGCAGACATATCTGGAAAAAATCGATGTGTCCGGCAAACTCATGCTCGATCTTGTCAATGACGTGCTCGATCTATCGAAAATCGAAAGTGGCAAGATGGACCTTCGTCCTGAGGCCTTTGAATCGGCAGAACTTTTCAACAATGTTGTCGATGCAGTGCGGTTTTCTGCGGAGGAGCACGGTATCATTCTGGAGGCAACGATAGACGAGGCGTATCCGCGCTTCGTCCTGGCAGATCGCCTGAGATGTCAGCAGATATCACTCAACCTCCTGTCCAACTCCATTAAATACACTCCCGACGGGGGAAGGGTGGTCTTTGAAATAGTCGTGCTTGCCGAACCCGTTGAAGATTGCAATACGCTCATTGTAGTCGCGGACACGGGTATAGGCATGTCGGCTGAATTCCAGAAACGCATGTTCGAGCCCTTCTCACAGGAGCACCAAAGCCGCATGTACGGTACGCAGGGCACGGGGCTTGGCCTTTCCATCGTCAAAAAGACGGTCGACCTTATGGGCGGACATATCGATGTGCGTAGCGAACTAGGAAAGGGAACGACGTTTTCTGTATATCTTCCTCTCGAGAAGGTGGATGCCGATCGAGCCTCTCAAGCGAACCAGTCGACCGGAGAGGGCGATATAGCCGGCAAGCGCTTTCTTCTATGCGAAGACAACCAGCTCAACGCCGAAATCGCTATGACTATACTGCGCGAGCGTGGAGACGCCGAGGTCGAGCACGTGTATGACGGCCAATAGGGATTATCGCGTTTCGAGGCCGTTGCCCCGGGTTACTACGATGCGATTCTCATGGATATTCGCATGCCCCTGATGGATGGGCTGGAGGCTACGCGTGCTATCCGCATGCTTGACCGCCCAGATGCAAACACTATACCCATCATGGCAATGACTGCCGATGCGTTTGTCGAGGATGCGCGCAATTGTCGGGCAGCGGGCATGAACGAGTACATTTCTAAACCGATCGATCCGAAAAAGCTCATTGCGAAGCTTGCGCGGCTGTGTGCGGGCGAAGGGTGAGAGCTTCTTCAACGTGCTCTTCTTGTGGGGGTGAGGACTTTGGGCGAATCGAGCTCTATGCGTATGCGATTCGAAATGCGCCCTTGGTTTCTCGCGCTCTGTCTTTTCGTCGCGATTTTCTTGAATGGATTCGAGGCCGGCGGATATCAGGCATGTCTTCAGAGTATTGGCGACGAATATGTGCTTAACAGTTCTTTGATGGGCGCATTTGCGTCTGTGCAGCTTATAGCGTGTTTGATAGCACCGCTCGTGTTCGGTCCAATTGCCGATCGGCATGGCAAAAAGACGATGCTGCTTCTTTTCTTGATTCTCAAAGTCATAGGATGCTTGCTCATTGTGTTCTTCGCGGGTATCTATGCGTTTGTTGTTGGGATCTTCCTTGTCGGACTCGCGGTAAGTACATCCCAATATATTTCGATAGCTGCGTTGGTTGATGCCTATCCTGTTAGCGGGCGCCGCAAGATCGGCTACATGACGAGTATGTATTCGTTAGGCGCGGTATTTGCGCCGATTCTGTGCGGGGCGCTTCTGGGGGCTGGGATCGTCTGGCGTTTCTTTTTCGGCGTGCTCATTGTCATGACTTTGATTGTTATCGCCGGACTTATGATCAGTGCATTTGAGCCTAAAGAGCAACCCGTTATTTCGCCGGAGGCGCCTGCTCGCGTTGTGAGAGATTTTCCTGGTGCCGACGCGCATAATGGCCACTGGGTGCTGCCTGGCATCATCATCTTATGCTTCATCATGTTCTTCTATGTGGGTGTTGAAAATGGTATCGCTTATTTTCTCAATACGTTCGTGGGTGTTGAACTTGGCGGTGCAGATTCCTACCTTGCCCTCTCGTTGTTCTGGCTTGCGATGATTCCCTCACGTTTGTTCTGCGGTATGCAGGATCGTCATCGAGCCGCATTGCTCCTTGTGGCGACGGTAGGCGTGAGCGTCCTTACCGCTGCCATGGGCTTTGTGCATATCTCTGCTGTTGCCGTGGCTCTTGCGTTCGTCCTCGGTCTTTTCAGTGGCGCGGTCTATCCGTGTGTGCTGAGCTATAACGCCGATTTCGAGGGGGATCGATCAGCCACCGCTACCGGCCTTATAACTGCGGCAACAGGTCTCGGAGGCGCGC
>CAYSZR010000036.1:0-18314 GCA_964435565.1 uncultured Coriobacteriaceae bacterium
GGCGCAATGTTTCGATAAGACGTTCGTTGTCGCGTTGGTGCAGGCCGATGGAAGGTTCGTCGAGGATGTAGAGCACGCCCATGAGGCCAGCGCCGATCTGCGTAGCGAGCCGGATACGCTGCGCTTCGCCGCCTGAAAGTGTCGCTGTGGGGCGGTCGAGCGTGAGATAATCCAGCCCCACGTCCACGAGAAATTGCAGACGCGTGCAGACTTCCTTGACGATGGGTTTGCCGATGAGCGCCTGGACATCTGTCATCTCGATGCTTTTGAAGAATGAGAGTGCTTTGTCAGCCGATAGGCACGTTGCTTCGTAGATATTCTTTCCGGCAATGGTTACAGCCAGAACCTCGGGTTTGAGGCGACTACCGTTGCATGTGTGACAGGGGTTGATGGCCATGTACTCTTCGAGTCGTTCGCGCGTGCGGTCGCTATCGCTTTCATGGTGCTTGCGCATGATGGCGGCGATTACACCTTCCCAGCGGGTGAACCAATAGGTGTCGCGTCCATCACGGGTAACGTAGTCGATGCGGATCTTCTCATCGCCCAAACCGTAGAGCAGCGCATCGCGCGTTTTCTTCGTCAGCTTGTTCCATGGCGTGTGCGTGTTACCGCCCACATGTTTGCAGACGGCGGCATACATCTGCGGGTAATAATTGCTCGATGGGCTGAATAGGGTTATGGCGCCATCGTCGATGGTGAGCGTTTTGTCGGGAACGACGAGGTTGGGATCCACCTCTTGGCGAGCACCGAGCCCCAGGCAATCGGGGCAGGCGCCATAGGGAGCATTGAAGCTGAAATCGCGGGGATTGAGCTCGTCAAGCGAATAGTCGTGTTCGGGGCAGGAAAGCGCCAGGCTGAAAAGATATTCGCCTTCTGCTCCCGCCGCCGCCAATGCACCCGAAGAATGTGCGGCGCTCTTGTTTTCCGTGTCGCCATCTTCGGATATGACCTTGATGAGCACTGTCCCCTTGGCAAGCGTTGTCGCTGTCTCGATTGCTTCAACCAATCGGGAAAGCGCGCTTTCTTTGAGCACGATGCGGTCGACGATAACCTCGATGTCATGCTTGAGTTTTTTATCGAGCTTCAGTCCCTCATCCAGGCGATGCATCTCACCATCGATGCGCACGCGTGAAAAGCCTTCCTTGGCAAGGTCGTCGAAGAATTTGACAAATTCGCCCTTACGTCCGCGCACGACCGGAGCCATGACCATAATGCGATCGCCCGTGCTGCCGTGGCCCATGATGCGGTCGGCAACTTGATCGGCTGTCTGCTTTTCTATGACGCGCCCGCATATGGGGCAATGTGGCGTGCCAATGCGTGCATAGAGCAGACGCAGGTAATCATATATTTCCGTTACCGTGCCAACAGTCGAGCGCGGGTTTTTCGAGGTGGTCTTCTGATCGATGGAGACAGCGGGGGAAAGCCCATCAATAGAGTCGATATCGGGTTTTTCCATCTGCCCTAGAAATTGGCGGGCATAGCTTGAGAGGGATTCGACGTAGCGGCGCTGTCCTTCGGCATATATGGTATCGAAGGCAAGCGATGACTTTCCAGATCCCGATAGTCCGGTAAAGACGACAAGCCTGTCACGCGGGATCGTGAGGTCGATATCTTTCAGATTATGTTGGCGGGCACCTTTTATAACGATGTTCTCTGAAGCCATACACACGTCCTACTGGTAGCGTTAGATGCGGTGACGGAAACTCTAGCACGATTCGAATAGCAACGGGGGACAACGATGCAAGGCGTTTCCTAATGGTGACCGCCGACGCATCGAGGACGATTCATGTGTATGGCAATTGTTAAATCAATATTTCGAAAAACAGCGGAAACAATCGTGCGCTACTTTGAAAATCGGTTCTGTAAGCTAAACTACTGTCCAACACGTAAGAGGCAAAAAGGAGCGACACCAATGGCAGAAGATACGAGTACGATCTACGGAAGCATGGTCTTTAACGATAAGGTCATGCGAGCCCGCCTGCCCAAGCCGGTTTACAAGAGCCTGCACGAGACCATCGAAAACGGGACAGCTCTGAACGAAGACGCTGCAAATGCCGTTGCGCATGCCATGAAAGAGTGGGCTATCGAAAACGGATGCACGCATTATACGCATTGGTTCCAACCGCTCACGGGCATCACGTCTGAGAAGCACGATGCATTTATTGACCCGCTGGGCGATGGGACGGCGATAACATCCTTTTCAGGCAAAGAGCTTATCCAGGGTGAGCCCGATGCGTCTTCTTTTCCCAGTGGCGGTCTGCGGGCGACTGCTGAAGCGCGCGGTTATACCGCATGGGATCCGACGAGCTATGCGTTCATCAAAGACGAGGTGCTCTGCATTCCCACGGCATTCATTTCCTATACGGGCGAGTCACTCGATAAAAAGACCCCTCTGCTGCGCAGCATGAAGGCGATTTCCGACCAGGCGAAACGCGTTCTGTCCTGCTTCGGTCATAACGATATTCCGCAGGTCATGACGACTGTCGGTGCAGAACAAGAGTACTTTCTTGTTAAGCTTGACGATTACAAGGCACGTCCTGACCTGATCATGTGCGGACGCACGCTGTTTGGCGCTCATCCCATGAAAGGGCAGGAGCTTGAAGAGCATTATTTTGGCGCTATCCGCGAAGTCGTAAGCGATTTCATGAAAGAGGCCGACGATAGCCTGTGGCGTATGGGCGTTGACGTTAAGACCAAGCATAATGAGGTCGCTCCCTGCCAGCACGAGTTCGCGCCTATCTTCTCGCGCGCGACCCGCGCGATCGATACGAACCTGCTTACGATGGAAGTCTTACGCGAGGTCGCCCCACATCATGGCCTTGCGTGTCTGCTCAATGAAAAGCCGTTCAAGGGTATTAACGGCTCTGGCAAGCATAACAACTGGTCGATTGCCGCTCCTGGGCTGAATATGCTCAATCCAGGAGACGACCCCGCTCACAATTACATCTTCCTGCTTTCGCTTGCCGCGGTTATCCAAGCGGTCGATGACTATCAGGAGCTATTGCGCGCCACTGTTGCGTCTCCCGGCAACGATCATCGTCTTGGTGCCAACGAGGCACCTCCGGCCATCGTCTCGATTTTCCTTGGCGACGAGCTTACGAGCATCGTGAAGGCGATTGCCGAGGGCAAAGATGCTGTATCGCATACGGCTACGCGCATGAATCTTGGTAGTGAGGTACTCCCCTCGCTTGCACAGGACAATACCGATCGCAATCGCACATCGCCGTTTGCCTTTACGGGCAATAGGTTCGAGTTCCGTATGCCGGGAAGCGAGCTTAACCTGTCATCGCCTAATACCGTGTTGAACACTGCCGTTGCCAAAAGCTTCAAAGAGTACGCGGACCGACTTGAGGCGGCGGATGATAAAGAGACCGAGGCGATTGGGATCTGCCGCGAGGTGTTCAACGCGCATCGTCGTATCATCTTCAACGGCAATGGCTATACCGCGCAGTGGCCCGAAGAAGCCGCCAGTCGCGGACTTGCTAATAATCGCACCACTCCAGATGCTCTTGCTGCCTACAACGATGAAAAGAACATCGAACTTGTGAAATCGTTTGATGTCCTCAATGAGGCGGAGATGCATGCTCGCTACGATGTCGAGATGGAGCATTATTCCAAGGTCAAGAACATTGAAGCGACGTGTATGCTCGATATGGCCAATCAGATCATCACGCCAGCCGTTATCAAGTACAGCAAGACCGTCGCCGATGCGATCATTGCCAAAAAGACGGTGGGTTCGGGCTACTCGACCGAGACGGAAGAAAATCTGCTTGAGCGTCTTTCTGAAGGTCTGCACGACATGGGTGTCAAGACCCATGCGCTGCATATGGCCCATGAAGAGGCGTTTGGTATGGATACATGGCCTGAGCGCGCATTCAAATACGTCGAGATCGTCGTTCCCGCAATGGACGAGCTGCGCACGGTCGTCGATCGGCTCGAGGAGCTTACGGATCAGGCGTTTTGGCCGTTGCCCACATATAACGATATGCTGTTTTACGTGTAGCCATCCAGATACGCGTTTAGTTGAGCAGACCATCGGGGTAATCCCGGTGGTCTGTTTGTGATGACGCGCGTTTCATAGTGTACAATGGCGCGCGGCGTTGACTCAAAGAGGGGATAATTCATGGTAGAGGCAGTAAAGATGGACCGCGCCACGTGGTCGGGAAAATGGGCGTTTATTTTAGCGGCGGCCGCGTCGGCGGTCGGCTTGGGAAACATGTGGCGTTTTCCGTATCTGGCGGCGCGATTTGGCGGCGGCACCTTTTTGATCACGTATCTTGTGCTCGTGCTGACTTTCGGTATCTCTTTGCTGTTGCTTGAAACCGCACTTGGCCGTAATACGCGCCTCTCTGTTATCGGTGCCTACCGGCATTTCGGTGCGAAGTTTTCATTTATCGGTATTCTGGCCGCTGCAGTTCCGTTTATCATCACGCCGTACTATTGCATCATTGGCGGATGGGTTACCAAGTACATGGTCGGCTACATCACAAATGGTCCGGCTGCACTTGCCGATGGCGGAACCTTTTTCGCAAACTTCATCACGAGTGACGTTGAAAGCTACATATGGATGTTCTTGTTCATGATCTTGACGTTCATCGTCGTCGGCATGGGCGTTCAAAAGGGCATTGAGAAGGCGAACCTTGTTATGATGCCCGCGCTTATCATAATGGCAGCTGCCATAGCGATCTTCACCTTGACTCTTCCGGGCGCGCTCGAAGGCGCTGCTTACTACCTCATCCCAGATTTCAGCAAGTTTTCTGCCGAGCTTGTCATCAACGCGTTGGGACAGATGTTCTATTCGCTTTCTCTTGCTATGGGAATTATGGTCACCTATGGCAGCTATATGCGCCGTGCGGACAGTTTGACGCAATCTGTTACGCGTATCGCCGGTTTTGATTTCGGAGTCTCGTTTCTTGCTGGCCTTATGATCGTTCCTGCGGCATTCGTTGCTATGGGCTCTGCTGAATTGGTCGCCGAAAAATCCGGCCCATCGCTCATGTTTGTCATTTTGCCCGAAGTATTCAATACCATGGACCCTTTGCTTGCGACGATCATCGGTACGCTGTTTTTCCTGCTCGTGCTTTTCGCGGCGCTGACTAGTTCAATCAGCCTGACCGAAGCACTCGTTTCGATTGTCGCAGATGGCACGCATCTTCCGCGTCGTATCTCGTTCTTCATCGTTATCGTCTTTACCGTGGCGGTAGGCTGCGTCATCAACGCGGGCTATAATTCGCTGGCATTTATCGAGCCGCTTGGCAGTGGATCGAGCATTCTCGATTTCTTCGACTTCATCTCAAATTCGGTTCTGATGCCCATCGTTGCAATTCTTACGTGCGTCTTCGTCGGCTGGCTGATCAAGCCGGCGGTGCTCGTGAATGAAATCAAGGAGTCAAGCCCGTTCGTGGCTGAAAAGCTCTGGATCATCATGATTAAGTACATCGCTCCGATCCTTGTCGCCACGATTCTTATTTGGAATGTTTTGCCGTATCTGATCAGATGATCCTATCTAGGTATGCGGTGCATCCATACGATTAGATATCGTTGACAGGAAAAAGGGACTCCCGTACCCTCGTCCATGAATGAATATGTGTTCATATGTGATGAAAGAGGCGGGTATGGCAAAGGGTAAATCAAAAGGAAAGAAGAAGGTCAAAGAGCCAGAATCGCAACTAGCCGAAGAGAAAACAGGCGTTTGCAAGGCCGCATATTCTTCTCGCGATATACCTAGTGATGATGAGCTCTACGATCTTGCCGAGCTGTTCAAGATCTTTGCCGATACGACGCGCATCAAGATGCTCTACGCGCTCGAAGGCGAGGGAAAATGTGTTGGCGAACTCGCCGAGGCAGTTGGGGTTTCGCAAAGCGCGGTTTCCCATCAGCTTCACAACATGAAGCGGGCCCATCTGGTCAAATGCACGCGCAATGGCAAGCAGGTGCTTTATACGCTTTCAAGTGAGCACGTCCATGCGATTCTTGCACAAGGGCGTTCGCATATCGAAGCCTAGTACCAGGCCAAGCGTCTGCAGGGCTTGGCTATTTGTATGTCACTGCAATCGCCTATACTCGACGTATGGATCAGCAAAGTGTAAATGGACATTCCTATATCGCCATCGACTTGAAGTCGTTTTACGCATCGGTTGAATGTGCCGATCGCAAGCTCGATGCGCTCGCTACCAATCTGGTTGTTGCCGATACGAGCCGTACCGAAAAAACCATATGCCTTGCCGTTTCCCCCTCGCTTAAGGCGTATGGCATACCCGGTCGTGCGCGGCTCTTCGAGGTGATCGCGGCCGTGAAGAAGATCAATGAGGATCGCTTGCGATATGCTCCGGGGCATCGGTTCGCTGGGTCATCATGCAATGAACAAGAACTTGAACAGTGCCCTGACCTGGCGCTTGACTATATAGTCGCCACACCACGCATGGCGCTCTATATGCAGAAAAGCACGGAGATTTACGAGATATACCTGCGCCATGTCGCTCCAGAGGACATTCATGTGTATTCCATTGACGAGGTCTTTATGGATGTTACGGGATATTTGCGCTCAACAGGGAAAACCGCGCGCGAATTTGCCACGATGATCGTCCGAGAACTTCTCGAAGCGACCGATATCACCGCTACCGTTGGCATCGGGACTAATCTCTATCTGGCGAAAGTCGCGATGGATATAGTCGCAAAACATGCGCCGGCAGATGAAGCTGGAGCTCGTATAGCACAACTCGATGAGATGAGTTATCGCAGGCAGCTTTGGGATCATCGACCCCTTACCGATTTTTGGCGTGTGGGACGTGGGTATGCGCGAAAGCTCGATCAGGCAGGACTTGGAACGATGGGGGCCATTGCCCGTTGTTCGCTTGGCAGCTCAGATGCTCGCAAGAACGAAGACCTGCTGTACGACCTCTTTGGTGTCAATGCAGAGCTTCTGATAGACCACGCATGGGGGTGGGAGCCATGTACCATGGCTGATATCAAGGCGTATCGACCAGAATCGAGCAGCTTTGGGGCAGGCCAGGTGTTACAGGCTCCCTATGATTTCGATAAAACGAGGCTTGTCGTTCGCGAGATGGCAGAACAGCTGAGCCTCGATCTTGTTGAAAAAGGCCTGGTGGCAGATCAGATTGTCCTCACCATTGGGTACGATATTGCAAATTTTTCCGGTTCGATGCGTGAAGAGGATTATACAGGCGAGATTACGACCGATTGGTATGGACGTAAGGTTCCGAAGCACGCGCATGGGACGGCAGGGCTTGCGCGCTGCACGGCCTCGACGCGCATAATCGTCGATACAACACTCGACCTCTTTGACAGAATCGTGGATAGGCATCTCCTGGCTCGTCGTATCAATATCACTGCATGTAATGTGATAGGTGAACACGATGCGCCCACCCATCCTGCGCCACAAAGCGGACAACTCGACCTTCTCGTCGATTATGATGAGCTAGAACAACGCCTTGCCGCTGAAGACGAAGAACTTGAAGCGGAGCGGCGCCGGCAGGATGCCATACTTGCTGCACGACGACGTTTTGGAAAGAACGCCGTGCTCAAAGGGACAAATCTGCGCGAAGGCGCGACACAAACGCAGCGTAATAAGCAGATTGGGGGGCATAAAGCATGACGGCGGGGACGTTTGGATATGACGACATTATTGATTTGGAGCATCATGTATCTGCGACGCACCCGCATATGTCGCGCAAGCAGCGGGCTGCGCAGTTCTCTCCGTTCGCCGCGCTTTCTGGATATGATGCCCGTATATATGAAGCGGCACGTCACACCAATCGTAAAATCGCGCTCTCTGAAGATCAGTATAATGATCTAGACGTTGGATTGCGTCTAGCCATGGAACGTGATGAGCAGGTTGAACTTACGTTCTTTATTGCAGACTCGCATAAAGACGGAGGATCTTATAAAACGCTGCGTGCTCGGATAGACCGGGTGGATGAGCAGAGCTCTGAACTGATCTTTGAGGATGGCGGGCGCGTGCCTGTCGATAATATCGTTCGCATTGAGCTGCTTGGCAGTGGCATGCGGTGAACTTGAACGGCCTTTATAGCGTCGTTGAATTGCTCTGCAAACGCGATAGATCTGCTTCTGTTTTTTTAGACTATATTGGTGGTGCAGCAGCTGTGTATGCCGATGCCATGTAAGATGCGTTTTCGGCTCAGTATGTTTCACGGCCCATCGGGTTTCGTTGATTATCGAGAGAATGAAGGATGACCATGCAGTATCGTAAAACCGATAAGCTCGGATGCGATCTTTCGGTATTGGGGTTGGGGTGCATGCGCTTTCCACGCGGGCAGGCCGCTGCGCATAGCATCATGCAGGCATCCTTGGATGCCGGCATCAATTATTTTGACACAGCTTATGTGTATCCCGGCAGCGAGGCGACCGTTGGTTCATTTTTGTCGCAAGGGCATCGCGACGAGGTGATTCTGGCAACCAAGTTGCCGCATTACCAGTGTAAAAGTGAGGCCGATTTCGACAGAATCTTCAATGAGGAACTCGACCGATTGCAGACCGATTACATCGATTGCTATCTGATTCACATGCTCTCGACTCCTGATCAATGGGAACGCGTTGTCGATCTGGGAATCGAGGATTGGATTGCACGACGCAAGGCATGTGGGCAGATTCGACATATCGGGTTCTCGTTTCACGGGGGAGCGGATCATTTCAAGGATCTTGTCGATGCCTATGACTGGGATTTTGTTCAGATTCAGCTGAATTATTATGATGCGCATGCGCAGGCAGGTCTTGAGGGGCTGCACTATGCGGCTGCTGCTGGTTTGCCAGTCATAATCATGGAGCCGTTGCGTGGCGGAACGTTGGCAAATAAGCTGCCAGATTTTGCACGCGCTGCATTCGAGGGTGCCGGTACGTCTATGACCCCGGCGCAATGGGGCATGCAATGGCTTTTCAACTTGCCAGAAGTGACCTGCGTGCTTTCCGGCATGAACGATGTGGAGCAGATTGTTGAAAACGCTGCGGTCGCCGACCTCGTTGAGCCGGATTCGCTTTCAGAGAGCACGCTTGCTGTGTATGACCATGTCGTCAACGCTATCCACGGAGAAGGTGCCATTGGTTGCACGGGCTGTCGCTATTGCTCGCCTTGTCCGCAGGGTGTCGATATTCCCACCTGTTTCAACACGTTCAATTCAGGTCTTGTCCGCGGTTGGATTTCCGGTCAGATCGAGTATTTCCAGACCACGTCAATGGGTGGTGTGACGACGGGCGCCGGCAGATGTGTCGGATGTGGTATCTGTGAATCGAAATGCCCGCAGGAACTGCCCATACGCGAGCTGCTTGACCGAGTGGCAAGAACATACGAGGGTTTGCCCTATCGAGCCGCGGTTGCGGTGAAGCGTCGTGTCATGCATCAGAACTAGCGAATTCAAAAAGGTGTAGTGCAACGTCTGAAGAGATGCGCATTGGGTTTCTTTTGGTGTGCTATGTTCGAGCCCCGCCGGTTGCCCCATAGGCTGCCTGTATAAAGGTGCGTGCGACCTTCGATATGTTATCAAGTGGGATATCGGAATCTTCGAGTAGCCATCTTCGGTAGACAGCGAGCATGCCGGCTGTCAGAAACGAAATATAGTAATCGGCATTTGCAACTTCATTGTCGAAATTGAATGAATTATCAGCGACGATTGCTTCGATTAACGGCTGCTCGATACGTTGCAGCTGACTTTCAATCGACATATGTGCGGCCATTCTGCGAATACTTTTCATGTCGACGGCAAGGCCAACGCTTAGCTCTTGAAGAAAATCAACCGTCATATCCGAATTATTATCAGAGACGCTTTTGCGCAGCTGGTCAACAAGGAGCAGGGCCTCTTCGTTCATGAGCTCGTCGATGAGCATATCGACAGAATCGTAGTGTAGATAGAAGGTTTTACGATCGATATCGGCTTCGCGTGCCAAAGCCGATATGGTGATCTTCTGTATATCTAGTTGTTCTGCCAGACGGAAGAACGCACTACGAATCGCTTTTTCGGTGCGCACGAAGCGGCGGTCGTTTTTGTTGGGACCCTTACCCTCTTCAGTCATCGGACACACCCCTAATAATCATCAATTTAATCTATAACTGTGAATTATAAGACATTTATAGAAGAACTGTCTATTGACCTAAATTCAGGATAAATCTAACCTCAAAAAAGAGAAAATACCCATGTGGTAATTATAGATTGGAAAACGACATGAAAGCATCCGATCAGATTAAGCGCCTCCCAAAGATGTGTTCCCGAGTCAACGCATCGCCATTCGTCGCGAGCTTTCACGCGAGAGCAATTGGCATACGCTTATCAACAGGATTATGGATATCAACCCCGAAGTACGCAATGAGATGCTGCGCATGCTCATCGTCGATGCGAACTTCTTGGCCTGGACCAAGCAAGAAGAGACCCGCTCGAAGCTGAAATGCAATATCCCATGGGCGATGCTGCTTGACCCCACAAGTGCGTGTAATTTGCACTGCAAGGGATGCTGGGCTGCTGAATACGGCAATCAGCAGAATCTGAGCTATGAGGATATCGACCGCATCGTAACCGAAAGCAACGAGCTGGGCACGCATGTCTTCATCTATACCGGCGGAGAGCCGCTGGTCCGCAAGAAAGATGTCATCCGCATCTGTGAAGCCCATCCCGACAGCGCGTTTCTCTCGTTCACCAATGGCACGCTTATCGACGAGGAATTTTGCCAGGAAATGATTCGCGTCAAGAACTTCATTCCTTCCATCAGTGTCGAAGGCAATGAGCTGACGACAGACGCCCGCCGTGGTGAAGGCACGTACGCCAAGGTCATGCACGCTATGCAGCTCCTGCGCGAGCACAAGCTGCCGTTTGGCGTTTCCTGCTGCTACACCTCGCAGAATGCGGAGGCGATCGCAAACGAAGAGTTCTTAGACTGGCTTGTCGACCAAGGCGCTTTGTTCCAGTGGATTTTCACGTTTATGCCCGTTGGTAAAGATTCACCCGTCGAGCTCATGGCAACTGCACAGCAGCGTGAGAATCTGTACCATTTTGTACGTTCTATGCGTAACAAGAAACCCATCTTCACGCTCGACTTCTGGAATGACGGCGAGTTCGTGGGCGGTTGTATCGCAGGTGGCCGTCGTTATCTGCATATCAACGCCGCGGGCGATGTCGAACCTTGCGTGTTCGCTCATTATGCCAATGCGAATATCCATGATGTTTCGGTGCTCGAAGCGCTCCGTTCGCCCATTTTCATGGCTTATTACAATGGCCAGCCGTTTAACGATAATCTACTTCGTCCGTGCCCCATTCTTGATAATCAGGGTTACCTGGCGCATATCGTTGATGCGACGGGTGCTAAGTCGACTGATTTGCTCGAACCTGAAGATGTGCACGACCTGTGTGCTAAATGCGCTTCGGCTGCTGCCGATTGGGCTCCTGTTGCCGAACGTCTTTGGAATAACCCCGATGATGAGATGCACGAAATTCGCCTGCGCAAGGACCAGGGCATGGCGGATTCCGATAAAGCGAAATTCGAGCGTATGCAGCGTCCGGGTAGATGGTCGGGCGATATGCGCGACAACGGGCTCGAGGATATCGACAAAGATTTCGAGAAATTGCTCGATCAAGAGATTGCCGAACAAATCAAGGTGCACGCTTAACATCTCGTTTATAGAGAAGTATTGGAGTAACGCTCGGGAATCAAGCCGGTTCCCGAGCGTTACGTGCTTTTTGGTGCCATTTTTATATCTGCTCATCATATATATGAACTTCCCTGCAAGACGAAGTGTGCTATTCTCTCAAAAATGAACTTTTGAGGGAGAAAAAATGAACTCAAAACAATTTGCCGATAGGCTCAGAACCTCGATGGAAAAAAACGGGGTCAAACAGGTTGACTTGGTGCATCAGGCGCAACGCGCGGGTGTAAAACTAGGAAAAAGCCAGCTCAGTCAATATGTAAGTGGAAAAACGTTACCGCGACAGGCAACGCTTGCCTTTCTCGCGAGTGCGCTCAAGGTTACGCCGGAGTGGCTTATGGGCGAAGAAATTGAACAAGTTCAAAATAAATCAATAGAATCTGCCCAGGAGGCGCCACGAATGCGTCAATTCAAGAAATCCTCGAAACTCGATAATGTCCTGTATGACGTGCGCGGTCCGTTGCTTGACGAGGCAAACCGCATGGAGCGTGCTGGTGCCCATGTCCTAAAGTTGAATATCGGCAATCCCGCCCCCTTCGGTTTCAGGGCGGTCGACGAGGTTGTTCAAGATATGTCTCATCAGCTGACCGATTGCGAGGGGTATTCTGATAGCAAGGGGCTATGGGCTGCACGTAAGGCTGTTATGCAGTACTACCAACTCAAGAATCTTCCCAATGTGCAAATGGAAGACGTCTATACGGGCAATGGGGTCTCTGAACTTATCAATATCTGCATGTCGGCACTTCTTGATGACGGCGACGAAATACTTATCCCCTCGCCTGATTATCCTTTGTGGACGGCATGCGCAACGCTAGCAGGCGGCAATGTCGTTCATTATCTGTGCGATGAGCAGGCTGAGTGGTATCCGGATATGGACGATATCCGCAAGAAGGTTACACCGCGTACCAAAGCGATTGTTGTCATCAATCCGAATAACCCAACAGGCGCGCTTTATCCGCGCGAGGTGCTTGAGGAAATCGTTGAGATCGCACGTCAGAATCAGCTTATGATTTTCTCTGACGAAATATACGATCGTCTTGTCATGGAAGGGGAGGGAGAGCATATCTCCATTGCCTCTTTGGCACCCGATCTGTTCTGCACGACATTTTCCGGTCTTTCGAAGTCGCATATGATCGCCGGTTATCGCATTGGATGGATGGCGATTTCAGGCAACAAACGTGCTGGCGAGGATTATATAGAGGGCGTCAACATGTTGACGAACATGCGGTTGTGCTCGAATGTCCCCGCGCAATCCGTTGTGCAGACGGCATTATGGGGATATCAGAGCGTGCGCGATTATGTCGTCCCAGGCGGACGCGTTTTCGAGCAGCGCAATTTTGTCTATGAAGCGCTTAACGATATTCCGGGCGTGAGCGTGGTTAAACCCAAGGCCGCTTTTTATATTTTTCCCAAGCTGGATAAAGAAAAGTTCAATATAAGCAGTGATGAGCAATTCGCGCTTGATTTGCTGAAAGACAAGAAGGTGCTGATCACGCAGGGTACTGGATTTAATTGGGGGCAACCCGATCATTTTCGTATCGTGTATCTGCCGCGTCGGCGCACCTTGGGCGAAGCGATGGAAGCGCTTGCGGACTTCCTGAGCTATTACCGACAGTAGGAGATTGGATGGAAGAGCTGAAAATCTATTGCGACGGCGGTTGCCGTGGCAATCAGCATGACGTCAATGTCGGAGGCTGGGGCGTATTCCTTATCTGGGGAGATCACGTCAAAGAGCTTTTCGGCGGGGAATCCAATACGACAAACAATAAGATGGAACTCAAGGCTGCTATCAAGGGCCTGCAAGCGGTGAAGAATAAGGGCGTCAAAACACATATCTATGTGGATAGCGCCTATGTCCTCAATGGGATAACGAGCTGGATTGACGGGTGGAAGCGAAACGGATGGGTGAATTCAAAAAAGCAACCAGTTGCAAATAAAGAACTTTGGCTTGAGCTTGACAAAGAAAGGCAACAGTTTGCTTATATTGAATTTCATAAGGTCAAAGGCCATTCGGATAATTTCGGCAATGAAAAAGCCGATGAATTGGCAAACCGTGGAATGGATGAGGCGGAGCAGGTTGCTCAGTAAGGGCGGCCAGCCTCACACTTCAATACGAGCCGCGAACATGACGTTACCATCGCTGTCGAGACCCTTTGCCTGAATGCCATGTTCGAGTTCTCCCAGATAGATCTGAAGCTCTTCGTTTTCACGGACCTCACGGCGATAATCGATTTGGAACGAGCGAACGCTATATCCTTTGCCAGGGTCGACGGCATCGATAAGGAAATCTGCGTACATGCTATTGTTGACATGACCATTTAAGTCGACTGTAGAATAGCTTGGGTAAAGTGTATGCGGCGTAAGACCTTCATGGTCGAAATTGCGCAGTTTCCTTGGCTTCGAGTCATAATTGCGCTCTTCGACAAAATCGAGAGTCCCTGTATAGACGTCTAGGATTGAGACAAATGAACGGTCCTGTGCACTCATAAGCACCCATTCAGAGGTCCCTTTGATGATCAATTCGCCGTCGAGATTCCTAATCTGATAGTCGCGTAAAAACGAGAACTTCGTTACGTCATGTGGCCACGTGCGCACGCGCACGACATCATAGAGCTGCGGTTGTTTTATAACGTCATACGAAGTGCGAATCACTGCCCAGAGCACCTCGTGTTTTGCCATATCTGCAACCCCAATGCCCATTCTTTCCGCCTGGCGTGTCGCTGCTTCTTGAAAAAGCTGCAGCACTGCCGAAGGTTTGAGCTTGCGATAGCGATCGAAGTCGGTCGTTCGCAAGGGGGTGGTCATTTCGAAATCAATATTCGTCGTCTCTGTGGTCATCATGGTCCTTTATAAGCGGTGATGTGCTTGGCAATTATACTTATCCGAACTGGTATAGTAATACTTGATATCGATGAGGGAGACCAAAATGTCAGGACATGCACACGATCACGACCATGAACACGGGCGCGGTATGTCCGTATACGAGTTCCTTGGTCTGCTCATAAGCGCACCGCTCGATGATACGCTGCGTTTCAATGTCTGCGATCCTGATTTTTGGGCGGGTATTCGCAGCCAACTTCGAAACGAGCGGACTTTTGCCGCGCTTACGCATTTAGATGACGCGGTTGCAGCAATCTCGAACTTGTCTGAGACGCAAAGAGCACAGGTACTTGATGCTGAATACAGGCGTTGTTTCTGTGGCGACAGCGCCCAAATGCCGCCATGTGAAAGTTTGTACGGCCCTATGACGCTGGATATAGCCGAGTTCGCACGATACCTGGGTGTAGAGAAAAGTCTCTTTGAAAACCTGCCTGCAGATCACATCGCAAATGAGATCCATATGCTCGCGCCTATTGATTCGGGTCTCGAACTATCGAAAGAGCAGATGGGGGAGCTCGCCGCCTTCTTCGAAGCCCACCCGCTTTCGCTTACTCGCAAGATGCTTGCAGCCGGTGTTTCCTGTGAGGAAGATACAGGTTTTTATCGGGCGATAATCGAGTTTGTAGCCGGATGGCTCCAGTGGGATCTGGATGCTTTCGACGGCGTGATGTAGCCAAATCCAATCATGAAACGAATATGTTCGATACCCTTCTAGTTTTTTATGCAATTAATTTGCAAAAATGTATGTCAAATAGAAATATATGAGATATACTATGTATGCCTAATACACTAGTAACGGACATATAAATGTCTTATAAATGCAGCCAAAGGCAAAAATAATGATGAAGTCGACGACTATCCGCATGGACGACGATCTGAAGAGGGAGGCAAGCGTGAAACTCGAAGCACTTGGCCTTAACTTCAATACATTCGTCGTCATGGCAACCAAACAACTTGTTGCTCAAAATCGCATCCCCTTTGACCTGGTCGTCCCAGGTGATACGGGCGATGGCGATACTGAATGACGGGCGTTTTGGGGTCAGACGTCGACTTGCATCATGAAGATACAGAGCGGCGATGAACAGGATGTCGGGTGGTGTAGATGTGGTTTTCCAAGTTCTTCAATCGTGGTGAAAACGCAATCTATGTTAGAAGGCACTGGATATTCAATCGGAGAAGTTCCGGGGTAGTTGCTCTGGGCAAGCGCTTTGTCTGACAAAGCCTTTGCAGGAGAATAGACGACTGCGCATAAGCGGCACAGTCACTGAAGCCCTCTTTTCCCTCATATGCGAGGGGAGGGGGCTTCATCTCTTATGTTTCCCATTGCTTTAAGGGGGTTTTCAGAATCACCCAGTAATCTTATGCCCATAAGACGAAAGGAAATCTTATGGGAAAGCTTATCAACACATTCGAGCGCAAAGAGAAAAAGTACGTTCTAGATTGCGTTCAGCTTGTCCGTTTTATGGATAGCGTTGGTTATAGGCTTGAAGATGATCAATACGCGTACAGTACGATTTCGAGCCTGTACTACGATACGCCGCAGTTTTCGATGATCAATCGGTCGCTTGAAAAACCGTTGTACAAAGAAAAGCTGCGCGTGCGTTCTTATGGCACCGCAAGCGATGAAGATACTGTTTTCGTTGAACTTAAGAAAAAGTTCAAAGGTATTGTCTATAAACGCCGCATTCAGATGAGTGACATGGGCGCGCGGGCTTATTTGATGGGCATGCCCTATGGTCAAGCGGCGCTGCTTGGCGGGCAGTCCTTCGAGGACGCCCAGGAAAAGAATCCTTTGCAAAACATTCGGGAAATAGACGCCTGCCTTGCTCGTTATGAAACGATCGAGCCAGGCATCATGATCATCGTCGAACGTCATTCAATGCGTACAAATGATGGAACGAACGTGCGAATCACATTCGATATGAACGCAAGATGGCGTGCTCGAAGCCTCTCGTTTGACGCAGGGTTTGGGGGGATGCCTCTTTTCAGCGATGGAAGCATCATCATGGAAGTAAAAGCGCTGAATGCGTATCCCTTGTGGCTCGTGCATGCACTTGATGAGCTGCAGGCCTATCCAATCTCGTGTTCTAAAGTCGGCAAAGCCTACGTCGCGCTTGCAAGAGGCGATCGCGAGATCTCCTATACGCCAAGGTGGCTTGATACAAAATCGAATGACTTGCTCATGAAGGGAGCATATTGTGCTTGATACAGTTTTCACAAGTATCATCGGCGGTGCCGATGATACAACGACAATGCTTACGAGCGGGGCGTTTCTTATGTGTTCGCTCGCGTCTCTTGTGTTCGGTCTTATCATTGCATTCGTCTATATGTACAAGCACAAATACTCGAAGAACTTCGTGGTCACTATCGCCCTGTTGCCCATTATCGTTCAGATGGTAATAGCATTGGTGAACGGGAATATCGGTGCTGGCATTGCGGTCATGGGCGTGTTCAATCTTGTGCGCTTTCGCTCTATTCCCGGATCGGCTAAGGATATCGGTGCTGTATTCTTCGCAATGGCCGTTGGCCTAGCGACAGGCATGGGCTATATAACGCTGGCGGCTCTTTTCACGGTGATAGTCGGCATCGCGAACATAGTTTTTGTAAGCTCGCCTTTGGGCAGGCAGATGGGCAGTTCCATAGAACGCTCCCTGAAAATCGCCATCCCCGAGGATATGGACTACATCGCGCTTTTCGACGACTTGTTTGATACATATACAAGCAAGAGCGAGTTGGTGAATGTGAAGACGACTAATATGGGTAGTCTTTATCAGCTCGAATACGAGATCACGCTCAATGACCAAGCTCAGGAAAAGTCCTTTTTGGACGAGGTGCGCGCGCGTAATGGCAATCTTACCGTACAGTGCGGTCGCCCCATAGCGCTTAGAGAAACCTTGTAGCGGCAAAAGCGCCGATATCACTGTGTGCTCATCGCGCTGCGCTATACTGGGACAGCCTTATTGCAACGACTTTCCTGGAGGCGCCTTGAAGCTGCTGGTAATTGGAAATAGAGAACGCGTCGAGAAATATCTGCCGGATATGCCGGTAACAAAAGAGATTGAGATCGTCGTCGCTCCGTTAGGGACAAGCGATGAGGCGCTCCTCGAACGTGCAGGCGATGCCGATTTCATCATGGCAGATGCTATTGCACCGGTCAGCGCACAACTCATGAGTTCTATGCCAAATTTAAAACTTGTGCATTCTGAGGGCGTCGGATTCAATAAGTTCGATCTTGACGAAGCTAAGGCGCGGGGCATATACGTGTGCAACAATCGGGGTGTCAATGCGGTGGCGGTGGCTGAGCAAACGATTCTGCTCATGCTGGGTCTTTGCAAGAACGTACGTGAAGGCGATATTTCCGTACGTGAGGGACGCCAGATCGAAACCAAGGAAAAGCTCATGGTCCACGGCATCGCAGAGATGTACGGATCAACTGTCGGGCTTATCGGATTTGGTGATATCGCACGCGAAGTTGCTGCGCGGGCTAATGTGTTTGGGGCGACGGTGTACTACAACAAGCGGTCTGCCCTAAGCGCAGACGAGGAAATGCGTTTTCATGCGCAGTACCTCGATCTTGATGACTTGCTTGCCACGAGTGATTTTGTGAGCGTGCATGTGCCAGTCACTCCAGCGACGACGGGCATGGCAGATGCCGGTTTCTTTGCAAAAATGAAAGATGGGGCATTCTTCATCAATACAGCCCGTGGCGAAATCGTCGACAACGACGCGTGCGTCGAGGCTCTTGTGAGTGGAAAACTGGTCGGTGCAG
>CAYSZR010000037.1:0-2943 GCA_964435565.1 uncultured Coriobacteriaceae bacterium
AATGACCAGATTTTGGCTTTGCGCCCCGAAGGCACGGCGGGCGTCGTGCGCGCAATCGGCGAACATAATCTCGTCCCGCAGGGTTCGACACCTGCCAAACTTTGGTATGCAGGCCCGATGTTTCGCGCGGAGCGTCCGCAAAAGGGGCGCTATCGTGAGTTCAGACAGGTTGGCGTCGAATGTCTCGGCGCTACAGATGCGGCCGCCGATGCCGAGATGATCATCATGTGCATGCGCTTTTTCGAGGCGCTCGGCATTCCGGCGGATAAGATGACCCTGCTTATCAATTCGATGGGTGACGAGAACTGCCGTCCGACATATACGCAGGCGGTTCGCGATTACGAAGCCGAGCATATCGACGAGCTCTGCGAGGAGTGCAGGCGCCGTATCGATGCCAATCCGTTGCGTTCATTCGATTGCAAAAACGAGTCCTGCCATGCTGTCATGAATGACGCGCCGCGTTTTTCGGACTATCTGTGCGAGGTGTGTTCTTCCCGGTTCAGCCAGGTTAAAGATTATCTTGAAGCTGCCGGGGTCTCGTATGTCGAAGACCCGCGTCTGGTGCGCGGTTTTGACTATTACACGGGCACGGTTTTCGAAGTGCAGGTGTCTGAAGGATTGGGAACGCAGACCGCCATTGGCGGCGGCGGGCATTATGACAAGCTTATGGGTGAGATTTCCGGCAAGGATCTTCCTGGCCTGGGTTTTGCCGTCGGTTTTGAACGCATCATGCTCGTGCTTGAGTCGCTTGGCATACAGTTCGCACCTCAAAAACAGCGCTCCGTCTATGTGGCGCTTGCCGACAGGTCCCTGCGTTCGCATGCCTTCGGCATCGTGCAGAGCCTGCGTGACGCGGGTATAGCCGCTCAGATGGATATGCAGGAGCGCTCGCTCAAGTCCCAGTTCAAGGTTGCCGGTAAAACGGATGCTGCATTCGTCTTGACGGTCGGCCCCGACGAGCTCGCTGCTGGCAAGCTCGTAGCGCGCAATATGCGCACCCATGAAGAGACAGAGGTGTCTTTCGACACGGTTGTGCAGGACGTCGCGAGGCTTATCGGTTAGACGACATGTCTGCCGAAAATGGTACTCGCATATACATGTCGGTTCATTCATAATAATGAACTTGTGTGATTGAACGGTTGCGGCCCGCCACGGTCTATGGCGGGCTGCCTAATGAAGGAGGGCATACAGTGCCTGAAGATTTTGCAAACAAGTATTCCATGCATACCCGTACGTGCGGTGAGCTGCGCCGTGACCATATCGGACAGACGGTCACGCTATGTGGCTGGGTCGCGCGTCGCCGCGACCATGGCGGTCTGATTTTCGTAGACTTGCGCGATCGCGATGGCATCGCCCAGGTCGTTTTCGACCCTGACCATGCCAAAGATATGTTCGCGTTAGGCGAAAGGATGCGCCCCGAATGGTCTATCCAGATCACCGGTTTCGTGCGCGAGCGCCCCGAAGACACCGCAAACACCAATTTGCCCACGGGCGAAGTCGAGGTCGTTATCACGGATTGCGCAATCCTCAACGAGTCCGTAACGCCCCCGTTCCCGCTCGATGATGACATCGATACCGATGAGACTACGCGCATGAAGTGGCGGTATCTCGATATGCGCCGCACGCCGGTTGCCCAAGCGCTGCGTCTGCGCGATGACGTTACCTGGGCTCTGCGCAATGCTTTGCACGAACGCCTTTTCACTGAAATCGAAACCCCGATCCTGGGTAAGTCAACGCCCGAGGGCGCTCGTGACTTTATCGTGCCGTCTCGCACCAATCCGGGCAAGTTCTACGCGCTTCCGCAGTCTCCGCAGCTTTTCAAGCAGCTCACGCAGATCGGCGGCATGGAACGCTATTACCAGATTGCCCGCTGCTTCCGTGACGAAGATTTGCGTGCCGACCGTCAGCCTGAATTCACGCAGGTTGATATTGAGATGTCCTATGCGACCGAAGACGACGTCATGGGTATGATGGAAGACGTGTTTGCAGAGGTGTTCAAGACCGTCGGGATCGATGGCGTGCAGTTTCCGCTCGACCGCGTGCAGTACGCCGATGCAATGGCCGAATATGGCTCCGACCGTCCCGATCGTCGCTTTGGCATGAAGCTCGTCGATATCTCCGACATAGTCAAAGGCTGTGGCTTCAAGGTCTTTTCCCGTGCGCTCGAGGGCGGCGGTGTGGTCAAGGCCATCAATGCGAAGGGTGCGGGCGATTGGCCGCGTGCGCAGATCGACAAGCTTGGCGATTTGGCTGTCGAGTGGGGCGCAAAGGGCATGGCATGGATACAGTTCCGCAGTGAAGGAAAGGTCAACAGCCCCATCACCAAGTTCTTCACCGATGAGGAAATCGAGGCTATGAAAGCCGCGCTTGACGTCGAGCCAGGCGACCTAGTCATGTTCGCTGCTGACAGCCCCAGCGTGGTCAACGAGGTTCTGGGCTCTATGCGCCTGCATATGGCGCATGCCATGAATCTTATCCCAGAGGGCACGCACGACCTGTGCTGGGTCGTGAACTTCCCGATGTTCAAGTACGACGAGGACGAAAATCGTTATGCTGCCGAGCATCATCCCTTCACGCGTGTACGTGACGAGGACCTCGACGCTATCGAGAGCGATCCGCTATCTTGCGGGAGCTATTCGTATGACATCGTTATGGATGGTTTTGAGATGGGCGGTGGCACGATCCGTATTCACCAGCCCGAGCTGCAACGTCGCATCTTGCGTCAGATCGGCATGACCGACGAGCAAATCGACGAGCAGTTTGGATTCCTCATCCAGGCGCTCGGCTTCGGCGCGCCCCCTCATGGTGGTATTGCTCTTGGACTCGATCGCCTTGTCATGCTTATCGGCGGCTATCCGTCTATTCGCGACGTCATAGCATTTCCCAAGACGAGCTCCGGCGCAGACCCCATGACCGGTGCACCTGGCGAGGTCAGCCAGCGTC
>CAYSZR010000037.1:2953-10864 GCA_964435565.1 uncultured Coriobacteriaceae bacterium
GAAGCGAATATCAGCATCAACCTATAATGCGGGGGCGGGGGCATCAGGGGTAAATCCTGGTGCCCCCGCTTTTATCATAGTAGAATAGGTCTTATATACGTTAGTAAGAATAGTGATGACGGTATGGAACTACAATATATTGACGAATTTCTGCATATTGCAGAGTCCAAGAGCTTCAAGCAGACAGCCGCCCATTTCTATGTTAGCCGTTCGGTGATCAGCCGCCATATTTCGGCGCTTGAAGAAGAAGTGGGAGCGCGCCTGCTCGATAGGGACAGCCATGCGGTGCAGCTCACGAATGCGGGAGAAGTTTTCTGCCGCGAGGCGAAAACCATTTCGCGTGACTGGAGCGTCGCGCTTGATCGGGTGCGTAGCGTGGCAGATGGCCAGTTCTTGCTTGTCCGCGTGGGATATCTTCGCAATGCGGCTCGGCCCATGCTCGCGCGTTTCGTGCGCGAAATGAATCGCCGGTACCCCGATATACGTCTTTCGCTTGTCTGCATGGAACATCATGAACTCGTACAGGCGTTAGCGGAGCATGCGGTTGATATAGCGCTCGCCGTGAAAATCAATCCCGAGCTCTCGCGTGGGTATCGTGATACCTCGATTTACCAGGACCATTACACGGTCGTTGCCGCCAAGGACCACCCTCTTGTGGAAAAGGGATGGGTGACCCTTGATGACCTGCGCAAGCAATCGCTGCTCATTCCCGATAGCTATGTATATGGGGGGACTGCGAGCTTTATCAAGGATGTTGTCGACGAAGAGACGATGGCGATCGCTCGGGCGTTTTACAGCGATGCAGATATCCTCATGCTCAAGGTGGAGACCGAGGGCCTGCTCGCTTTCTCGTCGACCGTGAACAACGCGTTTTTCCAGAACCGACTTGCCGTTTTGCCTCTAGTGGATGTGGACACGTCGTTCGAAGTCGCTTCGTTTTATCATCATGACCTCGAGGGCATTTGCTATGAGTCGTGCAGAGACGTTTTCGAATGGTGCAACAATCATATGTTTGAGTGGTATCCGGACCTTGCCCTTCGCTCGCGCGCCTGAGCGCCGTTGGTGCAGATTCTGCAACGAAGCATTCGTTACTGCAACGCCAACATATATGCCATGACGGTATAGTCTTGCTCGTTTCGATAAGGAAACCGAGAACAAGGAGATACAAAATGGCAAGCAAGCATGATGCACGTGATTACGGCGAGATGACCACCAACGATATTATCGATACCGTTATCACCGATGCTCTTATGCAGGGCACGTTCACCCCATATCAGGACCGCAACAATGGCGCCACCATCGCCTGCATGGTTCGCGGTATGGTCGAGGGTCAGTAATCCCCAACTTCAGCGTATTGCAAGAAGGGCGGACGTGAAAACGTCTGCCCTTCTTCTTTTTGCGAAAACATCTCTCTTTATCCGAAATAACATGAAGAGCTCGCTGTCGTGGTACTATGTGGCGCTATGTGACAAGCGAGAATGTAAGAGAGAAGCATCATGACTATATTGAAGATGAGCGACTGCTATGCCCCCACTCTCAAGGAAGATCCTGCAGGGGCGGACATCGCAAGCCATAAACTACTGTTACGCGCTGGCATGATTCGTCAGATGGGCTCGGGGACGTATACGTTTTTGCCGTTGGGCATGCGCGTCCTCAACAAGGTTGAGGCCATTATCCGTGAAGAGATGGATGCCGCCGGTGCTCAAGAAATCCTTATGCCCGTGTTGCAGCCAGGCGAGCTTTGGCACGAATCGGGTCGTTGGGATGCATACGGACCCGAAATGATGCGTCTCAAGGATCGACATGACCGTGAGATATGCCTTGGTCCCACTCACGAAGAGCTTGTCACCGCTACGGTCCGCGATGAGCTGCGCAGTTATAAGGAATTGCCCTGCACTCTCTATCAGATTCAAGTCAAGTTTCGCGACGAGATGCGTCCGCGTTTCGGCCTTTTGCGCACGCGCGAGTTCATCATGAAAGATGCGTATAGCTTCGATGTCGATGAGGCGGCACTGGACGTATCGTACAATAAGATGGGCGTTGCCTACGCACGTGTGTGCGAGCGTATGGGCATGAAATATACCAAGGTCGTTGCTGATTCCGGACAGATCGGCGGCGATGCCTCCATCGAGTTTATGGGTCTTGCCGAAGCCGGCGAGTCCGATCTTGTCTATTGCGATTGCGGTTTTGCGGCTGATGCCGAGGCAGCAGAGGTTGCCGTAACTATCATGTTTGCCGAGCAGCGCGATCTGGAAAAGATAGCCACTCCCGGCGTGCATACCATCGAGGAGCTGGCAACGTTTCTTGATATCCCCGAAGACGGCACGGTCAAAGCGCTTGCAGGCACGGGTGACGACGGCAAGCCGTATGCCCTGTTCATTCCCGGAGATCACGAGCTGAACGATATCAAGGCGGAATCCGCCATCCCTGGCTTCAGGCTATATACCGACGAAGAACTTATAGAGCAAGGCCTGGTCAAAGGCTCCATGGGCCCTGCGGGGCTGCCTAAAGACGTCACGGTCGTGTGCGACAGCTCGTTACAGGACACGCATGCATGGACCGTCGGCGCAAATGAAGATGGTTTCCATTATCTGGGTGCAGAGCCCGGACGTGACTTCGATGTCGATATCTGGGCTGATTTGATTTTGGCGGTCCCAGGTGACATATGTCCCTCTTGCGGACAAGAGCTGAAGGGTGCACGTGGAATCGAGGTCAGCCAGATATTCAAGCTGGGAACCAAGTATTCGCAGCCCATGCATGGCACCTATATGGCAGAAGACGGGACCGAAAAACCCTATGTCATGGGATGCTACGGCATAGGTGTTACCCGCTCGTTGGCTGCTGTTGTCGAGCAGTGCAATGACGAAGACGGGATATTCTGGCCGGTCTCCATTGCTCCGGCGCATATATGCGTGCTTCCCTTGCAGATGGGAGACGAGCTGGTCGAGCCACTGGCCGCCCAACTCGTTGCCGGCCTCGACGCAGCCGGTATCGAGGTTGCTATCGATGACCGTGACGAGCGCGCAGGCGTGAAATTCGCAGATGCCGATCTCGTTGGCTGGCCATATCAGATCGTTGTGGGCAAGCGTGGCGCGAAAAACGGCGTTGTCGAGTTCAAGGTGCGCGCGACGGGAGAGAAGCTCGAGCTCCCTGTTGAAGAAGCGGTTGAAAAGGCTGCCACGGTCGTACGAAAAGCGTTCGAGGATCTTGAAGCTGTTACCACGGAGATGTAGACAGCGCATAGTCAGAAGTGGGCCCCCGCAAGCTCTTTTTACGGCTTGCTGGGGCTCCTTTTTTATAATTTCCGACTGTTTGTATGATTTCGCAAATTATCAGTGAGTATGATAAAGATTCGAAAAGTAAACATGCTGGTCAGCAAGTTATGGTTTGGCCGCTACTTGGCCTATTCCAAAACCACCCCTCCAAAATCATACAAACAGTCGCGGTTTTCGGGATTTCGCTGACTGTTTGTATGATTTTAGGGGCATAAATCGGATTATGCATGGCATGCGTTGGTCGTCGAGCGCGCACACAAGCGGATAACGCTGAAAAAATCCCTTAATCTTCGATGCCCCAAATGTTTTTGAGTTCTTGGTTGATTTCATTGGCAAAAGGAGGGATGCCGGGTTCTGCGTTGCTGCTTTTCCGATGGCGCGGCTGCTTGCCCGTCGTTTCCGGTTTGAGCGCAGCAAAGAGCGGCGCATCTTCAAAGAGGATGTCGGACGGCTTGATTTCCACTCCTTGAGTAGCGGCTGATTTGCAACGTCGCACAAGGCCATTGTCGCTTGTGACAATACAGACGCGGCGGTTTTCTTCGCGCACGCGCGCCACGATTGCGTCATCGGCGGTATCTAGGCGCGTGAAGCGGACGTGATTGCTGTTAGCGTGCACTATGCCCTTGCCGCCTGCTCCGTCCCAGATGATCAGGTAGTCGGTCGTGCCTATAGCCGTGCGTGCGCGTGTCCGCATGCGCGCTTCGAGCGCGTGCCGCTGGTCTTCGAGTGATAATTCTCGAGTGGCGGGATCTCGCTTGGTTACGTTATATCCGTCGATTACGTGAAACATATGCCGATTCTACCGTGTTTAAGATTGCTGGCGGAAAAATTCATAGAGTATTTCCTCAAGCAGAGACTTTGCGCTACAATTACGATTCGTGTGCGACCCGTCATCGCACCGGGTCTCAATTTCACGTCTGCAATAGGTGCAGGCGAAAAGTTGAAGGAGAAGTTTTGGTAGTCATTCGTTTGGCACGTCATGGTGCCCACAAAGCGCCGTTTTATCGCATCGTTGTCGCTGATCAGCGCAAGAAGCGTGACGGACGCATTATCGAGCAAGTTGGCACCTATGATCCTAAGGGTGATCCCTCTGTCATCAATATTGACATCGAGAAGATCGACGCTTGGATTGCAAAGGGCGCGCAGCCCTCTGACCGCGTTGCCAAGATTATCGCAAGCGTGAAGGGCGAAGAGCTCCCCAAGGGCCTTGCCGCACGTATTGCAAACAAGACCGAAATGAACAAGGTCAAGGCTGAGGAAGCCGCCAAGAAGGCAGCTGAAGAAGCCGCAGCCAAGAAGGCAGAAGAGCAGGCTGCAGCAGCTGCCGAGGAAACGCAAGCCGAAGGCGAAGAGTAAGACATGGTCGAGTCGTTTGAAGAAGTGACATCGCTCGTTCGCACGCTTGTTGAGCAGATTGTCGAGAATCCTGAAGCGGTGACTGTCACAGGCAGCGATCAGGAAAACGGCGAGCTGTTCATCGAAATCGGTGTCGATGAAAACGATATCGGCAAAGTCATCGGCCGTCAGGGACGTATCATCAAGGCGATTCGCACGCTCGCTCGAGCGGCCGCATCTCAAGACGGTTTCCGTGTTGAGGTAGAACTCGCCGAGTAGGCCTGTATGTCCTGCGCGGATTATGAACTTGTGGCTCGTGTCGGCAAGACACACGGCCTTGAGGGGGAGGTCACGGCAACTGCTGCCGGTGACCTTCCCTTTTCTGTCTACGAAGGTCTGCATGTCTTCGTAGTGCCGCCCACGATATATGGACAACGCGAACTCGTCGTGTCCTCGATTAACGAGGCGACAGTTGACAAGTACTATCTGCGTTTCGAGGATGTCGATTCAATAGAGGATGCCGAACAGATCGCCGGGCATTTTCTTCTTGCAGATGCCCAGGATATCGAGGAATATTTCGATGATGACTACATGATTGAAATAGGGCGTAGCGTTATCGACGAGGAACATGGCGAACTCGGTAAAATCGTCGAGGTCATTGAAACCCCCGCCAATGATGTGTGGGTGGTGCACGGCGCGTACGGAGAAGTGCTCATTCCCGTAGTGGACGAAGTCATCGTCTCGCTGCCCGAGGAACCAGGCATTCCCATACGAACCTGCATTATGGATGGGTTGCTCGAGAAATGATTATTGAGACTCTGTCGGTATTCCCCGACATGTTCGAAGCGCCTATGTCGACTTCGATTCTGGGACGCGCACGAAAGCGCGGCATTCTTGAGTTCAATGCATACGATTTGCGCGATTGGACGCATGATAGGCATCGCAGCACTGATGACGAGCCTTTCGGGGGCGGTCAGGGTCTTTTGATGACCTGTCCACCCATCTTCGAGGCGCTTGACGAGCTGAAGGCTAAAGGCCCCAAGCCGCATGTCGTCTTCTTCACGCCGACCGGTGAACCCTTTAGGCAAGAAGTCGCAGTTGAGCTCAGCGGATATGAGCGCGTGCTGATGGTATGCGGCCGCTATGAGGGCTTCGACGAGCGCGTCTATTCGCAAGCCGATCGCTGCATTAGTCTTGGCGACTATGTGCTTACAGGAGGGGAACTTGCTGCGATGGTCGTTGCAGATGCGGTCTGTCGTTTGCTGCCGGGAGCGCTGGGCGATGAAAACAGCGCCCTCGAGGAATCGTTTTCCGATGGGCTCCTCGAATTTCCCCAATATACGCGTCCAGCCGAATACCGAGGTCTTGCTGTGCCCGACGTGCTTTTGTCGGGCGATCACGGTGCGGTTGCTGCATGGCGTAGACGCGCTGCAATTGAAAAGACGGCTCGCCTTAGGCCCGACCTGCTTGAGGCGGCAGACTTGACGGATGACGAACGCGCGTATGCGCAAGACATCCGTCGAAACATTTGCAACGAAGGTAGCCTTTAATTGCAAATGCCGATTACGCGCATTTCTCAATGATAATGTACGCGTCGCGCGGTATCATGTACGTTCGACATCGAGCTGAGAAGGAAAAGGGGCATTACGTGGCAAAGAGCTCACCTATACGAGCAGTGCTTGAAATTGCCATAATCATCGTCGCGGCGGTTGTGCTCGCATTCTGCATTACGAATTTCGTGGCACAGCCCTACGAGATACCATCAGGTTCGATGGAAGATACCATTGAGATCGGCGATCGCGTTTTTTCAGAAAAGGTAAGCTCGGATTTCAACAACCCCGAGCGGGGAGACATCGTTACGTTCAAAGATGTGACGAATCAAAACCGCGTGCTGATCAAGCGCGTTATCGCAACGGGTGGTCAAACCGTCGACCTCATTGACGGCACGGTCTATGTGAATGGCGTTGCGCTCAGCGAGCCCTACACGCAGGGCAAGCCGAGCTATGATTTGAAATCCGGGATCGTATATCCCTATACGATTCCAGATGGCTATATTTGGGTGATGGGGGACAATCGAACCAATTCGTCGGACAGCCGCGCCTTCGGTGCGATTCCGGTTAGCAATATCACCGGCCATGCCTTCTTCAGGTATTGGCCGCTTAATCGTATTGGATCGCTGTAGGCGACTGAGCGGCGCTGCATCGCGCCAGAGTAAGTGATGGGAAAGAGCATGCTGACATTTCAAGATATTATCCTGACCCTGCAGAGGTACTGGGCAGACCACGGATGCGTGGTCTTGCAGCCGTATGACTCTGAGGTGGGTGCCGGTACATATCACACTGCAACGACGCTGCGGGCGCTTGGCCCGGGGGCATGGCGGACTGCATACGTTCAACCATGTCGCCGCCCTACGGATGGCCGCTATGGCGATAACCCTAACCGTCTGCAGCATTACTATCAGTTCCAGGTTATCCTCAAGCCATCACCTGATGACGTGCAAGACCTGTACCTGGGCTCGCTGCGTGCCATAGGTATCGAGCCGTATGAGCACGACGTTCGCTTCGTCGAAGATGATTGGGAAAGCCCG
The DNA here is from genome assembly GCA_964435565.1 of uncultured Coriobacteriaceae bacterium. GTDB lineage: Bacteria > Actinomycetota > Coriobacteriia > Coriobacteriales > QAMH01 > QAMH01. The sequence continues at coordinate 10,151 of CAYSZR010000037.1, forward strand.
ACGTTGGGCGCCTGGGGTCTTGGCTGGGAAATCTGGCTCAATGGCATGGAGGTCACGCAATTTACCTACTTCCAGCAGGTGGGTGGAATAGAATGCGATCCCGTTCCCGCAGAAATCACCTATGGCCTGGAGCGTCTCGCCATGTATATTCAAGGCGTTGACAGCGTCTATGACCTTATCTGGAGCAAAAGCGCCGACGGAACCATCTTCACCTATGGAGATGTCTTCTATGAGAACGAGCGCGAACAGAGCGCTTATAATTTTGAGTTTGCAGATACCGATATGCTCACCAAGCGTTTCGACGCGAGCGAGCGCGAATGTCTGCGCCTGCTTGATATCGGGTTACCGCTTCCCGCATACGATTGTGTGATGAAATGCAGCCATGCATTCAATCTTCTTGACGCGCGTGGCGCGATTTCTGCAACGGAGCGCATGGCCTATATCCTGCGTGTGCGCACGGTCGCAAAGGCGTGCTGCGAATCCTATCTTGAGCATGTAATTGAAAAGGGTGGCGCCCATATCGAGTCGCAGGATGGCCCCCTTGTTGCAGATGCAATCGCCGAGCAAGAGGGGGATGCCCGATGAACACGAATGCTTTGGTCTTCGAAATCGGCACAGAGGAAATCCCCGCAATGGCGCTGTATGCAGCGACAAAGCAGCTTGCCGCAACAGCTGCTCAGGCGCTTGACGATGCGCGTGTGGCCTATGGAGAGG
>CAYSZR010000037.1:10874-18175 GCA_964435565.1 uncultured Coriobacteriaceae bacterium
CTTTCGATAGACAGCCTTGCTGAATCCAGCGAGGCACTTTCGATGCGCGCGAAGGGTCCTGCGGCTGCAATTGCCTTTGACGAGCAGGGAAATCCCACAAAGGCCGCTATCGGTTTTGCGCGCGGCAAGGGCCTGGATGCATCAGCTTTGGTGCGCGAGATGGATGAGAGCGGCAAAGAGTACGTGTACGCGCTCGTCGAAGAGCCCGCGCAGTCTGTGACCGACCTGCTGCCCGGACTTCTTTCCAGTCTTATCGCCGGGCTTTCGTGGCCGCGTAGCCAGCGTTGGGGAAGCGGTCATATCACCTTCTCGCGGCCTATTCGCTGGTTGCTTGCGTTGTATGGTGACGCGGTCGTTCCCGTCGAATACGCCGGTTTGAAAGCCGGGCGTATTACACGTGGTCATCGCCTTATGGCAGATCGCGACTTTGAGATCGCCAGTGCCGATGCCTTTTGGAATGCTTTCGGGGATATGAAGGTCGTCCCATTCGCCAAGAAGCGGGCGCAATCTATTCGAGGTCAGATCAATGGAATCGAATCGGAAACCGGCCTCAAGGCCGATACTCCCAAGGCAACGTTTGACGAGGTCGTCAATTTGGTCGAATATCCTACCGTGCTCTTGGCCCATTTCGATGAGCGGTTTTTGGATGTTCCACCCGAAATCATCACCGACGCCATGCTTGAACATCAGCGCTATTTCCCGATGTATCGTCCCGATGGCACGCTGGACAACGCGTTTCTTGTGGTGAGCAATGGCGACCCTGCATATTCCGAGCAGATTGCAGCAGGAAACGAGCGTGTCGTGCGAGCCCGCTTGGACGATGCCGCGTTCTTCGTGACCGAAGACCGCCGCAAGCCGCTCGAAGCGTATGTCGAAGGACTCAAACGCGTCGTGTTCCAGGAAAAGCTCGGTAGCGTGTACGATAAGACGGTTCGCATCGAAAAGGTCGCCTCATCTGTATGCGAAGAAGCGGCAATCTCTGGTCAGGATAAAGATGACGTCTTGCGTACAGCGCATCTTGCGAAAGCCGACCTTATCACCAATGCCGTCGTCGAATTTACGTCGCTGCAGGGTATTATGGGCGGCCATTATGCGCTTTTCTCGGGCGAGACGAACGCCGTCGCCCTTGGAATCACCGATCAGTATCGTCCCCGTTTTGCCGGAGATGCGCTGCCGCGCACAATCACCGGAACGGTTACGGCATTTGCAGATAAGCTCGATACAATCTGCGGTATTTTTGCAATCGGCGCCGGTCCGACAGGATCGTCCGATCCCTTTGCCTTGCGCCGTGCCGCCATCGGCATTATCAACATCCTGCTCGATGGTCTTGACGTCTCTCTCGAGCATTTGATCGAGATCGCTCTCAAAAACTACGAGGGAACCGTCGATTTCGATTTCAACGCAGTATATGAGCAGGTTCGCGCCTTTTTTGCTACGCGCCTCGAGGTCATCGCCAAAGATAAGGGCTATGCGCCTGACTGCATCGCTGCTGTTACCGCGATTGGCATGTTCGAGCCGGCAGAGACGCTTGCCCGTATAGACGCGCTTTCGAAGGCGCGCTCCGAGCAACGTGATCTCTTCGATGACCTGGCTACCGCCTATACCCGTGCTGCTAATCTGACAGATCCGGCCCTGGGCGCTGAAGCCGATCTGTCGAAAATGGGAGAGGCTGAGCAAGCACTTCTCGATGCCGTGAACGCCGCGCGTTCCACGGTCGAAGACGCGCTCGCCCAAGGTGGCCATGAGCATGCGATTCAGGCGCTTGCCGCGTTGCGTGCCCCAATCGATGCCTTCTTCGAAGATGTTCTCATCATGGACGAAGATATCGCAGTGCGTGAGAATAGGCTGCGTTTGCTCAATGGCTTCGTTTCGGTTTTCGCCGACGTCGCAGACATGGGTAAGATGGCAAAGAGGTGACAATGAAAGAGCGCCCGCTGCCGAAAGTGCCCACTATTCATGTGGTCAGTGATTCGATGGGAATCACGGCGCAGTCGATCGCACGCGCCGCTGCCGCGCATTTTGGCGAGACCGACCCGAATGTCGTCGTGCTCGCCAATGTTCGCACCTTTGAAGAGATACGCGCGTTTCTTGAGAGGGAACAGCAGATTCATCGGAAACTGTACGATGATGATCGCATTATCGTCTTTTACACCCTGGTCATCAGCGAGCTTAAAGAAGCGCTCGACGCGTATGTCATCGCGCATCCCACAATCCACGCCGTCGATGTGCTGAGCGGGGCTATTGAGGCCATGGAACAGGTAAGCGGCTTGCACCATCATCCGATTCCCGGCGAGCAGCACACGGTGAACGAAAGCTATTTTCGTCGCATCGAAGCGCTCGAATTCACAATCGAGCACGACGACGGTCTTTCCCCGCAGGATTTGCCCGATGCTGAAATCGTTATCGTCGGCGTTTCACGCACAAGCAAGACGCCTACTTCGATCTATTTGGGTCAGCAAGGGTATAAAGTGGCTAATGTGCCGATTGTGGCAGGAATCGAGCCTCCCAAGGAGCTTTTCAAGGTCGATAGTTCGCGTATATTCGGGCTTATAACGACGCCCGAGGTTTTGGTGGGGATTCGCCGGACACGCATGGGGGAATCGCTTGGCGAAAACTCGAACTATGCCAGCCTAGGCGCGGTTTTCGATGAGCTCGAGCAAGCTAAGGCAATCATGCGCCGCCTGGGCTGCGTTATCATCGACACTGAGGACCGAGCTATCGAAGAGACTGCTCAAGAAATCCTCTGCCGCTACAAAGCTGCTCATCCTCGCATCGCCGTCGATATCTAGATATCGACCCTCCATCAATAATTAGGGAATAAAAAACAGCATGCGAAGTGTCTGGATTCGCATGCTGTTAAGGAGGGAAACAAACTGAGAATTACTTGGTGTACATTTCATGGACAGATTGGTCTGAATCGCGATAGCAGTGATTCATGAGCGCTACTGTGCCGCCGAATAAGGCGGAAAGGGACAGCGCTGCAATACATACGGACTGAAAGAACAGCATAAAGCCTCCCTTACAATACCTCGCGCCGTGATGCCGTATTGGCATGACGACTTCCTTTCGATGTATTGATAGTAGATGCAAAAAGGCTGTTTTGTATTGCAATTAGAGCAAGCGGCGTTGCGTTTCAGACAACGCTTCCAAGCGTGTCGCGGCATGCTTCGATTGCCTCATGACAGGCGCTGAGCGTATATCCGCTGAGGGATTCGCGCCAGAAAGCTGATACTTCAATGTGCGTATCGGCATCGAGGATGGGCAAGAAGACATATTTGTCGCTGTAGGTGATGCGATTGAAGCCCGATGAAAAGCCGACGCCCTGTTGCACTTCGAGTTCAAGGTAGAGAGAAGTCAGATCGACATAGGTCTTGTTGTGTTTGGAAAATCCCACGCTGGCGAGCAGGCGTCTGATGAGGTTTTCGAGACCGGGATATGCTTGCGAATCGGGGAGTATGAGCTTTTGGTTTTGGAGATCCGCGATACGTATGCCCCCGGTTTGGCGTGCAAGTGGATTATCGTGTGTCGTAACGGCATAGAGCCTGTCTTCGTAAATAACCGTGTGCTCGTACGGTTGCGCTTTGTCCTCGAATACGTCGATCATGAAATTCAGATCGACTCGATGGGTTTCGAGTGCATTATAGAGGTCCTTGAATTTGAGTCCCTTCAAGATGACATCGATATTGGGATAGTGCTCGTTCATATAGAGCATGAAGTCGAGGATGAACGGCCGTGCGGCATTATGCAGATAGCCGACGTGCAAGACATATTCAGACTGCTTGTCGAGCGCTGCGAGCCTGCTCAATGCGTTTTCATAGTCATGCAGGATGATGGTAGCGTCTTTGAGGAAGGACTGCCCAGCGCTCGTGACAGATACTCCGTTACCGCCACGTTCGAAGAGCTTGACGCCGAGCTCCTCTTCAAGCGCTGCAATATGCCTACTGATAACCGAGGTGCTCACGAAAAAACGATGTGCGGTTTTCTTGAAACTGAGGGATTGGCAAAGATGCGTGAATTCCCTCAAGTGTGCGATATCCATGGCAGCCTCCACTCGTACCATATCATGAAAGCCTGCCTGTGACTGCTATTGAACGGTATAAACGACAAGTAGACGCAGTGGGCGGATAAAAAAACCGCCGGGTTCGCGTAGCGAGTCCCCGGCGGTTTTCCATGTGCTGCAGATTGGTATTTACCAGGTGTAATCTTCTGCGTCGGCTTTGCCGCGTCCGGTGAGTGCATCAAGCATCATCTTGTGCTCCACCTGAGCTGCGACTTCCTTGGTATGGATGACAGCATCGGGATTGACCGAGATGGAGTCGATACCGCTCTTGATCAAGAACTCGCAGAATTCCGGATAGATACTCGGAAGCTGACCACAGATCGAAACAGTCTTTCCATCTTTGTGGGCAACTTCGATAAGGTGGCGAATCGCACGCTTGACGGCAAGGTCACGACCGTCGGCGACGTCCTGGATGATGTCGTTGTCGCGATCAAGGCCCAAAATCAGCATTGCGAGATCGTTGCTGCCGATGGAGTAGCCATCGACGTACTTGTTGAACTCGTCGGCCAAGATGATGTTCGAGGGGATTTCCGCCATGAGCCAGATCTTGAAGTCTGGGCTGCGAACAAGGCCCTCTTCGGCCATGATGCCGGTAACGACCTCTGCTTCACGCACGGTACGGCAAAATGGAATCATGACCATAAGGTTCTTGAAGCCGTAATCGTTGCGTACCTTCTTGATGGCCTCGAGTTCGAGCTTGAAGGCAGGCAGATACTTGGGATCGTAATAGCGCGAGGCGCCACGCCAGCCCAGAAGCGCGCTCGGCTCTTCGGGCTCGTATTTGTCGCCGCCCGTCAGGCCACGATATTCGCTGGACTTGAAATCGGAAAGGCGCAGGACGACCTGGCGGGGGGCAAGCGCGCTTGCAACCTTGCGCATGCCTTCTGCCAGCATATCGACAGCCTCGTTGGCGCGGCCGGTCTCGATAAGATGCAGCGGGTGTTCGTGGATGAAGGTCGTCCAGATGAATTCTTCGCGCATAAGGCCGATACCGTCGCAGGGAAGTTTGCCGTGTTTTTCAGCCAGGTCGGGGTTGCCGAGGTTCATATAGACCTTGGTGCCGGTGACCGGCGCGGTGTATGCGGCTGCTGCAGCGGCAGGCGCGTTGGATGCCTCTTGTGCCACCATGCTTTCGACGATGCCATCATAGACGGTGCCATTGGACGCATCTACGGTGATTGCCTGGCCGTCTTTGATGGAAGTCGTCGCCTCATGCGAACGGCTCGCTGTGCCGACGATGCACGGAATGCCCATCTCGCGCGAAACGATTGCCGCATGGCAGGTCATGCCGCCAGCATCAGTGACGATGGCCTTGGCCTTCTGCATAGCGGGGACCCAGTCGGGTGCAGTCATCGTGGTGACGAGGATTTCGCCATCCTTGAACTCGTCGATAAGGCTCGGATCAGTGATGACATGCGCCTTGCCGGCGACTTTGCCCGGAGAGGCGGGCAGACCGCTTACGATGACTTCGAGGTTTTCGGTGCTGGCAGTGTTGTCTTCTGCTGCGGTGTTGTCGTTTGCTTCCTTGCGGGACCAGACGGTTTCGGGGCGTGCTTGAAGCAGCCAGACTTTGTCATCGCGCTCGTCGATGCCCCACTCCATATCCATATAGCAGCCATAGTGCTTTTCGAGCTGTTTGGCGTATGTTGCAAGCTCTTTGATCTGCTTGTCGCTGATCGCCTGCTCTTTGCGCTCGTTTGCGGGGACTTCGACTTCTTCGACGTCGCCTTCGGGCTTGCGGATCATCTTGATATGCTTGTCGCTGATGATGCGGCGCGTGATTTCCATCGACTCTTTGTCGACAACGAAGTTATCAGGCGTTACAGCACCCTGAACGACCATTTCGCCCAAGCCGTACGAGCCTTCGATGGTGACGACCTTGTCGTCTCCATTGGTGACGTCAAGCGAGAACATAACGCCTGCCGCCTTAGAGAAGACCATCATCTGCACCGTTGCGGAAAGCGCGATGGAAAGATGGTCAAAACCCGTCTTCTCGCGATAGTAGGTAGCGCGATCGGTGAAGGTTGATGCGTAGCATTCCTTGATCTTTTGGACAACCATGGCTGGGCCATGTACGTTTAGGTACGTGTCTTGCTGGCCGGCAAAGCTGGCATCGGGCAGGTCTTCTGCCGTGGCAGAAGAACGGACTGCGACAAATGGATCGTCGACTTGCATTTTCTTGCCCAGCTCTTTGTAGGCCCTCTTGATGTCTTCCACGATGTCTTCGGGCATATCTTCGGCGACGATCATGGCACGGATGTCATCTGTCACCTTGCGCAGAAGGGCGGAATCTTCAACATCTGTGAGCTTCTTGAGCTCATCGCGGATCTTATTGTCCAGACCCGTTTTTTCCATGAACTCACGGTATGCGTATGCTGTCGTAGCAAAACCATATGGCACTGGAACGTCCGTTTTGGACGTCATCTCGCCTAGAGACGAGGATTTGCCGCCTACGATTTCAACGTCTTCGCGTCGCAGCTCATCGAACCAGAGAACATATGCCTTTTCACGATCCATTGCGGATATCCTTCCTATCGGTTGAGGACGATTATTTAGGCATCCCCTTTTCCGTCTGGCATATTATAGGGTATTCGGACTCAATTAAACCGCCTTGAATTGAGCCTTCTATTAGCGGTTCAAAAAAGGTTTTGAAACGGGTTTGACGCGGGTGGGCGTGCCGCCTATAGCGCAGGTGCGATTATCTTGCGGCAAATGTGCGCTTCTCTATATCTCCCACTGGTAGCGCTTGAGGTCGATATGCGATTCGTCTTTGAGTTCGATGCCTTCGGCTTGCAGGCGCGGTGCCTGTTCTCTAAAGCCCGGGGCGAAGCGACCTTGATGGTTGACGACTCGGTGACAGGGGTATTCTCCGTAGAATTCAGCGCAACTCAGCACTTTGCCCACCAGGCGCGAATTTTTGGGCCTGCCGATAAGCCGGGCGATTTGACCATAGGTCGCGACCTTACCTGCGGGAATTTCCATAACTGCCGATAAAACCTCGTATGCGAGCTCGTCTGAGAATACGTGATTGGAATTCATATCGGTTACCGCCATCGGTGATGGTCCTCATGTCGCGTTTCTGTACTATTCTGTTCACTGGGCAACAGTATATAGTGCCGATGCAGACAGGAGATGGCAATGACCGACGTTCAAGAAGGCTACATCACCGAAGAAAGCGACGGCGTATTCAAGGTGCGTACCTGCGCATGGTCGCCGCCGGGGGATCATCCCGTTGGCTGCG
>CAYSZR010000038.1:0-3535 GCA_964435565.1 uncultured Coriobacteriaceae bacterium
CGTGCCTATCTGCGATTTCATGCTAAAACCTACCCACACTTACTGGCGAAGAGCCTATTTATCTGACTGATTTCAAGTACGCATCATCCGATCTTGCGGCTCTGTATTCAGGCGCTGGGGATTATCCACGCGTTGCAGATGCTGCTCTTGATGCGATGTTTGAAGCCGTTGGCCCCGTTGTCATCGATGACGGACGTATGGAGCGCGGCATTATCGTTCGCCATCTTCTATTGCCCGGCCAGATCGAAGATTCTCGGAAAGTGATGGAACTGCTCGCCTCGAAGCCATATAGAGGCGATGTTATCGTTAGCCTCATGAATCAATACACGCCTGTCCAGAATCTTTCAGAGACCTTTCCCGAGCTCATGGATAGGGTTTCAGATTCCGATTACGATGATCTTGTTGACTATGCGCTTGATCTTGGTTTGACCAGGAGCTTTATGCAAGAGGGTGAAACTGCGCAAGAGTCTTTCATCCCGACTTTCGATTATGAGGGGATTTGAGACTGCGCTTTTTCCTATTGAGAAAACGCTACTTCTTATAAGCGCAAAACGGGCGGTATCCAGCGTATAGCGGATATCGCCCGTTCCAATAACGTAAAGCCAGCAAACGCTTAGAGATTTCCTTCGTTTTCGGATTCAATTTCCTGTTTGTTCGCTCCTGCGACGATTTCGCGACGCACGCTCGACTTCTGATCGGGCATCGCGGCGATTTCTGCCTCGAGTTCGCGGTCAGTGCCGGATTCCGGTGTTGGCGGATTGATCTCGAAGGGCACAGATTTGGTAAACAGGCTGACGATCGGGACGATTGCAAGCGAGAGAAGCATCGCCAACGCACCGGCATTGATGGGCGAGGAGATAAATCCAAATATCATATTGCTTACTGTTAGACCGACGCCGACGGCAAAACTAGCCCAGACAGATGCTTTGCTGACGTTCTTGCTGTAGAGACCCCACAAAAACGGGCCAAGGAACGAACCGGCAAGTGCACCCCATGAAATGCCCATGAGCTGCGCGATCCAGGTAACGGAGCTTTGATATTGGTATATCGCGATTGCAGCTGAAATCGCGACGAATACGATAAGCAGTCCGCGGATCCAAAGGATTTGCTTTTTCTCATTCATATCCTTGACGATGTTCTTTTTGACAAGGTCGAGCGTGAGAACCGAGCTCGAGGTAAGGACAAGTGATGAAAGGGTGCTCATCGAAGCGGAAAGCACAAGAACGATAACTAAGCCTATCAGTAGGTCAGGAAGATTTGAGAGCATCGTGGGCACGATTGAGTCATATACGGGCGTACCAGAGGCCGTATAGGTGATCTGATCACCGAAGAGTCTGCCGAAACCACCCAGAAAATAGCTTCCGCCTGCAACGATGAATGCGAAGAACGTAGAGATTATGGCGCCCTGTTTGATAGCGGGTCCCGATTTGATCGCATAGAATTTCTGGACCATCTGGGGCAGACCCCACGTGCCGAGTGACGTGAGGATGACAACGCCTATCAGATTGAATAGGTCTGGCCCGAAGAAGCTGGTAAACGCGCCAAGTTGCGATGTGCCTGGAGCCTGGATCTGGGATAGTTCAATTATGGATTGTGAGAGACCGCCATGTGTTTGAACGACGGCGATTATAACGGCGACGATACCCACGAGCATGACGCACCCTTGTAAAAAGTCGTTTACGACCGTTGCCATATAGCCACCAAGTACAACATATATACAGGTGACAACCGCCATTCCTATGACGCAGTATTCGTAGGGGACGCCAAAGGCCATTTCGAACAATCGCGACAAGCCGTTGTAGACGGATGCGGTGTAGGGAATAAGAAATACGAAGATGATTGCCGCAGATGCTATGCGCAGCCCCTTGCTTTGGTAGCGTTTACCAAAGAACTCGGGCATCGTCGACGCTTTGAGACGCTGCGTCATCTCACGCGTGCGTGGTCCCAGAATCCACCAGGCGAGCAAGCTGCCGATAATGGCGTTGCCAATGCCAACCCACGTGGCGGCCATGCCGTATTTCCATCCAAATTGCCCAGCATATCCGATGAAGATGACCGCACTAAAATAAGCGGTGCCATAGGCGAAGGCCGAAAGCCAGGGGCCGACGTTTCTGTCGCCTAAAATAAAGCCGTCGACATTACTCGAGGCAGATCGGCGTGTATAGATGCCAACGCCAATTGCTATAGCCATGAACACGATTATTAGAAATATTTTAAGAAGCATGTGTTTTCCTTCTAGAAGCGCAGGTTTTCAGGTGGAGGCGCACACGACACACTGTCAGCTTTGACGCATGGCTTCATAAGCCAAAGCCGGCTGATGCCGTGTGCTACAGGTATCGATAATAAGAATAATAGCTGCCAGAGGCGATAAGCATGCGGCTGCAAACGGCTGGGCCGTCTGTATACGCTTTGTCTGCATGCCTATTCAAGAATCCTCCATGTCCATACGGTGTAGTACACTATAAACTACTTTATCGTGATGCAGTACTAAAATCTTCAAAGCGTTCGCTTTGATTTCGAATATATCGGGTGGGGAACAGGTGCGATACATACGATTGACTTTGAGTGTTGCGCTCTCGCTTATCATCATGATCGCTATTTTCTCGTTTTCATGCCAAACGGCTGGTGAATCAGGTTCACTTTCAGACGACATCGGCAGAATGCTCGCGAATGCGTTTGTCGTTGGGTATCCCGTAATGAGTGCAGACGATCAGCAGTGGTGGGTTGATATGCTGACGTTTCCCATCAGAAAGACTGCGCATGCAAGCGAGTATTTTTGCCTTGCGGTCTCGCTTGTTATGAGCTGCTGGCAAACATTCAGCCTCAAAGAAGAGAAGGCACTCGGCAATTGGTCATTCAAAGACCAGCTTATGCGCGTGTGCTTGGTCGCGTTTGCGCTTACCGTGACTTATGCATGCACCGATGAATTGCACCAACTGTTCATCGATGGGAGAAGCGGCCAGTTCACGGATGTGCTTGTCGATGCTTCAGGTGCGGCGATTGGGTGCGCTTTGTGCTATTTGGCGATGCGGCGACACTTCATGCGTCACCCGTTCCAGAACGTTTGAATCAAAAAGTCCTTTATGCGCAGGTCATCATACCTATCAGTGACTACTTTGATTCAATAATGGGAATCTCTTCAGTGACGCTTGCGTCAAGATTGCCTTCGTAAATATAGTATTTCGTCTCGCGTGCAATCATGCCTGAAAGCATCAGAACCATGATGATGTTCGGAATCGCCATGATGGCGTTTCCTATATCGGATATAGTCCAGACAAGGTCGCCCACGCCTAACGCGCCAAGCAATCCGACTGCAACGTAAATGATCTGGTAGGGGATGATGGCCTTTTTCCCGAACAGATACGTGACGCAGCGGTTGCCATAATAGCTCCAGCCCAAGATGGTTGAATAGGCAAAGCTCACCATTCCAACGATAAGGACGGGCGTTCCCACAAGAGGGATTGTCGCAAAAGCCGCATTTGCAAGATCGGCGCCAGCACTGATAGAGCCGTTCATGACGATTTCTGGGTGTGCG
>CAYSZR010000038.1:3545-17871 GCA_964435565.1 uncultured Coriobacteriaceae bacterium
GCGAGCATAGTCGAGACGAGCACCAGACCCGTTATGAGGCAGATAACGACCGTCGACCAAAACGTGCCCGTTGAGGCAATGAGCGCTTGGCGTGCTGGATTACGGGTGGATGCTGCAGCGGCGACGATGGGGGCAGTGCCCAGTCCCGATTCGTTCGAGAACAAGCCGCGCGCGCAGCCAAATTGCAGGGCGAAGAGAACTCCGCTGCCAACAGCTCCGCCAAAAGCGGCCTTACCGGTAAATGCGCATTGGATGATAAGTGCGATTGCCTCGCCTAGATAAGGAGCATTGCAAACCATGATGATTATGCAGCCAGCGGCATAGGCGATCGCCATGAAAGGAACGAGCTTCTCGCATACGTTCGCAATGGTCTTCACGCCTCCGAAAATGACGACGGCGACAAATATAGCGATGATGACAGCGACAAGCCATTGGGGGACCTGCTCGAAATTGCCGCAAATGATTCCTGTCATAGCTGATGACTGGACGGCCGAACCTGTGCCAAGCGTCGCTATAACCGCAAAAAAGGCGAAGAAAGCAGCTCCGAACTTGGCCCAACCAGGCGTCGAGCCGTCTTCACGCTTAAAGGCTCGTTCCCAGGCGTACATTGCGCCGCCAAGCATGGCCCCTCGATGGTCTTTGACGCGATATTTTATTGCTGCATAGACTTCAGTGTATTTAGTGGCAATACCAAAAACACCGGTCAGCCACATCCAAAAGACGGCACCGGGGCCACCGGCCAGAATAGCTGTTGCAACACCTACGATAGACCCGGTTCCAATGGTACCTGCAAGAGCGGTTACCAATGCGCCAAATTGCGAAACATCACCTTCGGCGTCGTCGTTTTGGATAGACATCTTGATGGCAAGGGGAAGTTTGCGTTGTATGAACCCGGTTCTGATGGTTAGAAAGATGTGCGTGCCAAGGAGTAGGCAAATCATCGCCGGACCCCATACAACGGCATCTATCTGATTTAGTATTTGCTCAATATTCATAACGGCTCGAAACAATAGCACAGTTCGATTGTGCGTGGCAGGAGGGGACGTATCTAAGGGATTAGTGACTTCCCATAAGATATGTTATCAGACAATTAAGACTAATTTCCAGTTGAGCCAAATCCGCCGCTTGAACGTTGTGTTTCGTCGAGGCTGTCAACGACTTCCAATTGCACAAGAGGAACTTCTTGAATGACGAGCTGAGCAATACGATCGCCGCGCTTGATTTGAATCGTTTGGTCGATATCAGTGTTTATCCCGATAACTTTAATCTCGCCACGATATCCGCTGTCGATAAGCCCGGGCGTATTGACGATTGAAAAACCTTGTTTTGCGGCGAGTCCGCTGCGCGGTTGTACAAATCCCGCATAGCCTGTTGCTATGGCGACCGCAATGCCCGTGCCGATCATTGCTCGCTGGCCGGGCTCGAGTGAAATGTCTTCTGATGCATAGAGATCCAATCCCGCATCCCCAGGGTTGGCGTATTTTGGAGTCGGTAGATCCTCGTCAAGCTTCTTAAGTTTCAGCGGAATAGTTTTACTCATCAAAAGACTCCCGGTCGTTGTTTTCCCTTGGTTCTTCATCTTCAGTTGCATCGCTAAGCTTTTCCAGCTCTTCTCTCAGCTCGTCTAAGTCTTTGAAATCCTTATATACCGAGGCAAATCTAATATAGGCGACTTTATCCAAATCACGCAATCTTATGAGAATCTGATCGCCTAGCGATGATGAGAGAATCGGCCCGCGGTATTTGAACCGTATATCATTTTCAAGCGTGTCTACGAACGTTTCAAGCGTATGTAACGACACGTTTCTCTTGGCGGTGGCAGAAAGCAGGCTTTTAAGCAGTTTCGAGCGGTCAAATGGCTCAACATGGCCATCACGCTTAAGAACCATAATGGGTTCTTCTTCTCTTCTTTCGAAGGTCGTAAAACGCGTACCGCATTGCAGGCATTCGCGCCTGCGCTTGATACTTGCATCGTCATCGAATGAACGCGAGTCAATAACCCTGGATTCGTTGCAGCTGCAGTTTGGGCAAAGCATTGGTTTTCCTCACCTTGTTTCCAATAAATTTGCAAACAAGGTGATTCTAACAGAGAACAATGTTCAATATAGGTGGTTTGCCACGTGCATTTTATCTATATCTAGAACGAGAAAAATGAGAAGAAGAATAAGGCAAACGTGGCTATGGAACCCGCGACGAAGACAATTCTTCGTTCTTTTACGCTGGGAAATAACTGACTGGAAGATGCGCCTTCTAAAACGGATTGAACCTTTGGGGAGCATGCCGGCCTGAATAGATACGCGAAAGTCTGATCTATAACCTCTTGAAAAGCGGATGTGCTATGGATATTTTCGCTTTGCACAAGCGATAGTCTTGGTTGCTGCCTCTGCGGCTTGAGTGCGAGATTGCCGTTATACCTGTATTTGATATCCATAGTTCTTCCTCCTGTGACCCTTGGTGCTGTACTACCCTCTTTATACCGAGCACCTGTGACACAATTTTCAAACCGAACATCTGTTCTATGGCTATAATACACGAACATATGTACGTTTCAAGAGGAAAACGAACAAATGTTTGTAAACTGCATGCATATCGTATAAAATCGTTCCAGGAATTTGGGAGGATCATATGGACAAACAAGCACTTACCAAGCGTCAACAGCAGATACTCGACTATATCCGCAAGTGCATTGAGGTTAAGCACTATCCGCCATCCGTACGTGAGATAGGCCAGGCAATCGGCCTCTCATCGCCTTCTACCGTCCATGCGCATCTCAATGCCCTCGAGGCAAAGGGGTATATCAAACGCGAAGGTGCAAAATCACGATCGATGGTTGTGACGGGCGAACAATCCAAAGCATCCAAGGCGCCGGAGCAATCCGCAATCTCACAGATGTCTGATCATTCCCTGACAATGGTCCCGCTCGTTGGTCGCGTTGCCGCGGGGGCTCCTATTCTCGCAGAGCAAAACATCGAAGAGGAGGTCCCCCTCCCCACTTCCCTATTTGGCGACCGTAATTCCTTCTTGCTTTCTGTACACGGCGATTCAATGGTGAACGCGGGCATCTTAGATGGCGACACGCTCTTGGTTCGCGAACAGAGCAGCGCCGACAATGGCGATATCGTTGTTGCGATGATCGATGAGGGTTCGACGGTCAAAACGTACTATAAAGAAAAAGATTGCATTCGGCTGCAGCCGCAAAACGATGCAATGGAGCCCATTTACACTCGAGATGCCCAGATCATCGGCGTTGTTACTGGTCTGTTTCGCAATTACTGAATTGAGTGAATCGCTGTGCCCATGGCGTTGCCAACCGAATCGTGAGATAGATGCCTTCTGCTTCATATCGTTGCATCAAGACGTCTCCGTGCTCATGCGCGATTGTTACAAACCTGCACTGATCGTAGGGAATGCAAACGTCAAGCTGTGTAGTTTGACTTTGGACTTCGGCTTCTAGACGATTGATCAGTTCCTCGATTCCCTCGCCTGTTTTCACCGAGATAAACACCGCATCGGGGTAAAGCAGCTTAAGACGGTTGAGTTCGCCGAATGAATCGTTCTCAAATCGGTCGATTTTGTTGAATACGAGGATAGTGGGGATATCGGAAGCATTGATTTGGCCTAAGACCTCATGGACGGTTTTTAGCTGAGAGGCGCACTGCTTCGAGGAGGCATCGACAACGATCAAAACCAGATCTTCTTCCCTGATCTCATCAAGCGTCGAGCGAAACGCTTCGATAAGGTTATGCGGTAGCTTCTGGATGAAGCCGACGGTATCGGTAAGCGTGACCTTGTTCTTTCCCGTGAGTTCAAGCGAACGTGTCGTAGAGTCAAGTGTGGCGAAGAGCTTGTCGTAAACAAGCACATCGGCATCGGTCAGTTTGTTCATAAGACTTGATTTGCCCGCGTTAGTATAGCCGGCAAGCGCAATGCGAAACACTCCCGACATGCTGCGATATTTACGTTGGGTATCTCTGCTGCTCTCGAGCTCTTTGAGCTCTTTGCGTATGCGCGAAATACGTTTGCGAACCATTCGTCTGTCGACTTCAAGTTGCGATTCGCCCTCGCCAAAACGCGAACCGACACCGCCGCCCATGCGATGCGCGGCAAGATGGCTCCACATACCGCGCAGACGAGGATATAGATACTGGTTTTGTGCAAGTCTGACTTGAAGGCTTCCTTCGCGACTCGAGGCATGAAGCGCGAAAATATCCAAGATGAGTGCCGTGCGATCGATAACCTTTACCGGTTTTCCCACGAGTTTCTCTAGATTGCTCTGCTGAGATGGAGAGAGTTCGTCGTCAAAGATCACAACGTCTGCATGCATCGATTGCACGCACGAAGCGAGTTCTTCGGCTTTTCCGGAACCGATAAATGTTCGTGGATTGGGAGAATCGAGACGCTGTGACATGGTGAAAACGACTTCGGCACCAGCAGTATTGGTTAAGCGCTCAAGTTCGGCGAGCGATTCTTCCAAGGGCCAGTCAGAATCGCCCAGGTCGATTCCCACGAGTATGGCACGTTCGGGGATTTCTTCGGTTGTGACTCTGAATTTCTGCTTTGCCATGAAGTCTGAAGGCCTAAAGCTCGAAATTGCCCGTGAAACTCTCCTGAGCTGGTCCTGTTAGGTAGACATGCCCGTCTTCAGCACGCCAGTCGATGCACAAAGTGCCTCCCGGCAGGTTGACCGTGACTTTGCGGCCTGTCCTGCCCGTGATATGGGCTGCGACAACAGTTGCGCAAGCGCCCGTTCCGCATGCGAGGGTCTCACCGCAGCCGCGTTCCCAAACGCGCATATCGATCGAGTCACCTTCGGCATGGACGAATTCGACATTCGTGTATTCGGGAAACACGCTATATGTCTCGATTTCGGGACCTACTGTTTCGACAGGATAGGTCTTAGGATTGTCTACAAAGGTCACAGCATGGGGATTACCCATAGAGACGCATGTGAGCGTGACTTCGTCGCCAAGCGAGGGAAGTACATTACCGCTTGCTATTACGCCAAACGGCGTATCGTGACCTGAAAGCGTTGTGGGAATCTGCGCAGGGTCGAGTATGGGTGCTCCCATATCTACCGTTGCCTGTGCCAACGTGCCGTCTGATGCCAACTCGAACTCGATGGGCTTGGGGCCGGAAAGCGTGTCGGCTACGAAGCTGCCGGCAGATCCATCGACGATGCCATGGTCAACAAGAAATTTGGCAAAGCAGCGCACGCCGTTGCCGCACATCTGTGCCTTGGTTCCGTCGGAATTGTAATAATCCATGTATGCGGCACATTCGGGACGTGGCGAGGGTTTGACGATGATGACTCCATCGCCGCCGATGCCAAAATGACGGTCGCATATGAAGGCGACCTGCTCTTGCGTAAACGAAATCTTGTCGCTCATGTCCTCGATCATCACAAAATCGTTTCCCGCACCGTGCATTTTGGAAAACTCGTATTTCATGTCAGACACGCCCTTTCGATTACCTTTAATGATTCCTCAGTAAGTGTATCAGTAATGCTCTCGTCGGCGTGTAACCATCTGATTTCCGAATCAGATCGTAACCATGATAGTTGCCGTTTCGCATAACGCCGCGTCGCCTGCTTTATATCGTCAAGGGCAGTGGCAAGCGTCGCCTCTCCATCCAGATACGAGACGATTTCCTTATAGCCGATCGCTTGGGGCGCAGTGAGACCGGCTCGAAATCCTGCTTCAAGCAGCTGAGCCACTTCATCTACCAAGCCTTCTTGCACCATTTCGTCGACCCGCTTATCGATTCTCTCGTATAAGAGCTCGCGGTCGACATCGAGAGCGAGCTTTACATTCGGTATGCGTGTGGGAAGTGTCTTGAAAGCTGTTTTTCGGTCAGCGTAGCACTCCCCTGCCTCGTGCATCTCGAATGCGCGAATGACACGCCGCACGTTGTTGGGATGAATAAGCGCCGCGCTTCGAGGATCGATTGCCCTGAGACGTTCATGCAGCCCTTGAGCGCCGAGCTCTTCGGCAAGAGCGGTGTATTTTGCACGCAGGGCAGTTTCTGTCTGGCCTGGGGCAAACTCCATGTCGTCAAGGGCCGCGCGAACATAGAGACCGGTTCCACCACATAGGATCCACGCTTTTGAATGGCGGCAAATGCGCGTCGTGCGTCTTGCTGGAATAGTGCAGCAGAATAAGGCGAGCCCGGATCGACCAGGTCAATACAGTGATACGCGACAAGGCGCTTGGCTTCGGGCACCTTCGCTGTGCCGATGTTCATGCCACGGTACACCTGCATTGAATCCGCCGAGACGATTTCGGCGTTCAGTTCCACGGCGAGCGCTTCGGCGAGCGCGGACTTTCCTGAAGCCGTTGGGCCCTGTATGCAGATGACTTTTGAGCTGTCTTTCGTCATATGACGATTGATCCCTGTAGATAGTTTGTCGTGGCCTGCTGTATCTTCACGTCGACGATTTGTCCGATTATGCTATCGATAGCGTTGCCAGCCGGCAAAGCGGCATGGACCGTTTGATTTTGGGGACTCTTTCCCGAAATCACATTTGAATCACGTTTGGATGCGCTTTCGACAAGAACGCGCACGGTCTTTCCAATCGATGCCTGGTTCTCTGTAAGAGAACTTTTCTGAGCAAGCTTCTCTAGTCGTTCGAAACGTTCGGTTAAAACCTCATGTGGCGTATCGTCTTGCATGGTTGCCGCCGGCGTGCCAGCACGTTTGGAATAGATGAATCTGTACATCTGGCCATAGCCGACCTCCTGGACAGCTTTGCAGGTAAGGTCGAAATCCTTTTCGGTTTCTCCAGGAAACCCAATGATAATATCGGTCGAAAGCGAGATATCGGGAATGGCGGTGCGCAAGCTGTGTACCGTATCCATATAGCTTTCAACCGTATAAACGCGGTTCATCGCCTTGAGAATCCTATTCGAGCCCGATTGCAGCGGTAGATGCAGCTGCGGCATGATGTAGCGATGCGCAGCCATCGCCTCGATAGTTTCTGGAAGCAGGTCCTTCGGGTGACTTGTAACAAAGCGCACGCGCTCAACGCCGCTTTGCGCAGCTAGAACAAGTACTTCAGCAAAGCGGGGCTTGCCATACAAGTCGCGACCATACGAATTGACATTTTGCCCAAGCAAGGTGATCTCTTTGATGCCGGAATCCTTCAGACCCGAAAGTTCGGTTTCAATATCTTCTATCGGGCGAGATGTCTCGCGACCGCGTACATAGGGAACAATGCAATACGTACAGAAATTGTCGCATCCAGTCATGATGGGGACCCATGCATGCCAGGGCTGTGCACGATGCACGGGCAGGTCACTTGAGAACCCATCGTTTGCCTCGATAGTTTCGACCTGAGGTTTACCCGTTTCAAGACATTGGCTGAGCAAGTCAACCAGATGGCCAAGATTATGCGTCCCAAAGACGACGTCGATATGTCCAAGCTGTTCGCGGAGTTTTTCACCATCGCGCTGGCCTATGCAGCCTCCGACCGCAATGATGCGCTGCGAGTCATGTGGATTAGGGACGTTCTTTATGGATGCGACCTGGCCCATGAGGCGTATGTCGGCGCGTTCGCGCACACAGCATGTCAGGAATAGAGCAATGTCTGCCTCTTCTATGGTCATGACAGGCAATGCCCCTGCATTTTCGAGCATTCCTGCAATACGCTCCGCGTCGCTTTCGTTCATCTGGCATCCAAAAGTACGCTGCCAAAAGGTCATACCAGCGAGCGGTTTTTCTTCGGTAATCAACAAGGCCCCTCAATCATTTGGCGAACAAGTGCATCGCGGTTCATCTTATCTATGGCTGCAGGCTGTCAGGAACGCCCGGTATTCCGATTCATCTAGCCCGGCGCCTCCCAGACGTGCGCCGTGCGTGTCGTCGCCGTGCCAGTCTGAGCCTCCGCTTACAGCCAGGTCAAGGTCTTGCGCAAGCAAGATGAGATCTGCGCTCTGTTTGGCGCTCTGCATCGAATGATACGCTTCGAGTCCTGTCAAACCCTCATGCGCAAAGGTTTGGATAAGGTCAACGACATGGTATTGAGCGGGGTGAGCGATAAAGGCATAGCCATTCGCCTCTCTGATAAGGCGGATTGCCTCGATTGCGTCTGGGTATTCGAAATCGATATAGTACTTGCTCTGTCGTCCGACCAATCGGGAAAACGCATCATCTGCATCCCGTGCGCAGTTTCGCTTCACAAGCATGCGGGTCAAAAGAAGGCGATTTACGCTTTCGCCACTCTCAATCAGGTCATCTGCGCTTATCGGATATCCGTCTGATTTCAATAGATCGGCCATTTCGCAAGCGCGTTGTGCTCGCCTGCGCCTGTTGTCAGCGAAATATTCATTGAGGCTTTGGTTGTCGATGTCAATGAAATAACCGAGCATATGGACATCGCGTATTCCAAAACGCGTGCTGATCTCAACGCCGGGGATAAAATCAAGGCCTTGGGAAAGACCGGTCTGTACAATGCTATGCGCCGCATCAAGGGCATCGTGGTCGGTGATAGATATCGCATGCAACGAATCCGTCTTGTATGCTTGTTCGATTATCTGCGCAGGATCGAGTACCCCGTCGGATACAAGAGAGTGTGTATGTAGGTCCGCAAAGGGCATAGGCGCCCTCTAGTCGAGCGTGTGCTCGTTCGCGATTTCTTCAATCTCGATGTCATCATCTGAATAATGAGGATGTACGGCAAAACGAATTCCCGTACGGGTCTCCCCATTGATCTCGAGTTCGACAAACGAGGGAACACAAGCGACGTCGATTCCGCTTGGAGCAAGGTATCCGCGTGCAATAGCTATTGCTTTTACAGCCTGGTTGACCGCGCCTGCGCCAATCGATTGAATTCTAACCGGATTGCCGTCTTTGATAAGACCAGCGATAGCCCCTGCAACGGAAGCTGGAGAAGACTTGCTCGAAACCTTGAGGAAATCCATGTACTCATCCCTAGCGCGTGTATTCTGCGTTAAAACTACGATTATGCTTTCAGACAACAGATTATAGAACATAGAGACTGGGATTATGGCCAGAATCGTAAACTGGTCATATCGAGAATTTATCTTGGTCATTTGTGATTATAGACAGTGCTGAAAGGCGATATTTAATAAACGCAGCAAATGGCCAAGATACTATTTGGATGTCGAGTTTAGTCAGGCTTAGTTAAGCAGATCTTGCGTGGCTTCTACAAGTTGCCCCAGCAATGCCTGCGCTTCGTCGCGAGACGATCCACGACTGAAAACATATCCCTTGATCTTGGGCTCTGTACCGCTTGGCCGAATAAGAATCTGAACACCTTCGGCCAGGGAAAACGACACGACGTCGGCAGACGGGAGTGTCTGGATTCCATCGGTTTTCCCGTTTAGTCTGGGCATGGGTGCCCCTTGCGAGAAGTCCATCATAGTAATCACGGAATGTCCGGCTATCTTTGCAGGTGGGTTGGTTTTGAGGCGCTCCATTATCGCAGACATTCTCTCGGCGCCATCGCTTCCAGGATAGGATATATTCACCGTCTCGTTCAGATAATAGCCATAGCGCTTATATAAGCCCTCCATGGCTTCAATAAGGTCGACTCCCCTATCCTTATGCATCTGTACCATTTGGCAGATAAGCATGCATGCGTTGACAGCATCCTTATCGCGCACGTGCGCACCTGAAAGATATCCATACGATTCTTCGAACCCAAACATGAAGTCATCGACATGTCCAGCCTCTTCGAGCAATGCGATCTGCCCACCAATATATTTGAATCCGGTCAGGACGCGTCTGAGTTCGAATCCATGATCAAGAGCCTGGGCGTCGGGCATAAGTGAAGAGACGATCGTTGTTACAACGAGCTTGTCCGTAAGGTTTTCCCCACGTTCTTTTCTGCGCGTTGCAAGATAATCAATAAGCAAGACGCCGATTTCGTTGCCTGTAAGGAGCACATATTCGCCTTCATGATGGACTGCGACACCCACGCGATCGGCATCGGGGTCTGTTGCGAGCAAAAGGTCAGGTTTAAGCGTTTCGCAGAGCTCAAGTCCGCATTTGAGCGCTTCGCGCATCTCTGGATTGGGATATGGACAGGTAGTAAAGTTGCCATCGGGTTCGCGCTGTTCGGGGACAACTGTGACATCGTCTATACTCATGCGATTCAAAATACGTAAAACACAGGAAAGGCCGGTTCCGTTAAGCGGCGTATATACAACGCTCAACTTGTCGGTCGATTTCGCATCACGAGGTTCAACGGATTGTGAGGCTATAGCGTCGATAAAACGGTCGACAACACAGTCGTCGATCCATTTGATTAGACCTTGGTCTTGGGCTTTATCAAAGGGAATGCGTTCTACATCGGCAAAACAGTCTACGTTATCGATGGCCCGCTGAATCTCTTCTGCTGCCTGCGTTGCGATTTGGCAACCGTCCGATCCATATACCTTGTAGCCATTGTATTCGGCTGGATTATGGCTTGCCGTTACATTGATGCCGGCAGATGCCCCTAGGTCACGCACGGCAAACGAGAGCATTGGTGTTGGCTGTATGTGGGGAAATACATGAGCAATGATTCCGTTAGCAGCTAAAACCTCAGCTGCTGTCCGTACAAAGGACTCCCCTTCATTACGGCTGTCGCGCGCGATGGCTACGCTCGGATGGTCAAAATGGGCGTTGAGATAATTCGCCAGGCCCTGCGTTGCTTTGCCGATCGTGTACGTGTTCATGCGATTGGACCCGATGCCGATAATGCCACGCAGGCCTCCCGTACCAAACGCTAGCTCACGGTAAAAGGCATCATGAAGGTTATCGGGGTAGTTACGAAGTTCTTCGAGCTGCGCACACGCCTTGGAATCTACCGATTCAAGCCAGTGCTCGAAACGTTTTTCAATAGCGCTCATAGACTCTACAGCTCCTTTTCAAAGGGAAACTTTACGGTTATCGCGTCTTTGCTCACGCGAATTTTTGGCTCATCAGATAATTCTATATAGTAACGTTGAGCCAAATCGGAAAATGCTTTTTCCAGTGAGCGGCTGAATTCGCCAAGATCTTCTTTGGATAAGCTGAGTCCGCGGTTGTCACGATAGATATTGACGGGTTTTGTCTCGTTTGAACCCTTCCTGTATTTGCTTAATAGCATCTTGAGCAAGGGCTTTCGAGGGAGGATTTTACCTGCAAATATACGATGAGCGGTTCTTTCCGATATCTCCAGGCCAACGCCATTGCATATCTCAACGAGTTCGAGTGCATCAGAAGCAGAGGCGACCCGCAAGGAAACGGGCAATTCAGTGACGTCGTCACAGAAAAGCATCTGTGTGTCGGTAAGCTCGCGATGACCCGTTTGCATGAGCGTGGCAGCAATTTCTGCAGGAGAGCCTAGATAAACGTCTATGTCGTTGCTTACGTCGATCGCAAACTCTATTACGGTTCGCGCGACGTTATGCGGCCCCGATGCGACGCGGACAGCGCCCGCCTCGTCAAATTCAAGGATAGGCAGAGAAGACTGGTCTGTTTTCTCTGCAAGGTCGGCTAGGTCGACTTCAACAACAAAGGACGAGCCAAGTGTAGGCGCAGACGAGACGACGCGTGACGTATTCGTATTGGCGCGTATCGAATAAAGAGCCATGCCGCGGCCGTGTACGCCCCATGTATCAATCACCATGGTCTCAAGTTTTGACGTGACGCGCGGTTCGAAGATCGTTTCTTGCATCTCATGGGGAACGCCGTCACCATCATCTATGAAGACGAGCGTCTTGATATCTCCATCACGGCTTGTTGCAAGATAGATACTGCGCGCATGCGCGTCGCGAGCGTTACGCAGCATCTCGATAACGATATCTTCGACGCAGCGTATATCGTGTTTTGCCTGACGGCGTTCTGCTTCTGCCGTTTTGAGACGCACAAAACCATCGCCGAGGTTTTCCTCGACCGCGAGGTGTGTATCTCCTGATACCGATTCAATAAATCCAAGCAGGTCTTCTTGCGACATTTCGTCTCCAAATACGCGATGGACCATTGGGGCGATCCCTAATGGTCCATCAAATTATCACGCTAGCGGCTTTTATTTCGCAAGTGCCTCGGAGCGGGATTCACGAATGACAACCACATGGATCTGACCGGGATACTGCATCTCGTCTTCGATTTGCTTGGCTATATCATGCGCGAGTACCGTCGCCTTGGCATCATCGATAAAATCAGGCTGCACCATAACGCGGACTTCACGTCCAGCCTGCATGGCATAGGTACGCTCGACACCCTCGTGGGTGTTTGCGATCTCCTCGAGCTTTTCGAGACGTTTGATATAGCTCTCGTAGCTCTCTCGACGCGCACCGGGACGTGCTGCGCTTAGCGCGTCAGCAGCTTGGATGATAACCGCAAGGACGGTCGAAGGCTCGACATCTGCATGATGCGCCTCGACGGCATGAACGATTGCGGCACTCTCTCCATAACGACGGCATAGATCGGCGCCAATAACCGCATGAGAACCCTCTACCTCATGGTCGACGGCCTTGCCAAGGTCATGCAACAGACCAGCGCGCTTCGCGGTCACCGGGTCGAGACCAAGCTCGCTTGCCATAGCGCCCGCAAGCGTAGCAACCTCGAGCGAGTGCTGCAGAACGTTTTGGCCATACGACGTGCGGTATTTGAGGCGACCAAGGGTTTTCACGATATCAGGGTGCAGGTCATGTATGCCCATATCGAAAGTGACCTGCTCGCCAGCTTCCTGTACCTGCTGGTCAACATAGCGCGATGCCTTTTCGAACATTTCCTCGACGCGTGCAGGGTGGATACGTCCATCGGCGATGAGGTTTTCAAGTGCGATACGAGCAGTTTCACGGCGAACCGGATCAAAGCATGAGAGCGTCACTGTCTCGGGCGTGTCATCGATAATCAGATTGACGCCGGTTATCTGCTCGAATGAACGGATATTGCGTCCTTCGCGGCCGATAATACGCCCCTTGATATCATCGGAAGAAATCTGTACCGAAGTGACCGTACGCTCCGCCGTGTAATCAGCTGACATGCGTTGAATAGCGACTGAGAGGATCTCGCGTGACTTGCGATCCGCCTCGGCTTTCGTGCGCGCTTCGATGTCGCGAATAATACCAGCAGCCTCCGCCGTGCATTCATCGCGGACGTCATCGAGAACAATCGTGCGTGCTTCCTCTTTTGAGAGGGATGCAATGTCGAGCAGACGACGATCGGCCTCTTCCTGCTTTTCCTCGAGCTCTTTGTTCAAGTGCTCTGTACGCGATTGCAAACTGGTAATCTGCTGTTCGCGTTTATCAAGTCCATTGCTGCGTCGGTCGATAGAATCTTCGCGCTGCTGAAGCCTGTCTTCGCGGGCTTGAATATCCTTGATCTGCTGACGAGCCTCTTCGGTCTGTTTGCGAGCATCCTCTTCGGCATTTTGCTTGATTTTGAGTGCTTCGTCTTTTGCCTCGATTATCGCCTCACGGCGAACGTTTTCTGCGGATTTCTCTGCTTCTGCAAGTTTACGTTCGGCTTCGGCGATGGTTCCCTTTGCGTCTCCGCCCTGAATGAAGCGGCTTACAAAGAACCCTGCTACGAGGCAGACGATCGCTACTACTATGTAGATTACGATTTCCATCTTGCCAGGTACCTTCCCATCTTCGTTTCAACTTATGTTTAGGATGTTCCGGCACAAAAAAGCCGGACACGTCCGGCAATCATCACGACCTATAGTCCGCTTTCCTGCTTGTCATGCAGACAGTATGCGCTTTATAGACTTAAAACTCGCATCTAATGCGAGGAATGGATGAATGCCAGTACATATGCTAACACAAGGTAGGGCCTGAAATCGCTTCATTTGACGATTCGTACGTTCTAACGGGAGGTGATTTATATAGAACGAACAGGTGCTTCGGATTTACGCTAGTCTTGTTCGGCAAGAAAATCCTTAACGACTCGTGTCGCTATGTCTCTGGAATATCCCTTCCCTATCAAACGACGCATGTATGTTGCATACGGGTCATTGGAACGTGCCGGGCGTTTGGCGATTTCGTTCTTAGCTTGTTCATATTCTTGATCAGGTGAAGAGAACTCGTCTTCACACAGACGTATGGTTTCGTCGTCTACACCGCTGGCGTGAAGACGCTGGATGATCTTTTGCTTGCCCCATCCAGAATGTGCCTTCCCGCGGATAAACGCGCGTGTATATCGTTCTTCATTGATAAGCCCAACACGCAGAGCGGTGGCAACAGCATCGTCGGCCTCTTCAGGCGTGAACCCGCTCTTGCCGAGCCGCTCGTGAGTTTCTATGATAGAACGTTCCCTGACTGCAATAAGAGAAGCTATTTTCTCCATTGCCTCTATATGTCTATTTGCCGAAACCATTCCAGCAGAAAATATCTCT
>CAYSZR010000039.1:0-17502 GCA_964435565.1 uncultured Coriobacteriaceae bacterium
AACTTCCGCGTCCTTGCCGGAGATGGTCACCGAACCTGTGTTGCCGAAGTTGCTCCCCCCGATTTTGAGCTGCGTCGGATTCGAATCGGCGACAATCTCGGCGGAGGATATGACGGGCAGCGTCTTTTGCGCATCTAAGGAAAGGTCAATCTGCCCGCCCGATGAACAGAGGCCGAGGAATCGTCCGTCGTACTGGTTGACGTGCGATTCGATCCAGATGACGCGTTCCCGCGCGAGTTCGGCTGCCTGCGACGCGGCGGGCTTGGCGGCAAGCCCCTGCTGGAGCGCAGCCACTGCGGCAGCGCCCGTCACCATGGGGGCTGCCATGGATGTTCCACTTGAATACATATAGGGGGCGATTTCGGTGCCTACTCCCAGGCAGTCGAGGTACACAGCGGATAGTTCACTCGATTCTGATGGAGCGATTCTCACCCTGATGGTCATGCAGCCATCTTTGTCATATGCGACCGACTTCTCGCTTTCGAGCGTTAGTTCAGAATAGACCTGTGCCTCGTACCAGGTTTTGTCGGTAGGGGAAAGATAGTTGAGATAGGGCGCTTGGGTTTTGTCCCAGGAAATCATGCCGGTATCCGTTGATTTCGTAGCCAGGGAGAAAGTAACACTTGAGGAACCGGAGGCGTCCGAGAAGCTTGTAAGCAGTTTGCTGTTAAGCATCCACGAATCCGGGTAGCTTCCTACCGGGATCTTGAGATAGAATTCGGACCCGCTCGAATCATCATCGGAAAAGGGTGCCATCTCGCCTGAGCCGATGCACAGGGAGTGGCCGCTCTCGAAGTAGTAGTCGGCGCTGATCGAGCCTACCCTGTCCTTATCCTCAACAACAAGGGTGGTCTCGTCACACGTCTTATAAACCTTCACGGCATCAGTGGATGTATTGTCAAAGGTGTCCTTGCACAGAGGACTGCCGTCGGTTTCAGCAAGATAGGAAAGCGATTTCGCTGGCGCAAGCGCGGATGCGGTAGAGAGGATATCCACGCCTGGGGCGTACACGTCGGTAAGCGAGGCGCTGAAGTTGTAGCCGCTCCCACCTTTCCTGTTGGATCCGTCCACCACGATCGCGTAGGGGTTGTCCCGCAGAACCGAAGGGGTCGAGGGGTTGTAGTCGGCGCTGGTATCCGAGTTTCCCGAGGAAAAGACCGAGATGACGCCTTTCTCGCCCAGTTGGGTGACGATAAGCGAGAGCATCTTGCAGACCTGACGGTCTCCCCATGAGTTATTGACGGCTACGAGGTTCAGTCCGTTGTCGATCGCTTTGCTGAGATAGGCATATCCCTTTGCCAAGTCAGCTATCGAGACCTCGCCGTTCGGATTGCCCGCCTTTATGGCGACGAGCTTCACGCCATTGGCGACACCGCTCGTTCCGAAATCGTTCCACTCCGATGCGATGATGCCGGCCACATGGGTGCCATGGCTGAACGTATCGCTCACATCACCCACGTCACCGCTGTCGGTCAGGTTGATACCGTAATCGCCGCCGTCGGGATTGTAGTCCTTCATGTTGTTCATCATGACGCCGTCGAGGTCGGGGTTGGTGACGTCGATGCCCGTGTCGAAGACGGCCACGACACCGCAGGCGTTCTGATTCTCCGTGTTCCAATCAGGGGAGTTGATGTCGAAACCCAGATACGCTTTTCCGTCGTGCATCGTGGAACCGTTGTTATTTAATCCCCACTGGAAATCGGTGGCGTCGGCGATGGACGACGAGGAGGCGCCCTGCAAGGTGCTGTCGGAGGCGGTCGATGTTGCTTGCGCGCTCAATGTTTTGGTCGTGGCCGCCACGACGGAAGATTCATCTGTATCCGAATCCTGATCGACATGCGCTACGTAGTTCGGTTCGACCATGAGGATGCGCGAATCGTCCCACAGCGCGTAGAGCATCTCTTCGGTGCTCATCGAATCGTTTTGGATGAGGATGATATGCACCGCATCATCTTCGGGCGTTTCTTGGGCGGTCAGCGTCTCTTCGGTCGATGTCACATAGGTCTCTTCGGTCGTTGCGAGGAGGTCTTCTGTAGCAAAAGCGGAGCCAGAGAACCAGTTGATGTTCTCTGCATTGCCTCGTACGGCTGCGACAACTTCGCCTTCGGTGTGGCTGCCAGCTGCCAGCAGGTCAGTGATTTCTTGGCTTCTGTTCCCGTCATCTATGGCAAGGGCTGACTTTGTGGATGCGGGTATGCCGAGCGTGGCCAGACAGAAGGCAAGTGTGACCGCAAAGAGTCTTTTTGTGATGCCCATCTTCCCTCGCATTTGCGACTCCCCGGTTACGCTTGCCTTCTTCTATTTTAGCGTTTTGCTTACTTCAAATGCAGGTTCGTGCATCTTTCATATCGTGGGTGATAATCCAGCTGTCCGCCTGCGCGCAACGAACAGTGCGCCGCCTGCGGCAGCGAGCATTAGGAGCATTAACGGGCTCCCGGTAGCTTCGTCTGCGGTTTTGGGTACGCTCGTAGCTGCGGCGGAAGCTTGAGTAGCAACGGGGATCTGTGCAACAGATGGTGCGGCATTCTTGACAATGGTCACGCTAGCGGCCACATTGGGGTTTAAGATTGTCCTTGTACTGTCCCAATACTCTGTGATGGTGCCGCTGCCCGTGCCGATGGTCTGGCCGTACATGCCGCTGTCTTTATAGGCTTCAGCATAGGCGACATCCTGTACGTGGGCGCCAGCCGGCGATGTTATCGTACTACCGGTGATAGAGATGGTGCCAGGCGCTGCCTCATTTTTGCTGAATGCCAGGATAGCTCCATCGCCCCCTTCGGCGATTACGCTGGAATCAACGATATTGACCCGTGGAGTGGCTTCCATGTTCTTGAGTGCAAAAGCGATTATCCCGTTGCTCTGACCATTGGGATTAGATGCCTTTGAGGTGACGTCGGAGTTGGTGATGGTGATGATTCCCGTATTGGCCGAAGTGCCGATAGCGACAATCCCGTATGTTAGCTGCCTGGTGCCCGAAGCGGTGGCGCGCGACGAGACCGTTGCGTTTGTGATGTCGATGTTGCCCTTGTTCGCGACGATGCCGAAGGCATTGTCTGCGCAAGATGCATCAACGTTGACGGTAGTGCCGTTGATGGCGATGTTGCCAGCGGCGGTTTTGATGCAGTTTCCACCGTCGGCTTTAGAAGCGTTCTTTACGTTGAGGATGCCGCTGCCAATGATTGAGATGTCGCCTTCGACCGCTCCAATTGTGGAGTCCGAGGCAGCGCCCGCACTAACGTCCATGGTGCCGTTGTTGGTGATGGAGATGCCGCCAGCGGCGTGCACTCCGATGGCGGCAGTCACCTTATCGCCGCCATTGACGGTCATGGTGCCGTTGTTAGTGATGGAGATGGAGGGATCTTTGCTTGTTCCTGAATTAATGGCGCCGATAACGGCAATTTCCGCGTCGGTTCCATCGACGGTCATGGTGCCGTTGTTGGTGATGGAGATGTTGCCGTTCATAGCATCGATGGCAGAAATATCACCACCGGAGCTTATGGTTGTGTCGCCTGTTGAGGTTATATCCAGGTCGCCGACAGAGGCTATAGCGCCACCGTTGTAGTCGACAAGCTGCATGTCATTTGCGCCGTCCCAGTTCCATGTGCCCCCTTTGGAACCAGCGCCGTTGGCGGCCTCGTTGTATTCGGCGCCGTTAACGCTTACGCTTGTTGCGGCGAACGCCTGCAGCGGCGTCATGCACAATGCGAGCAAAATGGATGCTGCGGCAATCGATGCATTCCTGGCAGATGTTCTCATAAGAGCTCCCTTCATCAGCCATGGTTGATTCCCTTGGAATCCCCGTCCCAATTATACATGCCAAATATCTGACAAAGGTCCCGTAGACATTTGTCACATTGACAAATGTCTACGGGACCTTTGTCATATGACGATGCCATGTCTGCTTGCACGAAGCGTCGCGCCTTGGGCTCATAAGCTACTTTCTCCCTGTGCTGGTCAGGGTGTGTTTCAATAGTGTAACGTTGGCGTTTCGGCGATGTTAAAAGCTGTATTCGAAACTGTTAACAAACCTCCTTATCGCGGCTACGGCGCCAATCGAGCGCGAAGATTGTCTTGTCAACAAAGACAAGCAAATCAAGGAGGTTCTTATGTATGACACTGGGTCTACGGCATTCATGCTGATCTGCACGATGCTCGTTTTCCTGATGACCCCGGGGCTGGCATTTTTCTACGGCGGTCTATCCCGCCGCAAAAATGTCGTGAACACCATGTTCATGTCGGTTGCCGTTTTGGGCATCGTAGGAGTGATGTGGGTAATCTTTGGCTGGTCGTTTGCATATGGTGGTGACGGGTCCATTCCGTTTTTTGGAGGGTTCGACCAGATTGGCCTTACGGGAACTGTAACGAGCATGCTGGGTGAAGATCCACTGAGCACGGCGCACGGTTATCCCAGCATCATCGATATCGCGTTTCAAATGGCTTTCGCTATGATCACGACGGCTATCATCACCGGTTCGCTAGCCGGTCGTATGAAGTTTCCTGCGGTCATTGCGTTTTGCACCGTATGGGTCGTGTTGGTCTATGCGCCCCTCGCGCACATGGTTTGGGGCGGCGAAGGCAGCCTGATCGGTGACACTATCGGCGCTATCGACTTTGCCGGTGGCGATGTCGTGCATATCAGTTCGGGCTTGACGGGCCTGACGCTCTGCCTGCTTCTGGGTAAGAGGCGTGGATTTGGCATGATGAACTATCGTGCGCATAACGTGCCGTTCGTGCTGCTGGGCGCTGCAATGCTGTGGTTTGGCTGGTTCGGCTTCAATGCCGGCTCTGAATTCGGCGCCGATGGCGTTGCTGCCCTTGCGTTGCTCAATACGGTTTCCGCTTCTGCGGCCGCAACGCTTTCGTGGATGCTCATCGAGCGTTTGAAGACGGGCAAGTGCACGCTGGTTGGTGGATCGACCGGTCTGGTTGCCGGCTTGGTTGTCATCACCCCAGCCGCTGGCTTTGTGGAGCCGTGGGCTGCGGTTATCATGGGGCTTATCGTATCGCCTATCTGCTATATGGCCATCTCTGCACTGAAAGCGAAGCTCGGTTACGATGATGCGCTCGACGCGTTTGGCTGTCATTGCATCGGTGGTATTACAGGCGGTATTCTCACGGGCTTGTTCTGCGTCCCCGATCTTTCGTGGACCGATTATGGCGGATTGCTTTACACGGGTGATCCCAGCTTGTTCATAAGCCAGCTTGCGGGTATCGGTATCACCATAGCGTTCGTGTTTGTGGCAGATCTTATTATTGGATTCATCATCAAAGCACTGTTCCATGGCAGTCTGCGCGTAAGCGAAAAGGAAGAAGCGCTTGGTATGGACTTGGTTGAGCATGGCGAATCTGCATATCCTGCCTTTATGGGCTTGGACTAGTAGGGAAGGAGCAATTCAATGAAGAAGATCACTGCAATCGTCCGTCCCGAAAAGATGGAAGTTCTGAAAGACGAGCTGTTCGAGGCGAAAGTGAGCGGCATGACTATCAGCCAGGTGCAAGGTTGTGGCAATCAGCACGGCTGGAAGGAATATTATCGCGGCACAGAAGTGATGCTGAACATGCTGCCAAAGGTGAAGTTCGAAATTGTCGTGGAAGATTCTGCTGTTGACGCTCTGGTTGACTTGATTGTGAAAACCGCGCAAACCGGCGAAGTGGGGGATGGCAAGATATTCGTGTTTCCCTGCGAAGAGGTAGTGCGCATTCGCACGGGAGAAACAGGATCTTCGGCCGTATAGCTGAAAAGCTTTTTTTGTTTTTTGTTAGGCGCCCTGGCTCATATGAGCCAGGGCGCCTCTGTCGTCACTTCTTCCGCGTGAGACGGCATATGCCAGTGTCTGAGACGACTGGCGTATAATGGAGCACATCGTTTCGACGGTGAGCTATAATTGCGCTAAGCGCATGGCGCCTGATCTTGGCTTGCGGACGAGGGTCGCTGTCACGAATCGATCACGCGCGGCTGGCCCGGGGCGACCGGGGCAGCGTGCCCGATCTTGGGAGTGGGGAGCCCGACATGATCAATCGAACGTGGGGAAGATATACCGCACCGGCCGTGCTCGCGGCGTTTTTCCTCGTGCTCGCCTGCACGGTCGCCGGCGTCATCCAGGCGCAGGCGACGCCCTCCGCCGGCGGGGACGACACCCTGGCTTTCGGCTCCGAACCAGGCGTGTCCTTCACGGCCGCCGACTACGCCAGGCAGCAGGCCATCAACGACAGCTACGGCAAGGCGCTGCAATCGGGATCCCTGTCCGCGCAGAGCGGCTTGCCCGCATCGTACGACCTGCGAGACGTGGGCGGCGTCAGCCTGATACCCACAAGCGTACGCATACAGAGTCCCTGGGAGAACTGCTGGGCCCATGCAGAAGTCGCGTCCATCGAGAGCAACATCCTCAAGCAGACCGGCGGCAAGGACGCAGCGAGCCTCGACCTGTCCGAGCGCCAGCTTAGCTGGAACACCTTCAAGCCGGTCAACGCCGACAGCTCCATAGCCGGCAACGCCATCGACGCCGACCAGTACGGCGAGGGCATCAACCAGCCGCTTGCAATAGGGGCCCCGAACATGCAAGTCGGTGCGCAGGCGCTCACCTCCTGGCAGGGACTTGCCTCCGAGACGGGATCGCAGGCGATCCCCTACGTCGACGCAACCGGCACAAGGACGAACGTCACCGAACTCTGGAGCCTCAACGAATCGCAGCGCGACTGGTCCGTCGCCCACGCGACGAACGCGCAGAACCTCCCGTCCCCCGCGAACAACACGATCGATGCCTCAGGCGTTACCTGGAAAAGCTACAATCCCGCAGGCACCGCCGCCATCAAGCAGGCGCTCATGAACAACGGCGCCGTCCAGGTCGGCTATAGTGTCCAGGGCTCATATTCGACGGCCGAGAAGGACATGTACTACAACTACCTGACCGGGGCGCAGTATTCGGAATACGCGATGCCCAACCACGCCGTCACCATCGTCGGCTGGGACGACGATTTTCCCGCTTCTAACTTCGGCACCACGCAGCCGCCCGATAACGGCGCCTTCCTGGTCAGGAACAGCTGGGGTCCCTTCGGGCAGGTGAAGGCCATCACCCTGGATGGTTCAGTCTCTAGACTCTTTACCTGTAACGACCAAAGCGTAGTCATATATTCCGATACGAACAAGGGCCTCTGCCTCTACAAGGTATCGGGCGCTGAGACCTCGTGGGCCGAAGTCCTCACCGATGCCAATCTGGTCGCCACGAACCTTGTGCGGAAAGGATCCACTGCAGACGGGTCGGGGTTCCTAGCGTATTCCCAGGCAAACGGGCAGGACTACGCCTTTGCGTACCAGTTCGCGCAGAACGGTTCGATAAGCCTGCAGGGATACTTCTGGCTCTCCTACTACGACCACTCCATCATGTTCCCGACGACCTACACGGCCGACTGCCCCGCGGCGAACGCGGGCGGAACCTACACCTACGACGGCCTGTACATGTACGACTTCCTCGGCTCGGCGAGCGTCACCGACGTCCTGGAGGGCGCGTTCGACGCGTCCGCCTCCACCCCGGTGCAGTGCGCGAACATCTTCACCGCGCGCTCGAACGCCAACCTGACCGCGGTCACCGCATACACCATGACCGCAGGCTCCACGGTCAAGATCGACGTCTACAAGCTCGTGGACGGCGCGACCTCGCCCACGCAGAGCAGCTCCGGCAAGCCCGCGCTCACGATGACGGCCACGCTCGAGAACGGCGGATACCACACCATCGAGCTGACGGCGGCGGTGGGCCTGCAGGAGGGCGAGCGCTTCTCGGTCGTCGAGACCATCAAGGGCGCCGACGGCGGCTACCTGCCCATAGAGCTCGGCAAGGGCCTCGGCTATCAAGGCTCCGAAAAGTCCACCTACTACTACGCCAAGTCGGGCGCGGGGGAGAGCTTCTACAGCCAGGACGGCGGCGGCACCTGGACCGACGCCCACACGCTCTCGCCCGGCGACTTCACGGGCAAGCTGACGTATGCAAGCGGCAGCGCGGAGAGCGTCGGCAACATCATGATCCGCGCGCTCACCTCGACGTCAAGCCCGACCCCGGACCCAGAGCCGACCCCGGACCCCAGCCCCAGCCCCGGCCCCGGCGGCACTGACACGGCGCCCGCCGCGCAGGCCTCGACGGCGTCGTCTTCCGCCTCCTCCGCGAAGGGGACCGCAGCGACCGCCAAGACCGGCGACCCGGCGCCCATCGCGCTGCTCGCCCTGATAATCGCGGCCAGCGGCGGGACGGCGTACGCGATACGCAGAAAGACCAGAACGTAGGCGCAAGAAGACGCTCTGGTCGAAGATTGGAGGGCCCGGACCGCATCTGGTCCGGGCCCTCCGAATTGTGCCTGCATTCTTATCTACGCGGTTATCGAACTTCGTCGTTTTCGGTGCGGGCGATGATCTCGTTCTGCATCATGTCGGTTAGGTTGACGAAGTAGGCGCTATAGCCCGCGACCCGGACGATTACGTCTTTATGCTCCTTAGGCTTGACCTGGGCGGCGACCAGTGTCTCTCGGCCTACGACGCTCATCTGAACCTGTTTGCCTCCATTGGTCAGGTATGCCTTGACCGCAGAGGCGAGTTTGCCCTTGTCTGAATCGGTCCGCAGGATATCGGGATTGAACTTCATATTCAGTAACGTTGCCGAAAATTCGTCTTGGGCGATCTTCCTGCCGCTGTTGAATACAGCCAGCGGGCCATTTACATCGGTACCTTGGGATGGAGAGATCATGCCGTCTGCAAGGATTTCGTTGGCGCCACGGCCGTCTGCCGTTGCTGCAACGCATTTACCGCAGGGCTGATGGGCGGAGATTGAGATACCGCTTGGAATGGATGAACTGTTCCAAGAGCTGGGATAGCTTTCTACCTGCTCTGCAAACCGATGGTAGAACTCGGTGGCGATGGAATCGGCGTAGTTGTCGTTGTTGCCGTATTTGGGGGCGTTGAGAGCGTCTTCGCGCAGTTCGTCATAGCCTTCCCAATTGGCGTCAAGCGCATCGACGAACTGTTTCATGGTGTACTTCTTGTCCTCGAAAACAAGCTTTTTGATAGCAACGAGGGAATTGACGGCATTGATGCCGCCAACGGTCATCACGGTGCTACCGGTATCGAAGGGCTCGAAGCTGCGTTTTTCATACGGGATGCCGCATTTCACGCCGTCGTGCATCAGAGCGCTGGGAAACACGTCGGGAATCACGTTCATCTTCACGATGGAGTCGATAGCGCTGCGTTTGTTTACCATCCCCGTGAACCAGTTCTGGTATTCGTAATAGGCCTCGCAGAACTCCTCGAAGGTCTTGCAATTGTAGAGGGACTTGGGTTCTGGGCCATACTTCTTGCCCAGGGTCTTCATATAACCCTCATGGAAGAATGCGTCGAGCACTTCGCACTGGTTATAGAAGATGACGCCCATAGTGCGGGCTTTGCCGGGCAGAACCGCATCCAGACAGCCGCAGATGGCGTAATTGCGTGCGTCCTCGATAGCGTAGCCCTTGCCGGTCCAGAAGTTGATGTAGGACTCGTCAGAGACGAAGGCGGGCATGCCGCAGCCGGTGGCTACGCAGTCGATGCCAGCTTGTACAACATCAAGCGGCGTGTAATCGCCTACGCGCAGCGTGATGGTATGGTGGGGAAGAACAAGCTCTCTAGATGCCTCGATGAAGAGCTTGGTAAGTTCATTGGAGGCATCGGTTCCATCGGCCTTGCAACCGCCAAGGATGAAGTTGAGCCAGCGGGCATCGCCGGAATGACGTCCACGGCCCAGACCGCCTCGTGCGGTGTGGAAAGTTGTCGTCTTGAGCTTGATAATCTCAAGCAGCTCCAAGACGTCTTCGTCGGTGATGACCCCTGCCTCTTTGTCGGCCTTGTAAAAGGGATAGAGAAACTGGTCGATGCGGCCGGCAGACATGGTATTGGATGCCATGGACAGGAAGGTGAACCAGAAGGCCTGTACTGCCTCATGGAAGTTTCGAGCGGGGAATTCGGGAACACGACGGCAAATCTCTGCCATCTTCAATAGCTCCGCTTTACGCGTCGGGTCATCGCACTTTGCAGCCATTGCCTCTGCAAGATCGGCGTGACGATTGGCGTAGTTGATGAAGCCTTCAAAGACGCGGATGATACCCTGCCAGTAGTTATGCTTTTCGTAATCCTCGTTGGTGATGCACTGCTCGTTTTCCAGGCATTCTTTTGCTTCGTCGATTATGACGCGAGCGCCTTCGTTTAGGATTCGTTCGTATTCGACGCACTTCAATACGAAGCCCGGCCCCAGCCCGATGCCGGTCTGCCCAATGCCGTTGCTGGCACCGGAGTTGC
The DNA here is from genome assembly GCA_964435565.1 of uncultured Coriobacteriaceae bacterium. GTDB lineage: Bacteria > Actinomycetota > Coriobacteriia > Coriobacteriales > QAMH01 > QAMH01. The sequence goes on from CAYSZR010000039.1 coordinate 10,316, forward strand.
GGTCCTTCCAGATGGGCATGGTGACACCAGAACGAATGAAGTCGTTCATACGGGGGTTGTCCCACGTCAGCTCTGCAAGGTAGTCGCAGGTGCGATAGTTCTTGGCCAAGACATTCAGCTTGTCTTTAAGCACCTCAAGTTCCTCAACGTCTTCGGGGGAGATGTAGTACATGTCGCCGGTCTCTTCTTTTAGGTGGTCGAGTTCGGCCTTGGACCAGACGCCCATCTCATAATCGAGTTCGACGCCGTTAGCGTGACTGGCACCCGTGCCACAGATGAGGTCATCATCCGGAATGGCGATGGGCATGCGGTTATAGTAGTTTGCGTGCAAGGTCGAACGATAGGTGATGGCAGGAAGATTTCTGCATTCGTCCAACGTGTCTGCGGCTATGCGCAGTTTTTCGAGCCCAATCACGATGGGCGCGTTTGTTGCAACCTCTTTCATTCTACTTATGCGGTCCCTCATAGAGGTTTTCCTTTCATGCATACCCTTAAACAGCGGTATTTCCGTCAGGTTGTTGTGCAAAGCAATTTTCAAAGCGATGTCGCGTGTACGGTTATAGAGTTTTGCAGCGCAGAGGAGGGAGCGCCGGTGTCTCTATTCCTGCATGGACGATCGCGTGAAAAGCATAGATGCCTGAATTAAAGATACGGAGGCTGCGTGGCAATGGCAACATAATGATGCCAGGGAAGAAGATTTCTGTACGCCACGTACATTCTGCATGATTGGAAATGGACAAGCTGCACACTCCCCAAGGAAAACGCTGGAATGGCAGGCGAGTGAAAAGAGGCTCACTTTGTTGATTGATGGGGGATTTCCAGTTTCAATTCGAGGTGCATGACGCGCTCGTAATAGAGAATGAGCTGGCAGGAAAAGGTCAGCCGTTGGCGCAGCTGCCCATCTTCCAAGTCAAGGTCGATCAGCTCGTTTATCTTCTTGAGCTTGTTAAGCACCGTGTTGCGATGCATATAGGTGCAGGCTGCCGTTTTAACGAGATTACGATCGTTGAGCAGGTAATAATAGAGCACATCGCGCAGGTTGCTTTTATGCTTGGCGTCGTATCGAGACAGCAAGATGACCGAGGGGTGTATCAGATAGATAATATCGTCTGAGTCATACAGGGCCTTGAACTGTTGCGCGCATAGGTCGATGACACTGTACATACTGTAATCTTCGTAATCGACGAAACGTTTTCCGGGTTTGTTTTGCAGCTGTCGTGCAAGCAAGGCGGTCTGTCTGCTCAGGCCATAAAGGCGTTTGAGCGCGGTAAGGTCGCGGGTGCCGTTGCTGATCGCCATATATGCATCAAAGGTCTCGAGTAATTCTTCGAGTTCGTCTTGCATAAGAATGTCGCGGTGAAACGATCGTGTATCGAATGAGAAGAGCAGCGCGATGTCCCCGTTGTAGACAGCAATGTTCGTTTTGGGAAAGATCTCTCTGAGCCTTGCCATCACATAGTAATAGGGAATCTCTTTGTGGGCTGGAAAGACGACAATTCCCGTCTGGAAAAACGTGCTGATAGCGCATGGCATATGCGAAAGGGCTTCGCGGATATCCTCGTTGCCCACGAGCTTGCCTTTCATGATGGTGCTCCAGCATTGCTGAAAGTTCTGGCCTTTCGTGCCGAACAAGCTCAGGCCCGAAAAGAGTAGGTGGCTACGCACGCAGTCCATCGCATATGAGCATAAGGCGAAGTAGTCGATTTCTGATTGGTCATCGGTTACCTCGAGCACGAGGACACTTGCGACTTGTTCGTGGTAGAGGAGCTTCTGCGCATAGAGAGTGACGTTTTTTTCCGGAATACTCAATAGTCCGTGCATGTGCAGAGGGTCCGAATCAAATAAGTTCTCATATATGTCCTGGGGAAGCGAGCCGGCTTTGGAAACGAGGCCGGCCAGATAGTCTTTGGCCCCAACTCCGTCTGTTGACACGATGCGGTTGTTGTAATCGAAGAGAAAAGCCGCATGGTGGGCCAAGTTGCTGGCGAGCTCGATTATGGCTTGCGTACCCTTGCGCTCCTCTGAAAGTGCTTGAAAGGCGTTGCGATATTCATGCATGGTTGCGGATGCACGCGAAACCGTGTTGAGGAGCTGGGTAAGGGAACAGGAAAAGGCCAACACGACACATCCCTGGGGAAGAGCCTTGGGCGTTGGGTCCGTGCCATCGCCGGCGAGCAAGATTACGCAGCCGGGCTCTGCGGGAATATTCGCGAGCAGGGATGCTGATTCTTTTGTACCCAAATAGGTTCGATCAACGCGGAGTATAGATTGATCTTCAAGAACCTCGATATGTTCGGGGCAGGCATACGCGTCGTCGACATGCGTGTCATTCAGTGCATAGGGCTCTAGTCTGTGTTGCAGGTATCTAAGCGTTATCACGTTGCCAACCCAATCCTCGCGAGCTTATAGTGCCAATACGAGATTCTATTTCTTTCTATAGCACACTCGTGCTTACGACATATATCCAATTTCGAAATCAGAAAAACATGTGAATTGTTTTTAATTTGTCGATAGAAATTGTGATGTATGCACAAGTCTTTAGCAAATATATGAATGACCTTGTGATTTGCTTATCAAAAAATATATTGTGTGCAAAGTGTGGACAAGGTATTCGAATAGACACATGGTTTTGAGCTTCATTTTTTATGAAGTCGGATGTACTTCCCAGGCCTTTTAAGGGTCTGTTAGAAGGAAGCTCCGTTTGTGAATGCAGTGGGGGCTTGGAGGAGGATCTCTTCTGCATGTATCGGAGTGGTCTGGAGGAATGCTTGAGCGTATTTAAAGGCTTTAGCTTGTTTGGGAAAGAGAGGCACTAATGAGTCTGGCGCTTGTTTTATGCATCATAGCAATCATCATCTCCATATTTGTGGGATGGAAGTTCAACCAGAACACTGGCATCATCGCTATATGTTTTGCCTTTGTCATCGGCGTTACCGTCATGAACATGAAGACGGCTGATATCGTCAACTTCTGGCCAATCACCATCGTCTTCTATTTGCTCTCCATCGCATTGTTCTTCAACTTTGCGGTTGAGAACGGAACCATGAACGTCTTGGGTCAAAAGCTTCTCCATGCCATGGGTGGTAATTCCAAGCTGGTTCCCTTTGCGATCGCTGTTGTTTCCGCTGTCGTCGGTGGCCTTGGTGCTGGTGCTTCGACACCTGCCATCGTTGGTCCCTTCGCGTTCGTTATGGCACGCACCGCAAAGATCAATCCTGTTCTGACCGCAATGGCCATCGCCTTTGGCAACCTGGTTGGTTCGAACAATCCTTACAATGGCTATGGTGGAACGATTTCAAAGAACCTCATGCTTGATAATGGTCTTACCGACACCGTTGTCATGGACTGGTCTCTCAAGCTTTGGGTGAACTGCACGATTATCACCATCATCATCCTTGTGCTTGCTTATTTCTTCTTCAAGGGCCATAAGGCTGGGGCCGTCACCCTTGGTGAGAAGCCCCCCGCGTTCACCGGCATCCAGAAGCGAACCGTTGTCATCTTGCTCGTGGCGTTCGCTCTCATGGTCATCCCGCCGATCCTGTTTGCCTTTAACCCGAAGGTCGATGTGCTCAAGACGCTCAATCAGCTTTGTCAACCGCAAGTCGTCATGATGTTTGGCGCTTTGGTCTGCGCGTTCTTGAAACTTGCTGACTCCAAGGCCGTTGTCCGGGGCGTGCCGCTCAACACCATCATCATGATTATGGGCGTGTATACCTTGATCAAGGTTGCTGCAGCTGCTGGTCTGGTTGACGCTATCGCCGCTGCTCTGTCTAGTAGCATACCTGTCTTCCTGGTACCTGCCGCGATTGTCTTTTTCGCTGCGTTCCTCAGCTTCTTCTCCAGCTCGACTTCCACGGTCATGCCGCTTATGTACCCGTTGGTTCCCGCGTTGGCGGCTTCGATGAGCCTCAATCCAATCATGCTCTACACCTGCGTTTTCTACGGTGGCCTATCCACTGCCGTCTCGCCGTTCTCAACCGGTGGTGCTATAACCATTGCCGGCGATCCCTATGAAGACGAGAAGGAAATGCTGCCCAATAAGATGATTGCGGTTGCCCTTGTTGTCCCGGTTGTCGTTATACTCGCTGCAGAACTTGGCCTGTTCAGCATTCTTGTTCCTTAAGTCCTGCTTAGAAATCCCCTCCAGTGCCCCTGCCGTTTTTGGCGGGGGCACTTTTATATGTTTGCACGTAAACATATGAAGAAGGGGCGCTGGCTTTGCCAGCGTCCCTTCTTCGGGTCTTGCTTGTATCAGCGCTTTTGTCTAACGACCTACCATTGCGCATACGCCTTTCGGGATGCACGATACAGCTCTTCGGCGAAGACACCCTTGAGCTTGGGGGCAAAGTCGCGCGCAAGGACGCAGACATAGCCGGGTTTGGTGCAAAGTTCGTCAACGATCCTGCGGGCGCAAGCGCGCGCTTCCTCATCGCTTTCGAATTCATCGGGGACATCATGCGGATATACGGCAATGACCATTTTGTCGCCATGCTCTTCGTAGAGCTTGACGGTATCGTTGATTGCTGACATCGGGGGCCAGTAATCCCAGCCTGCGGCCAAGAAGTTCTCTATCTGGTCCTGATTGCATCCGCAGCTGTGCAGTTCGGCAATCTTGCCGTGGCTATGGATACGGTCGGTAATCTTTTTCATGCGGGGAACGAAAATCTCTTTTCCAACGTTGAAGGAGAAGAGCGGGCCCCTTTGCGAGCCCCAATCATCATGTATTTGAATCATGTCCATAGGCAGATATTCGACCATTTTGTCGATAAGGTCGCAGGCAAAATCTGCAAGGGCATCAAGAAGCTCGCCAAGGGCCTCTTCTTGGTCTTCGTCGATCAGGGCGACGGATGTCTCTTCAAAGCCCATGAAGGAAAGGAGGCGTTCGAAGGTAAATCCACTGAAGATGGGGGTGCAAAATACATAGTCGCTGTTTGCGAACTTCATAGTGTGCTTGGCGGCGCCTTCCCAATCCATGGCATCAAGATCGGGAAACTTGACTCCCGTGCGCCAATCGTTTGCATCAAGGAACTTATGTTCGCCCATTTTTTCCATGGATCCGCGGGCGACAGGCACATAGACCCATTCGACACCGAACATATCCAGCCCGCCTTTGATGGCATCGTTCTTCATATCCTCGGGATCCGAGAGAAATCCGCGTGCTTTGTAATCGGGCACGCATTCGGGCAGAAGCTGGGAAGTGGTGCCAGGGCAGAGGAGCCAGACAGGCTTCTTGTCGCGAAGCGCTGCGAGCCATGCTTCCTTTGGGGTGACAGGGTACTTGAACAAAGGGATATTCCCGTCACGAACGCTGGTGTCGTATCCGACGACCTCCAGCTCTTCTTCTTTGAATGGAATTGTCATTGATTGGATCCTTTCAGCAACCATTTCCTATAATCAAAACAGAAATGCATGAACCTCTAAAAGAGCAGGTGAATACCTGAATCATGCATCTCTGTCGTTGAGTATAAAGTGTGTCTTTTCCTTGCGGTCAAGACGTTTATATCTGTGTGCTGAAGGTACATTTCTGGTCAAGCCATAAGTGCGTTTCTTACATCTGTCATATATCGAAACGCGCGTAGGATTGATGGGGTCTTAAGCGTCTGCGGCCACGGTCGCTGGGGTGGTATTCGTTTCCTCGTGCATCGGTTTGATGCCAAGGGCGGCGATAAAGCCAAGAACGGCAAGGACGAGGGCAAAGATGAACCCAAGCTGCGATCCCTGCGTGAAGGCGAGCGTGGAATCGATTCCTCCGCCAGCGTAAAAGCCCGCCTGTCCGGTTGCCAGCAGATTTGTGGCGATAGCGGTGCAGATGGCTCCCCATACCTGCTGCATGGTGTTAAGAACCGTGCTGCCATCGGTGGATAGCTTTTGCGGTAGCGAGGAAAGGGCGTGGGTCTGGCATGGCGACATTGCCAAAGGCACGCCGACCATCAAGGCGATATGACAGCAGATGACGTAGGTAAGCGGCGTTTCGGGGGTGGCGAAGGCCAGGAAAACAAGAGATATTGCGGAAAGCGCGAAGCCCATCAGAGCAGGAATACGCGCGCCGATACGGTCGAACAGCGATCCAGCACCCATGCTGACTAAGGCGTTGACGATTCCACCTGGCAACATAACGATGCCGGCGATTGCCACTGCCAAAAGCATGCCATTTTGATAGAACTGTGGCAGAACATACATCGCAGCTAGGGTAATGCCAAAATTCAACATGACGCACAAGGCGCCTAGACGAAAACCTGGAATATCAAAGACATGCAAATCGAGCACGGGGGATTGCATGGCGAGCTGACGGCGGGCGTATAAGGCGAGCCCAATTGCACCGCCTATAAGTGAAACAAGCGTCGGGGTAGCAAGCCAGCCGTACATACTGGACAGTCCGGTGCCTAACACGATTCCGCCGAACCCGACGCAAGATGAGATAACCGAAAAGACATCAATGCGTGGTTTCGAAAGTTCATAGGGGTCGACGCCAAACTTCAGCTCGAATACGATCGCTATGGCGCCTATGATGGCGAAGCTGAAGAAAATCCATCGCCAGGAAAGCAGGCCCAAGATGATGCCGGAAAGCGTGGGGCCGATGGCTGTGGCAGACATGATGACCAAAGCGCAGACGCCCATCGCCGTTCCTATTTTGTGTGGGGCAATGACTTCAAGCACCAAGGCGAACATCAGGGGCAGCAGCAATCCGACGCCGACGCCTTGCACGGCTCGGCCAATGAGCACGAGCACGAAGTTGGGGGCAAAACCGCCGATAAGCGAGCCGGCAAATAGGGCACCCAGCGCGATCAATGTGAGCTTACGGGCCGAAACCCACTTCATCAGCAAGCTTGCAAAGGGTAAAACGATACCGATGACCAGCATATATCCTATGACAAGCCATTGCACGCCTGAAAGGTCCATGCTAAATGCCTGAGATAGCTGAGGCAGCGCGATGTTGAGCGAGGTTTCGCTGTACATGCCGGTGAAGCTTCCCAGAAGAAGGGCCATGAGGCTGAGGTAGGGGTGCGCGACCTGAATGCGCGCACTCGGGAGGGACGATTGTGTGTTGCGTGACAAGATTTCCAACATCCTTTCATTACGGTAGTACCTTTAAAGCGGAAAAAGGCGCAGTCGCTTCCTGATTGGAATGTTTTGGACGCAAAAAAGAGGTGGTCGCAACTTGCTCGTTGCGACCACCTCTGTATAAC
>CAYSZR010000040.1:0-17356 GCA_964435565.1 uncultured Coriobacteriaceae bacterium
AGAAACACAAGCCAGCTAACAACGCCAGTGATAACCGCACAAATCAGCGTTGACTTTGCCCACCCATACACCGCGTTTCCAAAAGCGTCGGCAAAGATATCGACATCATCTTGGTATTTATCATTGATGAGTTTGCGAAGCTCAACGGTGATAGTCGGAAGATCGAGCAAAATCCAGAACGAGCATATAAACGAGATAAAAGCGATAAGGACCGTGTTGCCCAGCCCTACGAGCCCGCCGATAACGCCCGTTGCCAATGATGAAACAACGGACCCTGTTTGCTGCCGAACAAAAGTGCTGAAATCAGAAAGCGCCTCGTTGATGGTCGAGCTATCGAGAAAGGCCGCCGACGCCCCCAGGCTGCTCACAAAATCTTGGAGTTCCGCTGTGTAGGAGGGGAGTTGATTAACAAATGCGGTAAGCTGCGAGATTAAGGCAGGTATTAGTGCGACAACGCAGCCGGAGATGATGGCGGTAACCAGAACAAACGAGAACGTGACCGCACCCCAGCGAGGAATACCCCGCCGCTCAATTCTATTCACAAATCCATGCATGAGAAAAACAGCAAGCGCGGTGACGATGATGACGGCAACTGCTTGCCAGATTATTTGGCACACATAGATAACGACACCGATAAGAATGCATGCTCCGACGAGAGACCATGTCTTAAGTGCTTGTTGACGCCATTTAGACGTTTTGTCAGTCTGTTCGCTCATGATGTCTTCATGCTATCACGTAATTTTGTCTGAGCGCTCGATTGTTGGATGCTCGAAGGAAAAACTGGCGGAGGAGGAGGGATTCGAACCCTCGTACCCGGGGATACCGGGTAAACGGTTTTCGAGACCGCCGCATTCAACCACTCTGCCACCCCTCCGCTAAGGGTGCCCGTGCAGGCGCGAGGGAGATTATAACGCAACTGCACCGCTGGTGCCGCAATATTCCGCTTGTGCGCCTTCTCGACTTTTCCCTTGGCGCCGTGAAGTATACTTCAGGACACTAGATTTTCGTCCGCGCACATGGCGTGGACGTATACAAGGAGAGAAAATGGCTGATCAAGAGAACCTCGAGATGGACGAAATTCTCGAACGAATAACCTTTTATTGTTTTGAACAGGCTCAAGGCAAACTCGAGGCTGGCGAAGAGTGCACGCCGTTCACCGTCGTCGTTGATGGCGATCAGATGTTTGAGGAGACTTTCCCCGCAGATGATATAGTCAGTTGCAGAAAGGGCGCTGAAGCGAACGTTAAGTCCTCAAGCGGCTTTTCTTCACACTATGCCTTTTGCTATGACGGTTTTCTCATGACTGATGGTGGGCAAGTTGACGCGATTATTGTCGAGTGCGCCACACGTGACATGGAAGAAGCGTATGTTATTGCTCGTCTCTACAAAGAGTCGTCGGAAGGCTTTGAGTTCGACGAGGCGCCTGCATACGTCGATGATGTTGAGAGCTTTTACGACGCAGCGACTGTCAAAGCCGCAAAAACTAGAGAAGAAGTGCTTTCTCAAGAGGGCGCCGAAATGGAAGATGTGCAAGACAGAATCACTCGTTTGCTCGCGGGGGACGAAGACCGAAACTAGCCAACGGAATCTGCAAGAGGCACCTGATGAAAAGCCTGAACTCATATCTGAAACGGGCATGGAGCGATCTTACCGCCGACGATAGCTGGTGGAAGGTTATATTCGCCTTCGGCCTGCTCAACTGCGTTCCAATCGTTGGCCAGGTATTTTTATGTGGATATCTGTCTGATTGGGCAAAAGAGGCAGCTTGGGGTATGAGGACGGGACTTCCGCATCAGCTTGGAGACATTGGCAGACGCGGAAAATATGGTCTAATCACCGTTGGAGTGCTCCTGATCTGGACAGTGCCCGTTTTTGCTGTTGCCCAGCTTTTGCGCCTGGTTCCCGTTGCGGGCGACTTTCTCTGCTTCATCTTTGAATTGTTGATTATCGTTGTCGGGGGGATTGCCGGTGCGGCGGCGATTAGAAGCATCATTTACGAGCGCGTTATGCCTGGTCTGCAAATTGGGCGCATCCTGAAGATGGTTATGCGTGATCCAGGCGGTCTGGCACAGGTGTTCGCTATCATCTTGCTCGATTTAGTGTTGCTCGTTGCCGCCTTGTTTGTTGTGTTTTTGCCAACTATTCCCTTCATCAACGTGATTGCTTCGTCGACGACCACGTCTATTCTTGGCACCGATCTTGCTCTGGTGGTTGGGCTTGGGATGTTGACTATCGTTGTAGCCCTCGTCGTATGGGTGACTGGTGCGGTCGTGAGCGCTCTTATCTCCGCGCTTTACATCAGGTCGCTGGGGTATTGGATGGAACAGTTTGAGCCGGCAAAATGGAAAAGCCCAGCCGATCCCATGCCGTTCGAGACAGAAGAAGCTAAAGCAAAAGCTGCTAAGACCAATGATGCGGATGCAGAACGACCGGTCTTAAACGACCAGGCCGACAGTCAGGCGGCTCCCGAGATTCACACTCAGGAAATGGAGCAGCCCGATGACCATTGACATTGATTGGAATGCGGCATGGAAAGAAGACCAGATGTTTCGGCGTAACGCCGACAATTCAGAGTATTGGAACAATAGGGCACCGAGCTTTGCAAAGACTGCAGGAGAGTCCCCTTACGCAAAGGAGTTCTTGGAAAACGCCGGGATTCTCGAGGGTGAAATTGTCTTTGATATGGGGTGTGGATCGGGGACGCTTGCACTTCCTCTGGCACGCGCTGGACATCATGTGTATGCCTGCGATTTTTCAGAGGTGATGCTTGACCTTATGATGGAACGCGCTGAGCTTGATGGTGTCGCGCAGTTTATCCATCCTGTCAATCTTGCATGGGATGAGGATTGGAGTCGTATTAAAGCGCCCGTATGCGATGTTGCTTTTGCATCACGCTCGATTGCAACCGCCGATCTGCAATCTGCCTTGGTCAAGCTTGATTCCATGGCGCGTCGCAGAGTGTGCCTAACGCTTACGACCGGCATGTCTCCGCGAACGGACAGCGTCCTGTTTGGGGCTATTGGCCGCGAATTGCCAAAGTACCCTGATTGCGTGTATGCCTTTAACATTCTTTGGGGAATGGGAATTACGCCGAATGTAAGGTATATACGTAGTTCGCGCACCAACGAGTTCAACAGTTTTGAAGAAGCGATAGATAAAACTTGTGAGATTTTTGAAGCAACTTCCGATGAGCGCACGCGGCTTATTGAATACTCGGCCCAACACCTGCATGAAATACAACAACAAGATGGAACGACGCGTTGGGAATACGACCATAAACGCATTACTTCATGGGCGTATATCTCATGGGATAAAGAAGAATAAGAAGTCCCGTTTGCCAATCCGATGTTTTATGGCATAATGTGCGAACTGTTTTGTCCCCATCGTCTAGCGGTTAGGACGTCGGCCCTTCAAGCCGAAGACCGCGGGTTCGAATCCCGCTGGGGGCACCAGCGAGCAGCCCGGGCCTGGATACCAAACCAGGCCCGTTTCTTTTAACTGTTTCAAAAAGGGAATCGTCATGACTCAAACCATCACAAAACACAACGTGATCGAAGCAGCTCAATATATCAATGAACGTGTCCAGATTATGCCTGACGTGCTTGGTGTTGTGCTTGGGAGTGGTTTTGGCGGTTTGGTAGATTCTCTCGAGAACGTCACGAGCGTCGATTATGCGGATGTGCCCAATATGGTCCGTCCGACGGTCTCAATGCACGAAGGACGCTTTTGCGTGGGGTATCTTGGAGACAGACAGCTTGTCTGCATGCAAGGAAGGCTCCACGCCTATGAGGGCAATAGCGCCCAGCAGATTGCGTTTCCCATTTGCATTTTGCACCAACTGGGCGCCGATGAGCTCGTGATAACAAATGCAGCAGGCGGAATCAATGAAGGATTTGAGGTCGGTGATCTTATGTTGATTGAAGATCACATTAATCTCCTTATGCAAAACCCCTGTGCGGGACCCGAGCAGGCAGATCTCTGGCCTCGGTTTTTTGATATGACCAATGCTTATGATCGTGACCTGCGTGAACGGGCAATCAAGGCGGCACGTTCGTGTGGAATTGCGATAAAAAGCGGTGTGTATATTGCAACGCTCGGGCCTTCTTTTGAAACGCCTGCAGAAATCAGGGCATTCCGGACACTTGGCGCAGATGCGGTAGGCATGTCGACAATCTATGAGGTGATAGCGGCAAATGCGCTTGGGATGAAAGTCCTTGGGATCTCGATGATTTCGAATCCGGCTGCAGGCATGCAAGCTGATTCGTTGAGTATTGAAGACGTGGCACAGGCGGCGGGACTCGCGTCGACGAAGGCGAATGATTTCCTGAAAGCGTTTATCGAACGATAAAGGTATTGGTAACCAGGCTCGCCAACGGTTAGGGAACAAAACGGTGCTGCGGCCGTTTGGCGATTCGAAGAGCTTTACGATAACCGTAAACAACGCTTCGCTCAGTTATGTTTATAATTAAACCAGTGGGTTCCTAAGGGGGTGCACTATGGTATTGGTAAATGTCGAATCTTTGGTCATCGGGCTGCTTCCAGCGCCCTCCGTCATCTCTCTTCGCGCGGTTGAACCCCGGGAGGATATTCCGGAAGACCTGGTGCTTCCCATCTGGATTGGCACGATGGAGGCCATGGCGATTGCCGCCGCTCTGGAAGGCCATACATCGGATCGTCCCATTACGCATACGCTTGCAATCGATCTTGTCACGTCGCTTGGCGGCAAGGTAAGCCGCGTTGTCATCGACCGTGTCGAAGAAACGACCTTCTATGCAACCATTTATCTGCGTTGCGATAACGGCATGTTCACTCGTGTCGACGCTCGTCCGAGTGATGCCATCGCGCTCGCTGCCCGCGCTGGGGTTCCGCTTTTTGTGGAAGAAGAGGTTATTAAGGCTGCCGCCTGTCCACGTGCTTTAACGCCTGGCCAAGAGGAAAAAATTGAGCTCGAGGAATTTGATAAGTTCATCGAACATATCAACCCTGAAGATTTTGTCGCGCATGGTGGCGGGAAAGAATAGTCGGTTTCCTGTGACTTTGATCTTTACGGCAAAGTAGGTTTGGAAAATCCCGGGGTTTCGTTTTTCATAGTCTGTGTTATTTCATCAGTGGAAAGTGTGCGTATGTCTTGTGTGGGCATAGCGCGCAAAAACGATTTCGCATAGTTTCTGGTCTGAAGCCGGGCATCTGCGAGCACGAGCCATCCGCTATCGGTTGAATTGCGAATAAGTCTGCCAGCAGCTTGTTTTAAATCCACAACTGCTTCGGGAAGCGAATAATTTCTCCAAGCGGTCCTGCTCTCGCGTGCCTCGCGTTCGCGAGCTATGGGATCGCTCGGACGAGCGAATGGAAGCCGCACGATGATGACGCAGCGCAAGGTGTCGCCCGGTGCATCAAAACCTTCCCAGAATGATTTGAGTGCGAATAGAGAAAGGTCTTTATCTGCAAGGAAACGGTCATGTAAGTGTTTCGTGCTTGTCCCACGAGTTTGGGCGATGACTTCAAGCCCTTCGTCTTGAAGCGAAGGCTTGAGTTCTTGATAGAACGCCTCCATCTCGCGGCGGTTCGTAAATAACGTGAGAACAGAACCCCCCAAAGCGACATGCACGGCTTTAAGCAGACGTGCGAGCTCCGCATGATAATGACGGTCATTTGGTTCGGGCATGTCGCTTGGTAGAAAAATTGTCATGTTTTGATTGAAATCATAGCCAGATGCGAGGATTCGTGTGCTTACGCGTTCCTCGTCTATCAGATCGAGACCGGTTGCCCGCAGGAAATGTGCAAAGGGCTTCGCGTCACCTGTGGCGAGTGTTGCTGACGTGAAGATAGCGCTTTTTACCTGGGGATAAAAAGACGAGGCGAGGGTTTTGCCAATATCGAGCTGTTCTGCCCTAAGCACCTCGGCGCTTCGCTGAGGATTGCGATCGAACTGTGCCGAGTAAACGAAGCTTTTGTCTGTCCCGTCGAGGACGAGACTGAGCGCTTCGTTCGCGGCCTTTATTTCGCTTGTGAGGCTTGAAAGAGCTGCCAGCTGATTGGAGAACGCACCTTCGAATTGCTCGATCATGGAGATAAGATCACGCAGGCGCTCGCTTAAGCTCATGAGCCTGTCAGAGATATCCCTTCCTATTTCACATAATGCAACCCAAGAGCCGCTGTTGCGCAGCTCTTCGCCAATCCAGGCCGTTATCTGCGTGTAGCTGCCGCCATCGCGCGCCTCGTCTGTCGAAAGCGTCTTCATATTCGAAAAGAAATCCGCCGTGAGGCTTTGCATAGTGGCGATGCGATTTTCGATATCAGCCGTGATTCCGAATAAGATGTCGCCGCCTGCCACCTTGGAGGCCCCGTTGCGAACCTGGGAGATGATGCCGTTTTTTTGATTCCCGATACGCATAAGCGTTATTTCCAGGTCCCGTGAGGAAATCGAGTACGAAAGCTGGCGTCGAGCTTCTGCTTCGACCGAGTGTGCCTCGTCTATAACCCAATGGCGAATAGGGGGGAGGATGCCATTGTCAGCCTGCATATCACGAAAGAGCAGCGCGTGATTGGTTACAACGATATCAGCGCCATTTGCGGCCCTTCGGGCTCCATGCAGGTAACAGCGTCGCGGGAAGAAGGGACACCGCTTCTTTAGACAATCATGGGGGTTTGCTTGAATAAGGCCGCGCGGTAAACCGGGCCAGTGCAGATTCAATGTGTCTAAATCGCCCCAGCTTGTCTGAGTAATGTAGCTGAGCAGCATGGCAACCATTTGGATGATCGAAACGGCATCATCTTCGTCATCGTGCGCCATGTGCTCGATTTTTCTGAGGCAGGGGTAATGATCGTAGCCTTTGAGAGCAACATAGGAGAGCTCTCCAAGCGTTGCAGCTAGGCGCGGTAGCTCCCTATAGACCAATTGATCCATCAAGGCGTTCGTTTTTGTTGCTACCCCGATAGTGATATTGTTCTCTTTTGCCCCAAGCGCGCAGGGCAGAAGATATGCCATTGATTTACCTACGCCCGTTCCTGCTTCAAGGACGCGCAGGTCTTCCTCGCGTAAAGAAGCCGCAACTTCTTTTGCCATGCTGACCTGCTCTTCTCGCTGTTCGTAACTCGCGTACATCGATCCAGCTAAACCGCTGACGTCAAAGGCGGTTTCGATTTTGTCATCTGTGCAAAATTTCAAAGCGACATCGTCGGCATCCTGTCGAGGAACGATGCTGGCCGAATGCAAGCGGGTGTCACGAGCCTGGCGTAGCGAGAAATCAATCCCAGGTGTTTCTTCGGCTGCCTGGGCGAAATACGAACGTAGAGGCCAATCAGCTTGTGGGGAAAGCGTGGCGATATAGGCGCTGAGCCCCGGAGTCATCGACTGGATTGCGGCAAGCAAGATTCGCCAGAGCGCGGCGAGCGCACGAGTGTCATCGGCTGCGCGATGGGTGGGGGCGTGCAGGCCGAATGCATGCGCAAGATCGACGAGTCTGTGTGATCTGAAACGGGGAAGACAGATTCGGGAAAGCGCAAGCGTGTCAATCCAGCTGCCCATTAGAACACCGGGTTGGGCTTCGCGCATGATAAAGGACCGGTCGAAATCTGCGTTATGCGCGATAAGGTTATTGTTTCCCGCAAACTGTGCCAATAGTTGTACTGCTTCGCGCTGGCCAGGCGCCCCTTTGACATCTTCTTGCGATATGCCGGTTAATTCAGAAACCTCTTCGGGAATCGGGCGTCCAGGATCGACGAACGTCTGGAACTCACTGACAATATCTGGACCCGCCATGCGGACTGCCGCTATTTCCAGAAGCATGTCACGCGTTGGATCGAGTCCTGTGGTTTCAGTGTCGAGGATGATGACATCATCCTCGAAAAGGCCAAACGCCATTTCCTGCGCATGTTTTGGCAGGTTATGATAGATTGCCGCGATATCCGCATCGGTTCCGGAAACAAGGTAGTCGTCTATATGGGTGTCGTGTGAATCGGCCATATGCAAAGCCTACCACGTCGCTATGACATCACGAGTGGGCAAACCGTTATACTTGCGTGCAAAAGACAAGAAGGGCACTTATGTCTGAAGACCAAACTTATTACGCGACGTATTGTCGTCTTGAGAGTACGAATGCTGACTCGCACGTTACGGTTGATGGAAACACGCTGGTAATCGGTGCAGAGCTCGCCTTTACTCCACAGGTGCACCTTACGGAAAAAGGCAAAGAGGTGGCTCGGATCGTCTTGGGGCGTGGAAACCAGGCCATGGGGTTTCTTCCCGACGATGTGTATAAGCGCGTTGAAAAACTACGCGATGCCGGATGGATTTGCCGCGCATTCACGTCGGTTGCCGTATTCGACAAGCTCGAGAATGCCTATTGGAGCGAAGTTGCGATTTTCTGCTATGAGCAAGAGGGGCAGGAGATTTTCGATACATTTGTGAATGGCATGGTCAAGCGTATTGCCCAAGGCGAACATCCAGCAGTCTCTCTTTCGCCTAAAGAGCTCGAGCAGGTGATTGAATCACAGGGCAGTTGGCTTGGCACCAAGCAGCTCAAGCTTCCCAAGCTTGCGGCGGGTTCGGCATACTATAAAACGAAACGAACCATGACGGAGAATCTTGCTTATGCTGCCGCCGAGGGCAACAAAGGCTGCTATGCAGGGCTCTTCGTGGTGGTATTCACTATTATTTTCTCAATAGTCTGGTTTTTATTCCTGCGATGAAAGACAGGACGCATAATGTTTACTGAACGAATCCTTTCTCAGGCCGTACGCATCATGAACGGCCATTATCTTGATCTTAAGCCGCTTGACGACAGCTGTCCTCGTTTGCCAGGTCCTAAACCGGGCAAACGCTATATGCTCTATCTGCATATTCCGTTTTGTGAGCGCTTATGCCCTTATTGCTCGTTCAATCGGTTTCCCTTCGAGGAAAGTAAAGCGCGTAGATATTTCGCCAACCTTCGCCGCGAGATGGAGATGGTTGCAGATCTGGGATATGACTTTGATTCGCTGTACGTGGGCGGCGGCACGCCGACGATACTCATCGACGAGCTGGTCGAGACTATTGAAAAAGCGCGCGGCATGTTCTCCATCGAAGACGTTTCGAGTGAGACAAACCCCAATCATCTTGCGCCCGAATATATAGAAAAGCTCGATGGGGTGGTGCAGCGTCTCTCGGTTGGCGTTCAGAGTTTTGATGATAGCCTGCTTAAGCAGATGGACCGCTATGACAAATACGGCAGCGCGCAAGAGATACTGACTCGCGTGCGTGAAGTCGCTGATGCACACGTGTTCAAGTCCCTTAACGTGGACATGATCTTTAATTTCCCTGCTCAAACTGAAGAGATGCTTATCAATGACATCGCGGCGGTTTTGGAATCGCATACAAACCAGACGACGTTTTACCCGCTTATGGCCTCCCCTGCGGTCGAACGCGCACTTGCAGCGACGGTGGGGGAAGTGGACTACGCACGCGAACAGCAGTATTACGAGACTATCTGCGAGGGGTTGGCGGGAGGAGACAATCCAGCGTTTTGTTTTGGGGATGCCTGGACGTTCAACGATTCGAAAAGCGCGATGATCGACGAGTACATTATCGACTATGAAGAGTACCCCGCGCTTGGCAGTGGTGGCATGAGTTTTCTCGATAGCAGACTTTTCGTAAATACATTCAGCGTCAACGAATACGACCGATATATCAATTCCGGCAGGATGTCGGTTGCAAAGGTCACCGAATTCAGCAAGCGAGACCATATGCGCTATCGGTTTATGATGCAGCTCTTCGGACTGCGTCTTGATAAAAAGATATGGGAACGTGATTTTGGGTGCACGGTCGCTGCAGGACTCCCGGCAGAATATGCCTTTTTCAAAACAAGCGGCGCATTAGACATCGATGATGCTGAGCAGATTACCCTTACTTCGAAAGGGCGCTATATGATGGTCGCGATGATGCGCCAGTTCTTCATCGGTGTAAATGGCGTGCGTGACGATGCCAGATCCGGTTTGCCCGCAGATGAACGCGAACTTCTCTTTGGGGCCGGGGTACCTATCAGTTAGCGTCTGCTTGGGAATGCACGATCAATCTGCGCTAAGCGATCCTGCGAAACGACGGCACGCTTCAATGAGCTCAGGCGGATCAAGGGGTGTTGCTGTGCCCATGCACGCTACGATGTGCTTTGGCAGCCAAGCCCCGCCAACCCAGTCAACGCTCGCGATACGACCCCCGTCTTCAAGAGTTTTTGTCACTCGCGTGCCAGGCCACGGGGGGATGGGGGTATCGGGGGCAAAGCGTACATGTGTTTTTACGAGCGCTCGTTTGAATTCATCGGTTGCATTTGGAATATCTTTACGTGGGGTAAATTGGTCTTCGAGCACATCAACGCTCTTGATACGATCGAGCCTGAACGTTCGCCATCCATCGGCTTTGCGGCAAAACGCGAGCAAGTAGCGTGCCCCTTTCTTTGAGAAAATCCCTGCCGGCTCGACGATACGCGGCTGAGGGCTAGTGTCCTTTTCACCGCAATATGAAATACGCGCTAGATGATGCGATTCGTCTTCGCAGCTGGACATCAGGGTTTGCGCGACGCTGGTCTTCGTTTCCTTGCTGACGGTCTTTATTCGCGGGGTTGGTATGTCGCCACTGTTCTTGATCAGGCTTTTTGTGTCGATGAATTTCCTAACCAGTTCATCGTTTGTCGTAAAGCCGGCGGCCTGTAACGCGTCGATGAGCGTGTCTGCCTCACGCGCCGTAAGTCGGAGCAAGCGTTCTGGACGGCATGCCGAAAGCGTCGCATATGTATCGTGAAGATCAAGGCGAATTGAAGCGGCATCATAGGCAAATACGAGTGTCTCAAGCGCCTTGGTGATGTCTGATTCATCCGTGTCGAGCAGGCGAGCAAGCTGTGGTATAGATACCGTTCTTTCTCGTTCGATATGCGCGAGAACGGCGAGTAGCAGTTCGTTTTCCTTCATGAAGCGGCCTCCGCCCCTGTTTTTTCAAGAACCTTGCGAGCGGCGTCTATCCCGCGCCTGAGTGCGTGTACGGCTTCAGGTGGATCCAACAGCCTTATGCCAGGAGCGTGCTCTATGCACCACCGTGCGAGTTCCTGAGTGTCCCGGCACTCTACGCTCCAGACTATGGCCCCATCTTCGTCTTGAAGCGTCCCTTGCCCCATAGCGAGCTGTTCGCACCGCCATGCTTCTGCAGCGTCGAACTGCACGCGTGCGGTGTAGTTTTCTGTGCCAAACTGGAATGGCAGGCCGTAATATCGATCAACTACGAAGGGGCGTTCGTTAAAATCTGGGATACCGGGATCTGTTCGGTTCACACGTATGTGATTCATCCTGTCGAGCCGAAACGACCGTTCGGCATCTACCATTGGATCGAAGGCAACCACGTAGCAGCGAGATTTAAGGATAAAGCAACCGAACGGTTCAACCTCGCGCGATGAAATTTTATCTCCTGATCCGCGGTATTCAAAAAGTAGCCTTTTCCGGGCACTTATGGCTTTTCGGGCCTTTTCCAGACCTTGAGGCTCGCTCGTGTGCCCCAGTGTTTCAAAGGAAGGGTTTTCCATTTGGGGCAACAAGTCGGGCACGCCAAGTTCATCGCCGAGCTTGATCAACACCATGCGCAGCTCGTCTTTGAAGGGGTAGTCTTCGTCTTCAAGCAATGCACCGCACAAGAGCCTGAGAAGGCTTGCTTGGGGTTTTGTGAGATCGACAGGAGCTGCGTAGCTGCGGGTTTCATCAAGGGAGTAACGGTTGTCGGGGTCGTTGTTGAAGAAAACGCCAAATTCTTGCAAAGACCGTTTATCGCGTTCGAAGCGGCGCCGTACCGTTTCATCGGCACCGGTTTCCGGTCCGTATTCGAATGGGAGACCTTTTCGAATGGATGCATAGTCAACTGGTTGATTTTCTCTGACGAACAGCATCAGCTTAATGATTCGTTCGCCCTCTCCGGTCTTTGCCATGCCGTCTCTCCCCATCTGCCGGTGTTCTGCGTTATGGTAAACCATATATTCTATCGGGAAGTCTTTTGTGGCAAGCCCGGGCGTTTGCCCATGGATTACATGTTCTTTTCGTGCGATGGGCGAAAGAGAAATACAATAGGCAGACTTAAGTATTCTTTGAAAGGACGCGTGCGATGATCGAGCGCTATACGCTGCCCGAAATGGGGCATATCTGGTCGTTGGAAAATAAGTTCGATATTTGGAAAGAGGTCGAGATTCTTGCATGCGAGGCGCAGGCCGAGCTAGGGCAGTGTGGTATCTCGAAAGAGGAGGCGGCGTGGATTCGTGCCCACGCGAACTTTACGGTGCCCGAGATCGACGAGATCGAAAAGGTTACGAATCATGACGTTATAGCCTTTACCACTGTCATGGCGAAATATATAGATGCTGAAGTATCGGATGGCGACCCGAAGCCAAGCCGTTGGGTGCATTACGGTATGACGAGTTCCGATTTAGGGGATACGGCGTTGAGCTATCAGATCGTTCAGGCGCTCGATATCGTTATCGCTGACGTGAAGCGTCTGGGGACGACTTGTAAACGCAGAGCGTTTGAGTTCGAGGACGCAATCTGTGTCGGCCGCACTCATGGTATCCATGCTGAGCCGATGACTTTCGGTATGAAGTTTGGCAGCTGGGCGTGGGCGCTGAAGCGAGCGCAGACCCGCCTGGAACAGGCACGCGAGGTTTCAGCGACGGGGGCTATTAGCGGGGCTGTGGGTACGTATTCGAATATCGACCCCTTCGTTGAGGAATTTGTTTGCGAAAAACTCGGGCTTGCTCCCGATCCGCTTTCCACTCAGGTTCTCGCGCGCGATCGTCATGCACAGGCGATGGCGGCCCTTGCCGTTGCAGCAGCTACGCTTGAGTCGATTGCGATGCAAGTGAGATTGTTGCAGCAGTCGGATGTCATCGAAGCGGAAGAGCCGTTTGCAAAGGGGCAGAAGGGTTCAAGCGCTATGCCGCACAAGCGCAATCCCATTACTGCCGAACGTGTCTGCGGGCTGTCGAGAGTGGTGAAATCAAGCGCTCAGGTCGCCCTTGATAATGTCGCCCTGTGGTACGAGCGTGATATCTCCCATTCCGGTGCGGAACGAGTTGCCCTGGCAGATGCATTTACGGCTCTTGATTACATGTTTTCAAAGATGCAGTGGATGCTTGACGGACTCAATGTCTATCCCAATAAGAGTCTGCACAATCTATGGCGCACCCGGGGGCTGATCTTTAGCTCCAAGGTAATCCTTGCTCTTGTTGATACGGGCATGACGCGTGAGGACGCATATGTGGTCGTGCAGCGCAATGCCATGAAGGTCTGGGATGATATCCAACAGGCGGCTGATGGTCCAAGTTTCCGCGAGAACCTTGAGCACGATTCAGAATGCGGGCTTCGTGCGGAACAGCTCGATGACATTTTCAACCCCGAGAGCTTTCTTGGGCACAAGGATGTTATTTTTACCAAACTCAAGACTCTGGAATTCTAAGGATGCCTATGAACGGATATACGTCGGATTCTGATGACGCGCGGCAGCCGGAATATCTATTCCGCACGCATGGCACCTGTTCGCGTGTCATCAAATTTGATATCGATGATCAGGAAAACGTGCGCGGCGTCGACTTTCTTGGTGGATGCGACGGCAATACCAACGGCATAGCGGCGCTTGTGGAGGGCATGCCGGTTTCCAAGGTTATCGAGAAATGCGCCGGAATACGATGCGGCGGGAAATCGACATCATGCCCTGACCAGCTTGCACGCGCTCTTGAAGAGGCGCTTATGCAAAGAGAGGCCCAGCGGTGACAATCACGCGACGTGACTTTCTTGGTGTCACGGGCGGCGCGTTCGCTTCTGCCTTGGTGTTTGGTGCCCCCGCGCTTCTTTCGGGCTGCTCGAGTAAGTCGAGCGGTGACAACATGAATGTACTGACTGTGGCAAATAACCAAGTGGTCACCCTCGATGCATTCACTGAAATCGAGGAGCCGGCTGGAAACTACGACATGGTGGAGCTTGGGCACTATCCGAAGGGAACGATGCTCTTTGCATCGGGAGACGCGGTGGCAGCTGCGCTATGCACGGGAGAGACGGCGTCACCGCTTTCAACCTGTTCGCTGGTAAAGCTTTCCGACGGCACGAAAACCCAGGTGCTCGATCGCGCGGTCAATCACGACAAGGGATATAGCATCTATGCCGTGCGGGCGTCGAATGACTTGCTCGTTTGGGTCGAGAGTAATTATTTAACTTCGGAGTGGGTGCTCTATAGCGCATCGATAACCGGTGCTACGGCAATTGGCAAGCCTGTTATGCTCGATGAAGGTGACAGCCAGTATGATCCGCCAGAAATCTCGGTCATCGGGTCGACTGCATACTGGATTGTGCAGCCGTCGGAAAGCGGGTCGCGTACCAAAGAGGATTCGTATCTCAAGGCATCTGCGGGCGGGTCGCGGTCCTCGAGCATAATCACATCGCACGGACGTTTTAACGGGGGATTGTCGGCAAGCGGGCAGGTTTTGACTGTTATGCCACGCGCTGATTCGTCATCGAGTGTGTACTATCAGCTCTGCGCAGTCGCCGCGGGTACCGGTTCTGTCATCGCCTCGCAGGTGATGCCGCATTCATATCGTCCCTCTAATGCGATCTATATGGGCAACGCGTTTGCTTTTACTATTCCTGCGTCCTACGACTATGGTGGGGGTATAGCAAATGTGGGTACATATTACCCGATGGCTGGTAATCAATGGCTCCGTCTGGCAAGGCAGTCGCTCACAGCGCCAGGCTTGTGCAATGGCTGGCTGTTTGCGAAATCGAGCTCTCGCACGGTCTTCATCGACACGGTAACCCAGCGTTATTTTGTTGTGCCCGGCCCAGACGGGTGTGAGGATTATGGGGATTATTCGATATGCTCTGGCGAGGTGACGCACGTGTATAACTATGCGACGATTATCAAAATCGAGGGTTCTCAGACGACTGGGCAGGTGTTGCTTCGTTCGATTACCCCTAAGGTGACGAAGTAACGCGTGTCTGTGGCACGGGCATGTTCTAATGCCGCAAGATGCGCACAATGGTAAACTGCAGGGCAGTATTTGCGTAAACGAAAGGAGTGTCGCTGTGGACACTGGTTCTGAAGCTCGTCGAATTCTTCTTGTAGAAGATGAGAAGGCCATCCGTGATGCGGTGGCAGCATATCTCGAGCGTGCGAACTACTGGGTAACGCCAGCCGCTGATGGCCAAGAGGCCGTTGACGCATTTGCGCAGCATCAATTCGACCTTGTCATCCTCGATCTTATGCTTCCCAAGATCCCCGGTGAGAAAGTGTGTCGCATCATACGCGACAGCTCGGATATTCCCATAATCATGCTTACTGCAAAAGGTGAGGTGGAAGATCGCATCATCGGTCTTGAGCTGGGTGCTGATGACTACCTTATCAAGCCATTTTCTCCCAGAGAGCTCGTCGCGCGCGTTCGGGCCTTGCTGCGTCGTGCTCATATTGATTCGGAGCCGCAGCGTGAGGTCCTTGATTTCGGCGGCCTTACCATCGACCTCAACGGGCATAAAGTGCTTGTCAACGATGAGGAAATCGACCTAACGGCCAGCGAATTCAAATTGCTTACGACCTTATCCCGATATCCCGGGCGTGTTTATTCGCGCATGGAGCTCGTCGAAAAGGTCTTGGGCTACGATTTCGAGGGCTATGAGCGCACTATTGACAGCCATGTCAAGAACCTGCGTGCAAAGATCGGCGATGACCCACGTAATCCCAGGTGGGTATATACCGTCCATGGCGTTGGATATCGTTTCGAGATTCCCAGAGAGGGCGCCGCGGCGGATTCCGAGGCATAGGCGATAATGAGCGAAGAACAGCAGCCGCGCGAGAAAAGGCGGCTTTCGTATGCTATCTATGTTGCGGGCGCATTTGTGCTTACGGCCGCAATGACGGTGCTCATCACCGCTGCAGCGATTCTCATTGTATGGAATGTTGGATTCTCGGGTGTAACTGCCAGGGAAGAACTCTATATAGCCTTTGCCATTGCAGGGGCTATTGCACTTATCCTGTCTATTATCCTGGGACTGTATATCGCTACCGGTATCGCACGTCCCGTCCAGCGAATATCCAAGGCTGCTTCTGCCATTAAAGAAGGCGATCTTTCCGTACGCACCCAACTCACGGGAGACGACGAACTGGGTCAGCTCGGCCAGCGTTTTGACGAGATGGCTGATGCTCTTGAGCGTGACCGTGATCTTGAACGTCAGCTCATTGGCGACGTCGCGCACGAATTGCGCACGCCCCTTATGGCAATTCAGGCAACTGTCGAGGCTATACAGGATGGTGTTTTCGAAGCGGACGAGGAGCATCTGAACACTATATCGTTTGAGACAAAGCGTCTTGGGCGTTTAGTGGAGGCTCTCTTGCATTTGAACCGCCTTGAGAGTGGAACTGCAGAGATCAAGTCCGATCTTGTCGATCTGGGTGTTGTTGTCAAAGGACTTGCGACGACGCATGAGGCGCTTGTCGAAAGCTCGGGCATCATGTTCTTTACTGATATCGCTCCTGATGTGATGATTGTCGGGGACCAGGATCTTATTTCCCAAGCGGTGGCCAACCTGCTTTCCAATGCCGTGCGCTACACCCCTGAAAACGGGATGATCACCGTCGAACTTGCGCGCGAGGGGGGATACGCGAAAATATCTGTTTCGGATACAGGTGTTGGTATCTCCGAAGAAGACATGAAGAAGGTCTTTTCGCGATTTTGGCGTGCAGATGGTGCCAGACAAAGTGTGAACGGGGGCCTTGGAATCGGGCTTGCGCTTGTTCAAGAGGTCGTCGATCAGCATAGGGGAAATATCTCGGTTTCTTCTAAACTGGGAGAAGGAAGCACGTTTATCATGAAGCTTCCGCTTGCCCCCGATGATATGAGCAGGAATCCATCGGTGATGCGTAAGAGCAGTTCGCAACGCCGCAAGGAAAAGGCCGCGCGCAAGGAGCAAGAAAAGCTCCGTAAAATAGAAGAGCGCCAGCATAAGGCACAACGAAAGGCCGTTGAGTCGGGTAAAGCAGCCGGTCTAAGCACGCAAGAGCTTAAACTCTTCGGTCTTCGTGTTGCCCTGCCTACAACAAGATCGCAGGAACCTACAACAACAAAAAAGGAAGATGATAAGGATGAATGAAATGGCAATGCGCCCAGATTCTCAGGGCAAGGTTCGCGACCTATACGACTTAGGCGATCAACTGCTGATCGTGGCCACGGACCGTATCTCGGCATTTGATTACATTCTTGAAGACGAGATACCTCACAAAGGTGAGGTTTTAACTCGTATCTCACTGTTTTGGTTTGACCTGTTGGGCGATGTGATTCAAAATCACCTGATCTCTGCAGATGTCAGCGAT
>CAYSZR010000041.1:0-17156 GCA_964435565.1 uncultured Coriobacteriaceae bacterium
GTATTCGGTGTTGTTATCGGGCACGAAGACGTGGATGATGGTCGGCGTCACGACGCCGTTTGCATCCATGGCAAGGATAAATGCATCGCCGTTTGCGTCATACATAACGTTTGCATACGTCTTGGTACCGATGGTGATGGAAGCCGGCACCGGATCATAGTCCTTAGTGCCTAACAGGTGGTATCCGGCCGGGGTCTCATTTGCCGCAACGGTGTTATCGGCTTGCTCGCCCGCATAGCCCTTGCGCGTATACTCCTCAAGATCCTTGACTGTGGTGCCGCCCTCGATCTTGTAGCCAATAACCTTATATTCAATCTGCATAGCACGCCACACCGCGTACAGCGTCGTCTCTTGCTGCAGCATCTTGAAGCCCTTGGCCTCGCTGTTTTCACCAGCAGCATAGTATTTGGTGATGTCGGGAGCTGTCCACGAAATCGTCGACGCGCCAGAGAGGTTCGAAATCCTCAGTCCCTCTTGGGCGTCATCGGTAAGACAAGCGCGCCCGATTGGTACCGTGCGCTCGGATTGGAAACCGCCGTGGACCAATCACGATCATTCGCAGCGTCGTCACCAAGCTTGAAGTTGAGCTGTACGCCCATGGCCTTGTAGAAAAGCGCGAATACACGCGTGCCGTCGCCCAGAACGATTGCGCTCTTGGCAATAGGCGGCCCTTGTTCGCCGGTACGCACGGTCTCGCCATTCGCAAGCGTAACAAAGCCTTCATCGTACTTGTAAAGCTTATAGCCATCGAAGGTGATGTTGTAGTTTACATCGCCTACGGTGCCCGAATAGCCAAGGTTGTCGGTATTGACCATCGTATCAGTCTCGCCCGTACGGTTATAAGCGCCTTCGCTGTATCCCGTCTCGACAAGGATCGGAATATAGTTGCCATTGGCATCGGTCGCGATGGTGCCGTCGCCCTTGATCAGATAATGCTTCACCGTGTATGGCGTATCAGTATCAGCAAGGTAATAAAGCGAAAGATGAGCTTTGCCATCTGCCGTGACCTTGGTAGTCAGAGCACTCTTGACGGTATGCGAGATGCCGTTAGCATCTATCCAGGTATATTCCAGATACTTGATGTCATCACTCGTGCCAACAACACCGTCAACACCGGCTTCGGTGACCAGGGCGCCGCCTGCAAACGTATAACCGCGGAAATCATAAGTGACAGCAGGATCGCCGCTGCTGAACAGTGTGCCCGTACCAGCATTGATAAGAATATCGGCAGCATTACGCGTCGCATAATCATCAGTCGCATAAGTAAGGGTCGAATCGTTATTGCCATCCACTGCCCAACGCGGGTTCTTGACAGTTTCGATATAGCTCGGGCTTGTCTCAACGGTGCCATCGCGAGATACCTTGTAATGGTATACCTGATACGGCGTCGAATTTGCGACCCATACGGCATACAGACGCACCTTCGAGTTTGCCTCGGGCGTCGTGAACATCCAGTCTTGAAGTTCACCATAGAAGTTCTTGCTTGTAGAAATCGTGCTATTGAAGTAATTGATGGAAGCCTGACCGGTCATGCCCAGCAAATCGAGCCCCGTGGATTCAGCGGTATCGCCGGTCGTGTAGACCCATCCCATAAGCGTATAACCAACGCGTGTGGCAACGTCGCTCTTGGGAAGCTCGACTTCCTCTTTCGACTTCACCGTACGAGATGCCTCGCCAGCATAACCAAGGTATGCGTTTTTGGGACCGCCGGTGAGGAAATCGGCACCTTGGTCTTGATACTTCAGGTTCCAGCTCGCATCAGTGCTGGTGAGGTCGATATACAGGGTAAGATCGAAGTTGTTCGGTGCGTAATAGAGCCAGATAACGGTGCTGCCGTCGCCTTGGATAAGCTTATAGGGATTACTTTGGAACTCATTGCCGTTAATCTTGATTTTCGCGCCTGTATAGGCATAACCATCGATTGAGAAGGCGCTGGTGACGTTGAGGAACTTGCTGATTGCGATCTGGCCATCCGCGTAATAGGTTGTAACGAGCTTTTGCTCATCGTTATTGGCATTCGCGTCATAATCGACTTTCTCATATGTTCCAGCAGTGCCCGTAAGCAATATCCTGCCGTTTTCATCGACGTTCCAGCCCTTCCCTGCCGGCGCGACGTATTTCGTGGCAATTCCCTGACCCGAAACAGTCCAAAGCTGTACGCGGTATTGCACGTTCGATTCGCTCACATAGTACAAGCGCAGCGTCAGCTTGCCATCGCCCGTGATTCCTGTAGTTGCCGGCGTGGCGCTATCATCGCGTGCAGCTTCATATCTGTATTCTTTGTTCTCAACCCCAGATTGATTCGTCTTAACGGAGCCCCCGACCATCTGCACGAAATCTTTCTCATACTTATAACCGAGCAGATTTGCAAAGCTGGCGTCTTTATCGACTTCTCTCACCCTGGTTGGATCATCGGTGCTGATCAGATAATACTTGCCGGTCGCCGTGTCATAATACAGATATTCGGCGACAGCCTCGGATTCGGTCTTGCCAAACTGCTGGGTCGTGTAAACCGGCAGCTCTGAGACGCTGATAATCTTGTCAATGCTGCCGTCTTCCTTCCTCGTAGCCACAACACGGTAATGCTCAACCTTATAGCCAACGCCTTCAACAGGTGCCCATACAGCCCAAAGTTCTTGAGTGGCTTCAGCAGTGACCTTGTAGAGGTTCGGATTGGTGACATACGTTACAACTTCGCCGGTAGTAGTTGTGACATCGTAGCCACCATCTGCCCTTTCGACGACATTGTAAAGACCGGATGCAGACTGGTTGCGGGTCCAGCCCAGCAGCTTGTAGCCAGCGCGCGTTACTTCGATGTCACTGGGCACGGCGATTTCCTGGCCAGTGGTATAGACCTGCATAGATGAAGACGAGTAACTGTCTGCACCACTGTAAGTAAATCCTCCACCATTGGGCCTAAAGTACACGTTGCGCGTTTCGGGCGTGTAGAAAAGCTGTAAAACGAGCGTGCCATCACCGCGAATATCGGCAAAAGTGAGCGATTTGAATTGCTGGCCATATTTAACATACATCGACTGCTTGGAACCCGCAGAGTCTATGTACTCATAGAGCATGCCCTGGGAATCGTTCAGATAAGAATTATCGTTAAAGGTGAAGATACCCGTGCTAAACGTATAACCGGTGATCGCCTTGATCAGATAACTGTATGAATTCGTATCATCATCTTCATCGGGCGTCCATGTACTTGAATTTGCCGGGAACTTATTCGTCGAATTGTAATTGCCATTGGGCGTATCGACATGAGCCGTACGTCCTGCCGTGCCCTGAAGCGTTACGGTAGGCGCAACGGGAATAGACGTATCGCCGGCCAAACGAGCCGCGTCGGTTTCGTAGAACTTATACGGATGACCATCTGCGCCGAAGAACCAATATTCAACCTTATATGCGGTCTTTCCCTCATCAGCGACGAAGAAGAGCCTCAAGACAGTGCTGCCGGATATGGGAGAAACAGTGTCGATCGTATTGGAAATGCCGTTGATATCAGACGTGTATGCGCCATCCAATGCAAGTTTATAGCCAGCATAATCGCTTGCATGAGCCGCAATCGCCTGACCGACAGCGTCGTCTGCACCCGCGCCAACAGAAGTACCCACCAGCGCCTGAAGCGTCCATAGCTGCGTGGCCCTATCGACAAAGCCCCAGGTTACTTCAAGATCGTTGCGGCGGGTTTCCTGATTACCACCATTCGAGGCAGAGCGTGGATTGACGAAATAAATCTCTGCCTTATAGCTTTGTATACTCGGATCCCAGATAGCCCGCAGTGGCGTTATAGTTCCATCGTCTGTGCGCGGAGTCGTGTACTTGATGATGAGTTCTTTGCCTTCGGCGTCCTTGTCATTCACGCCATCTTGATCAGCGTCAAACAGGTATTTCGTGACACCGTCACCGTTCACGTCGAATTCGGTCCAAGAGCCATCTTCGTTTTCATAGCCCTCAATCCAACCGCGGAAGGTATAGCCCTCTTTCTTGATATAACTGGAATCAGGCAGATCGATGACTTGTTCGCTATAGACCTTGCTGGCATGTTTGCCATCATGATCCATATCGGATGCACCGTTAAGCTTGCCGCCATCTTCGTCAAAGATAAGCGCATAGACATTCGCCATGTAATAGATGTACATGATGCTGTCACCGCTACCGGCAACGTCGATACTTGCAGCAGCGTAATCGGCATCGTAGGTAAAGCCGGTAAGGTGCGGAATCAGATAATAGTTTACATGGCCCGTCTGGTCGGTCTTGCCAGCTTCGTCTTCTACAGCGGTCGCAATCTGACCAGATGTCGCATTAACCTCATCATATACAGGAGTACCGGTTCTAGAAGAATCAACAGGCGTTTTAGTGCTGCCATCGACCGTATACCACTTACTGCCAGCCTCATCGATTTCATAGACCACGCCACCAACGACCAAACGGCGAACAACCGTGTACTTGGTGCCAGCAGCTTGATAGAACAGATAGAGCGTCGCGCCATATGGATGAGTGGTATCAGTAGCAGAGAGCACCTTGTACGTTAATGATCCGGTCGGCACACCTTCAGTATCCGCACCTGCAACGCCCGTGCCTGCAGGAACGGTATAGGCGGTCTGGATATAGTCATAACCTTTGACGGTGCCAGTTGCGATTTCATAACTATATGGATTGCCACCATAAAGTGAACGTTGGTCGCTGACATTGCCAGTGCGCCAGGTCTCGGCCGGCTTGGTTGGGTCAGTGTAGTCAACGGTATCGCCCACAATTCCCTGACCGATCACGTCATATTGCGAGAGATGCTCGATGCGACCATCGCCGCGCACAACCCACACCTCGACACTATATGACACGTCAAGCGCGCGCCAAACGGCATACAACTGGATAACCGTAGCGTCTGCACCCTCTATCTCGGGAACGGTCCAGGCATACGAGACAACACTTGCCGCGTCTGCTGCACGTTGCGAGAGAATGCCCGAGGATTCACCGACATTGATATAATCGTCAGAATTTGGATCTTTTACCGTCTCGGCAAGCGACCAGCCTTTGAACTCGTACCCGGCACGGTACATATCGCTTTTTGCCGGCAGTGCGATTTGTGCACCCGTTGCTGTATTGACATCGTTCAAAATCGACGAGTCAACGCCTGTTGCAAGGTTGCCCGCTCCCGTATCGAACTTGATAACGCGCGTATTGGCCTTATAGAAAAGACGCAGCTTGGAATAGGGCTCGCCACCTGCGATATGCGCGGCATACGGATTGCTCGTAACATCCTCAGGATCCGCCACGCCCGCAAACTTGACACCCGTAAGAGTATCGGTCGTATAGGTATAGCCCGGATGTCCCTGTGCCGCCGGGTCAAGCGCAGCAATGGTAACCTCTTGGCCCGCATACGTGGTGACCGTCTCGGCATCCTTGATAAGAGTCGCATTGCCGTTGCCATCAACGAGCCAATGCTCGACGACATAGTGCGAGCCATTGGCAATGGCCTTGAAGTAGACACGTAAGACGAGGCTGCCATCGCCGGTAATGATACCCGAAAGCAACTGGTCGGCTGGCGCGAAGCTCGCGTCATACTCATAGCCGACCGGAACGTCGATGCCAATCTGATGGGCAGCATTGGTAACAGTGGCACCGCCCGTGAGCACAACGATTCCCATGCTTGAATCGGTCGTTCCGTTCTTATACGACGCCTCGCTGTACTGCCATGCGTTGTTGCCACTGGGATCGGTGACCATGACAACGACCTTATAGTTGATATTGCTGTTTGCAACGTAGTAAAGACGCAGCAAAGACGTGCCATTCGAAAGCACGGTTGCCGAATCAATGGTATTGGAATACTTCAGGTTAAGCGTGTAGCCTTCGATGACAGGCAGCAAATAGCTAAAGGCGTCTGCGTCACTGACAGGCGTAACGGTACGGTAGCCCTGATCATCAGTGCCATAGACAACCTGGACGATGCGATAGAACCCATCGTCGCCTTCGATAACCGCAATGCTGATACCCGCAGTTGCAGAAAGTGTCTTAGTCTCCCACGGAAGATTTTTACCAGTCACGAGCGTGGGATCATTGGCGCTTTGCTTGTTAACGATGTCGCTGCCGATGACGTGATATATCTCTGCCTTGAAATTAACGGCGCCTTCGACAAAGACCGCCGTGAACGTCTTGCCATTGAAGTCGAGATACGTGCCGATATTGGAACCGGCTGTTGCACGCTGCGGACGGAATACCGCACCCATAAGAGCGGCAACGCCATCGTATTCATTTTCAGCGACAGAC
The DNA here is from genome assembly GCA_964435565.1 of uncultured Coriobacteriaceae bacterium. GTDB lineage: Bacteria > Actinomycetota > Coriobacteriia > Coriobacteriales > QAMH01 > QAMH01. The sequence continues at coordinate 6,268 of CAYSZR010000041.1, forward strand.
GTGCCGTCTTCAAGAACCCACTTGCCATCCGAGTCAATCCAGCGTACAAACTCCCAACCAACCTGAGGCGTCGCAACACTCGGGGTCGGAACGCCTGTGACTGGCGAGAACGTATTCTTAGCGAGGCTGACCGTGCCGCCTTTGGTGCTCTTGGACTTATAGAAGATGGAAATATCGGCATTCTCGACGTATTTTGCAATGTAGTGGTAGACGCCGTTGGTAACCCAGCCGCCGTCAGGCGCGGCGGGCGTAATCGTCACTTGCGTGGGGTCAAGCGTATGGATGGTCCCGCTCGCATCTTTCCAATACCAACCGGCAAACGAAAGGCCGGCTGGAGCAGACATCGCAGTCGAGCCCTTGGCTGCAGCGGTCCTGCCGGCCTCGGTCGAGGTATCGACTAATTCAAAGGTCGGTTTGGTGCTACCATAGTTGCTGCCGCCATACAATTGACCGTCGCTCGTGTAATTCTCGACCTCGTAGACTATGCGCGCTGCAGAAGCGTTCTTAACTGCATAGTAGAGAACAATGGTGAGCTCTTTATTCTCTGCATTGAGTAAGAGATGATTGGTGTTTGCCGAAAGAACAGCGCTGTACTCCCACTCATTGCCATCGCTATCGATCAAATATGTGCTGGCAAGAAGCGGAGAGGCGCCATTGTCGTAAATCCAGCCACCGGTAACAAGGCTCACGGTGACGATGTCGCCATTCGTCACGTAACTGACCGCACCCAAAGAATAACCCGATCCGTTTTCAACCACGGCGACCGTCGTATTGGCAGGTCCGCTTGTGATGACAAGAGTCCCGTCGGTGACCTCGCTGAAGTTAGTGGTACCTGGATCCTGCTTCATCTGCACGACCCTGAACGTAATATTCTCGGGAACCTTGAGAAGGGCGGTGTATGTATGCCCAACATAAATGTTCAGACCGGCAAATTCGCTATCATGTCCGGTCGTGTTGTATCGTGGCGGTACGAATACGACCAGACCATCGCTTCCTGCAACCTTATTCCCATTTTCGTCAACCCAATATTCGACCGTCGCACCACTAATGAGATGCAACGTCGTTCCAGAAGCGGTACCCGTTGCGGGGTCTACAAGTTCGCCATTGAGCGAATTGCGCGTCACGTAGCCAAGCTCGTTATTATTGACAGCGTATTTGATACGCACGGGATCGAGCTCGTCGAAGATCGCGTAATAAGTCACGTTGTCAAAGAATCCGCTTGACGATGCGTATGCTTGGAATTGTGCATCGCGCGAGATGATGTTGTTGTCTTTGTCGACCCAGTACAAGAAGCGATAACCATCGCGCGCAACGGCATTCACATAATAGGGCGCATTGGCGATCTTCGCGCCGGTCGTCCAATCAAGCGCATAGCCGTTCTTCGAGCTCACGCGTTGATAATAGGTATCGATGGTTGCATAGGCCATAAGCTCGCCGCGATCGTTCACGATACCTTTCGGCCCGATGGAATACGTCGTGGTATTTGTTTCCGGATCAAAGTGCGCAACATTCGCGTACATATTGCTTCCCAGCGGCTCAGCATGAATACTTCCGGCTTCAGTTCCCTCGACAGCCGTAATATATCCGCCGGCCTGACCATCAACATTGGTGACGGGTGACGTATAGGTAATGATGACCTTGCGCTCGGACCAATGCGCATACATCGTTATGTTATAGGTAGGCGCAGGAATGTCGCAGCCCGTGGTCGACGTCACTGGATAGAACGTGCCGTTAAAAGTCCAGCCATCGAGTTCGTAACCAGGACGCGATGCCGATGTGCCATTTGGAAGCACGACACGCTCGTAGGGCAACACCGTTACTGTCGCGAGCATACTCGAACCGTCGCCGTTAAGCGTTGCAGTGCCGCCATCGGGATTAAACGAGATATTCACGCTCGAGGCGATCCAACGAGCCGTAAGCGTGAAACCGCCTACAGGGACATTGATACCGGCGAGCTCGGCTATCGTGTGATAGAACTTGCCATCGCTGCCCGTCCAGCCATCGAAAACCCAGCCCTCGTCCTTACTCTTGGCAAGTGTGTACGTCACATACGTCGCGCCGCCGTCATAGCTCATCTCAGGAGAGACGTAGTAGTAATCGGCTGTGTTGAAGGGATCAACCTCGTCGACCAGAGCATTGAACGTGATGGTCTTGTCGGCATGGCTGATAGCGCGGAAGCCGTCTTTAGTGACGTTTTGAGCCCAGTTGCCATGTTCGCCTGGCAAGTAAGTAACCGAATAGGTCTTCTCCCAAAGCGTGGTCAATGTGACAGATCCACGCACCGAAAGCTGGGAAAGGCCAAAACCGTTTTCTCCATAAGCATCCAACTCGCCTTTTTCGACCGTGCCATCGGCAAGAAGCATCTCATAGACCCAGCCACCCAACACAAAGCCCTGAACAGGTGTAACGGTTACCTTGGTAGAGCTCGGGGAACCTAGATAATCAACGACCTGCGAAAGGCCTTCGCCTGAAATCACGCCGTTGGCTGTATCGCTATTCAGAAGTTTCACGTTATAGGATTTCTTCTGCCACAACGCATAAAGCGTAAAGGTCGCGTATTCATCCGCCGTGCCCGTCTGCGAACGACTATAGGAAGCCTGATCGGCCCAATAATGCGTAACGCCCATGCCGGAATCAGCACCATTCAGCCCCGCATTGACCTTGGCAATGATAAAGCCGATGGTGTAACTGCTATTGCTGTATTCCGAATCGAACGCATTCCATTGCTGATCCGACCAGCCCACGAATTCATAGCCACTAGAGGCATACTTGCTCTTGGCAAGGGCCGTTGCCTCTTCAAAAGTCATGCCCTGCGTAGGCATAGTGCCCGTCGTCGTTGAAGCTGAAGGCGTATTCGGGTCGAAATAGATATAGTATCCGGCGGGTTTCCATGTTGCCGCATAGTATGTGTCGCCCGTTACGCTAAGCGAGGAAAGATCGGCAGCGGGCGCGCCGTTGATGGTAACAATATGCAGATTGCCGTTTTCAAGCTGGTAGCTCCCATCTGCATTCGCGAGAGCCCAACCTGCAAATGTATAGTAGAAATCGACCAAGTAGGTATAGTCGATGATGAGATCGCCTTTCTCATCATATTTAGGTCCTGTATACGACGTGATAAGAAGCGTGTAATAGTTCTTCCCAGCCCGGAATACCGCATCGGTCGTGAGTGAATATTTCTGAGTGGCAGCATCAACAAGCTCGTAATATGTGCCACCAGCAGCGGCGGCGCCTGCTGTAAAGGCATACGATGTATAGGTATAGGCATCGGTGCGCTGGATAATCGAGCGCGGGTACCCGTTGGTCTCCCCTGCAAACGCCGGCGTAGCGCTATTGGGAATCACGTGCACGTAACGCGTGACATTATCTTGACCATCAGGGTGCCCTGCATCATAAAGATGGTCGGTATAGAAATCACCGGTGATGAACGAAGAACCGTTGGCAGTCGAGCCCTCGAAATAGCGAACCTCGTATGCCTCTGCCCAAATGGCTATGAAGGTCGTTATGCCATTGATCTTCCACGTGGAAGGCGTGTCAGGGGCCCACAGGGTCGTATCCTGTGTATCAAAAGCATTCGGGTTGATAGTCCCGCTCGCAGGCGCATTGCCGTTTGCGTCGGTTTCCCAGATCTGCCAGCCCTTGAGATAACGCTTGTATCCTGGGGTTGTCGTGACGAGGGAATAATCGGCTGTCTGCCCAACACGTACGGTCTGCTGTGTAGTACCTCCGACGGTACCATAAGCGTTATCGTCGCTCATAAACGTGACCGAAACGCTCTTTTGCGCCCATTGCGCAGTGAAATAGACAATCCCCGTGCGAGAAAGATTGACCGAATAGTTCATATAGTAACCAGCGTTATGCAGGCCGTTAAGATTTTCGGTAAGGGATGTCGCGCCTGAAACAAGCCAATTAACAAAGTCATATCCATTTGAAACGAAGCGCATACGCGCGTCGAATGATTCGTCATAGCGAACCGCGACGCGATAATAGACAGTTCCTCCAGGCAGATACTCTCCATTTGCATCTTTGACATCGGAACCTGTCGCAACCTTCTTCGAGGAGCTGTTGGCAAAGATCGAAGCTGCTGCCGTGTCAGCAGGAGACATGGTGCGCGTCGTATTACCCTGACCGTCAACCCCGATCACAACGGCGCCGGGAATGAACAAGACGGTATAACTTGTAGGCGTCCAGTTGGGAGAAAGCGTGATGGAGTGGCTGGGCATCGTAAAGGTGTCGCCATATACGAGCGTGTCATTATCCGGGTCAAACGCGCTTTTACCAGCAAAAGCGACAACCTGTTTCTGCCCAGAATCATCAGTATAAGTCCAGCCATTGAAGATATAGCCAGTGCGATGAGCACCGTGAGTGTCCTGCTCGGCGAGCGCAACTACCGATTCGCCGGCTTTATGGAGCTGCCCGCTCGATCCATCGGTAATGTAACCGTAAAACGCCGTTCCGTTCGGGTCGTTTTGCCCGTCGAGGTTGTAGTTGACAGAAAAGCCGACGTATTGCCACACGGCATAAAGCGTGACGACCGTTTCGTTGGCAAGCGGCAGATGCTGCACTCGAGCACCATCTTTGAACTGCACGGCAGTGGTGACTTCGGCTTCTGTGTTGACGGGATCGAGCTGCGTACGCGACCAGCCCCGGAAGACATAACCATCACGAATCAAACGGCCGTTATTCGAAGTGAGGTCAACAAGCACATCGAGGCCTGCGTATTGGTCGGGAATCGTGACCGATCCGGAATCAGCATTATTGTTATCGTAGTGAATGGTGTACGTGCAATATGCGAAATACGCGAACCAGCGTGTGCCATCGAACCAGACCTCATCAACGCCTTTTGAGGGCACGAATGTTTCCTTGAGGCTCATCAGATTGCCTTCAGCGTCATACCACCCGATGAAGGTATAGCCGTCTGCCGCTTTGGCAGTTGAGCCAACGGGCTGACCGTCGCTTGCATTGGTCTTTTCGGTCGAATTCGTGACCGTTCCGCCCAGATTGTCCTTAACCCCATAGAAAAGATTGGCAATTTCGGGTACGAACAGCGCATAGAGCGTAATGTCTGTCTGCGCATCGCTCGTGATGACATGAGCTGCAAGCAGATCGGCAAGCGTCATACCGGACAGGACACGTGTGCCCTTCGGCGTGGCGCCTTCGGCAAGATTCGAATTATCAACCGAATACCAGCCCGCAAAGGTTGAGCCGCCCCAAGTTGGGTCGCCTTGTGCTGGAGTCAGATCGGTGGCATTCCATTTGACAAGACTCGGTGCACGGTACGTTCCCGAACCAGTCACATAGCGAATGGTATACGTGCGATCAGACCAGACGGCAAAGAAAGCCACGCTCGAAGTAGGCATAACGAATTGCTCACCGGGTTCGTATGTAACACGGTGCGCATCGGCATTCGCCTGGCTTGTCGCCCATCCATCAAAGACCCAGCCGGCACGTGCAATCTTAGTCGCATCCGGAAGAGTGACGGTATCGCCCATGTTGTACCTGAACACAAGGGGGGTATCGTTACCCTGTCGACGTTCTGAATCAAAGTCCGTCGAAATCCAAGTGCCGCCATTTTCATGCAGCGTCACAGTAGTGCCCGCACGCGTCCAAAGTGCGGTAAACGTAATGGCCCACTCATCTGCACCGATAGCGGGAATCGGAAGCTCCGTTTCTCCTTGCTGCAAAGCAGAGACGAGGATGTCGGTCGAGCTGATCATCTTGCCGCCATCACCCGTAGACTCGCGGTGCCAACCGGCAAAGACCCATTCCCCACCCGTATCGGTCACGCCAAGCGGATACCCGCTTGCCGCCTTGGCACCAGCATAGGGATAACTTGCGATGGTCGCGCCACTCTTCAGGCCGTTATAGAAGGTTGCGGTGCCGTTATCATCTCCGACCGGGTCGTATGCGATAAAGTCGCCATGCAAGCCGGGCAGATAGACTACGACGCGCGCATCTGCGCCGCCTGCGGCCCAGCGAGCAGTGAACACCGTCGGACCGTAAATGATCACGCTACCGGGATCTGCGACAAAACCGGTAATGGAATTGCCGGATTCCGGAGTCGTTACGTAATCCCAACCCATGAGCAGGCGACCATTTTCAGCCTTGACCTTAAGATTGGTCGTTGATGCAGTGTTCCCGGTCAAGACCTGCTGAGGGTTAGTGACACCAGAGAGTGTGCCGCCACTGGCAACATCGAAGCTGACGGCATTGGACTTAGGCGTCCATTCGGCATAAAGCGTAATGACCTGTCCCGCCGTATACGTGAAGCTCGGCAGAAGAGCACCATCTGCGAAATACTCCGAAATCTCATATATAACAGGTGTCCCTGTTTCCTCTTTCACAAGGTCACGATCAACGGAGCTATCCAATCTCCAGCGGTAGAAGCTATAGCCCGAAAGCGCGAAAGCGTTGGGGGTCAATGCCTTATCAACGCCAAAACGCATTGAAATATCGGCCATGCTCCCAGTCGCATCTGGGTCGCCCGGCTGCAAGCGCACGATATAGGATATCGGCGTCCAATGCGCATACAAGATCGTGCGGCCGCCTGCCATCCAATAAAGATCGCCTGGCTCGTAGACAACCTCGCCTTCTTTGGTCTCGGCAAAGCCATCGAAGATATAACCATCACGCGTGAAGACACGATCATCGGGAATACGTACGGCAGTGCCTGCCTTGACCTGCTTTGTAAAGATGATGCCCTCGCTCGCAGTCCAGCCGCCAGAGGCGTCCACGGTACCGTTGGCGCCACCATTAGCGGAAAGCACGAGCTCGAAGGTTCGACCGTTCCATTGCGCATAGAGCGTCACGATATCGCCGTCGCCGGACGAAAGATTACTATATGAGCCACCGTCAGCGATAAGCGTGCCGCCACCATCGGGCCTGGTTGACCATGTCACGAAATCGTAGCCGACACGCTGAATCTGATTATCGATCGTAGGCAAGGTCGCCGCAGCCCCATAGCCAGCGGTCCAAGGAGCCATGTAACCAATGCCTCCATTGGAATCGAATTTGATTGTATAGACAACGGGCTCGAACACTGCATAGTAAACGGAGTGGAGAGCATTGCCCCATAATTCGCCCGTTTCCTCATAGTTGCCCTTGGTCGGCACGAAATTGGCCATGTCATACGAAAGGATGTTGCCGTCGACATCTGCCCAATAGAGGAACTTGAAGCCCAGGCTCTTAGATGCTGTGACGCTTGCCGGCGTACCAGTGGCAGCTACGACCTCGACAGAACCCGGGCTCACAGAACCGCCTGCAGTAGAAACGAATTCGTCGCCATATTCGGTCGTTTTGATAACGACAGCCTCGTACCTGATCGTTGCAGATTTTTCGATCCAGCGGAAATACAACGTGGCACCCTTTGCCTCGGCATATGCCGCGGCACTGCCATAAAGGGCCTTCTCCGTGTCACTCAAAGCGTTGTAGTTTGAACGAGCGATATCGCCAAAGGACAGCGAGTTATCGGCCTTTGCCACATCACCCTGGAAATCTGGCGTGCCATACCAACCCGCAGCTTCATAGCCATTCTTGGTTGGGTTCGTCGTCGGAAGAAGATTGGGGGTATCCCAGTACACGGTCTTATCGGTAACAGCAGTGCCGCCATTGGAATTGTAATGCAGCGTATAAGTAAGCTGCTTCCATGCAGCCCAGAGCTTCATGCCAGCAAGCGTGCCCAAAACCTCGGTGGTCTGGCCAGCCGCATAGACCGGATCGGCGCCTTCCGTAGTAGACCATCCCAGGAATTCGTAACCATCCCGATGCACGATATCTGCAGCCGGCAAAGTGATGGTAGCACCAACATTCATGGTGCCCGATGCATAACTGCGCTCCGAGTTAAGCTCAAGACCATTGAGCCTGCTGGAAAGATCACCCGAGACAAAGCTGCCGCCACCGGGATAGATATAGACGATAGTAGGTGTTGACTTCCACTGAGCAGTCAGGGTAAGCGATTCCCTAATCTCAAATCTCAAGAATGCGGCAGCGTCGAGATAATAATAACCCGCAAGCCCCTCTTCGGCCTTGACAGTCGTATAAATCATATCGCTGCTCTTCAGTTTGAAGTGCCAGCCCGTAAACACAAAGCCAACCTGCGCTTTAGGATTGCTCTTGTTTTGCGGATTAGTGGCAACGGTGTCAAAGTAAGCCGTGGAATACGTCTGGCCGCTCGTCACGTTGCCAAAGCTCACAGACCCGATTGTCGAGCCCGTATTGACGCCCGTAAAGTACGTATGGTTCCAGTCCTCAGTCCATGTGCCGCGCGTGCCATGCTCGTAGATTACGGTGTAATGATCCGCAACGTTAAAGTGCGCGATGAATACAGCAACGCCATCAATGGCGATCTTGCGCACATCTTGCGTCGCGCCCGTCTTTTGCGTGCCGTTGTCGTAAGTGATCGTATATGTCCAGTGCGAGAACGATGTATCCTGGGCTTGAAGAGCAGTCTGGCTGAAGATGTGCGTGTTAGCCCAATCGGTGCTCAAGAACGCCCCAGGCGCAGCCGTTGTGCCTGCATTAGCATATTCCGTGAGAACAGCAGCGTTCTTGCTGATTTCATCATCAGCAATCCCAAAGCTCACGTCATAGCTTGTCTTCTTCTCCCACACCGCATACAACGTCACGTCCTCGCCGTTGACACCACCATAATAGATGGCGGCCTCATCGATGAGTATCAAATCAGTGTGATTGATGCCAGCGCCCGCAAGTGTGCCCACAACCGAATCGGCTATATGCGTAGACCAGCCAATAAGGTTGTAGCCGTTGCGCTGGAAATTGCCTGGGGTAAGCGTGCCGGCCGTACCATAGGAGAAGGTCTGCGAATCCATGGAGCCAGTAGCGTCATTGGCACCACGATAATATGACACGGTGTACGTGCCTGGTTTCCATTCTGGATACAGGTACACATCGCCGCCTGAAATTCGTTCGAATTCGCGAGTTACCGTCGCGCCGTCAGCATAATGTGTGCCAGTACCATCTACCTTGGTGTTCCAGCCCGCGAAAACATAGCCAGCACGGGTGATGAGCGTCGTACCCACGGCACGCAAACGGATGGGTTTGCCATAGGTCTTCGTCTGCTCTTTAGGAACATCGCCTTCGGCTACGTCATAATCCTGTCCGGCTGAAGGAGTTACGACATAGATGATCTTATAGTCAGAGGGCTCGAAGATTGCAGTAAACGAACCTTCGGCAATCCAAAGGGCGCCGTCCTTGGCAGATGCGAATTTTGCAAGTTCGGCTGCTGTAAGCGTCTGCGCTTCGCTCACCTTGCGACCCGTGCTCGTCTCGCGCCATTCCTTGAAGGTGTATCCCGTGGAAGGAGTAGCGGTAATAGCTGTGAAGTCGGTTGCGTCACGTTTGAAGGTAATAGAAGTTTTTGCCACGCCGGTTGTGCCAGAAACGCCCACCATACCGCCCTTGCGAGCGATATAGGTAAATGTCGAATTATTGACTGCCCATTCGGCGGTAAGCGTTATTACCGTACCCGCCGTGCTTCGAGCCATCAGATCCGTTGCCGTACCACCCGCCAAAATCCTGCGCGGCGTATCCTCATTGGTAATCCAACCGACAAACGTGTAGCCATTATGGTAGATCGTCGACGTGTCGCCAGCCATCGGGGCGATAAAGGTCGTGCCGTAGATATAGGACTCGTCGAGCATCTTGTTATAGGTGCTGCCGCCCTCGAAGCCGCTTTCATAATGGATGGTATAGACGACGGGCTCAAAATGCGCGGTAAAGGTCGCCGCAGCCCACATTCCGTACCTATATTCGGTATCACTGTCGCCATAGGTGCGGATAAAGGCGATTTGCATGACGTCTTCACGCGTTATGGTCGCATTGTAGATTTTCGTATCGTTGATATTGTTCGACCAATACAAGAACCTGTAGCCAGCCTGCGGCTCTGCAGTAGCGCCACGCGCTTGCTGCGAATCAGTCGACCTGAGCCTTTCGACGACCTTGCTAGAGGCACTGCTCTGCTCACCGTCAACCGTATTGGCGCGCACTGTCCCCTGCCCATCGACTACGTAAGTGATAGGCACATCGCCCACGGTCCAATATGCGAACAGCGTAATGGTCTGAGATACATCAGACGAAAGAGCAATGTCGCGCAAGCGCGTTGCAGACTTGATCAACCAATCGTTGGGATCAGAGCTGAATGTAATCTTAGTGCCTGTAGCCGTTCCGTCTTCGGTGGCATACCAACCAGAAAGCGTATAACCGCTCTTCGTTACATTTGCATAATCGGTAGGAGTTATATTCGTTTCGGTCCAGCTCAGGTTTGTGCGTGGATTCGCCACGTATGTCGAGCCTTGCCCATCATAAACGATGGTATAGCCCTTGATCGGGGCCCATCTCGCATAGAGCACGTCAATGATGGGATTGCTTGTCTGATCTGACTTGTCATATTCGAATAGGCGAAGCAAAGCATCCGCATTCACGGAGTGTTCGACGGTCTTATATTCTTTAGTCGCTTCGTCGTATTCGCGCGTATAGTAATACCAGCCGCTCACATAATATCCCGGTCGGTAAAACTCGATATAGTCGTTGAGCCAGGTCATGCCAAGCTTGTCGGCATCTTCTTTAGTTCCATCGAATATCGTGACATCATCGCCCAGACGCATACCCGTTATCTGCGCATAACCACGTGTCTTATCAGCGTCGCTACCCACGTTACCGCTGCCGCTACCCAGATCTTCAACGTCGCCTTTATCAACCTTGAATGTCACAGTAACGCCAACATCGCGATACCACTGCGCAGTAAACGTGATCTTGTCCAGCCCGACAGCCGTATATAGAGCGCCCGGACTGTATTCGACGCCATTGGAATCAATCCAGTAATGCAGGACATAACCATTTTTCTTATACAGATCGTAACCCACAAGAACATACGG
>CAYSZR010000042.1:0-4504 GCA_964435565.1 uncultured Coriobacteriaceae bacterium
AGCAGACCAAACATTTCGCCATCCTGAACCTCCGCGGCCAGATCGTGAAAGCGACGATCGTGCTTGCCCGCGGATACGAGGGGACTCCCGAACTCACCAAAGAACTGCAGAATCACGTCAAGCACACGACGGCGCCCTATAAGTATCCACGCATCGTCGAGTACGTCGACGAACTGCCCAAAACCGTTGGTGGCAAAATCAAGCGCAAGCTTATCCGCCAAACCGACGGAATCAGCGAATAGCAACGGGGCTCCACCTGCTAAGGGGAGCCCCGCTATCATTTGCTAGCCGCGTGAAATCGCTATCTTGCCGCTTCGTATTATTTCCTTGACGCCATAGGCCCGCAGGAGGTTTTCCATCGCCTCGATCTTATCTGCAGTACCCGTTGCCTCAATAGTAAGCGTGCTTGGTGCTACGTCGACGATACGTGCACGGAAAATAGATGCAAGCTCGATAATCTCGCCACGCTGGCTCGGGTCTGCGTTCACTTTGAAGAGCACAAGCTCGCGGTCGATATGATCGACATCGGTCAAATCGGTAACCTTGTATACGTTAATGAGCTTGTGCAGCTGCTTAGTCACCTGCTCGACGATCACCTCATCGGCATCGACAACCATGGTCACGCGGCTGCGTGTTGCATCTTCGGTGTTGCTGACAGCGAGTGATTCAATGTTGAAGCCGCGTCGCGAGACAAGTCCTGCAATGCGCGCAAGCACGCCTGGTTTATCGTCAACCCATACGGAAAGAATGCGTGACATGGGCTACTCGCCTCCCTTTGCGTTCATGATACCAATCGCATCTGCAATGGTCTTGCCTTCAGGGATCATGGGAAACACGTCTTCGTCCATGGGAATCTTAATCCACAGCAAGGCGGGACCTTTTGCAGAGAGCCATGCGCTCATGACCTTGCCAAGCTTCTTGGGGTCATCCGCCTCAAACGCCGACCATCCATAGGCTAGAGCAAGCTTTTCGAAATCAGGATTGCCCTTGAACTCGGTCTGGCTGTATCGCTTGTCAAGGAAGAGCTCTTGCATCTGATGCACCATTCCCAAACAGTTGTTATCAAGTAATATCACCTTGACCGGCAATTCGTTGCCATAGATAGTGGCCATCTCCTGAATATTCATCTGCAACGAGCCATCGCCCGTGATACAGACGACACGGCTTTTCGGAAAGGCGACTTGGGCGCCCATCGCCGCAGGCAGACCAAAGCCCATGGTCCCCGCTCCCCCGCTCGAGACGAACGTACGTGGTCGCACCGTGTGAAGGTACTGACATGCCCACATCTGATGTTGACCAACGTCTGTTGTGAAGATCGTGTCCCGATCTCCGGTCAACGAATCGAGCAGCTGCATCGCATATTCAGGCTGTATAGCATCCGCACGCTGGTCATACGAAAACGGATGTTCTTCTTTCCATGCAGCAACCTGACTAAGCCACGCCTGCGTCTTTGGCTCTGCGCCTGCTTTCTCAAGCTCATCGATAATCGAAGCGAGCACGGTCTTCGCATCACCGACAATCGGGATATCGGCAGTGCGATTCTTCCCGATCTCAGCCGGGTCGATGTCGATATGCACGATGCGCGCATGCGGGGCAAAAGCATCCACCTTGCCCGTCGAGCGATCTGCAAAGCGTGTTCCCACAGCGAAGACAAGATCGCTTTCACGAATCGCATAATTCGCCGCTGGCAAGCCATGCATGCCCAGCATCCCCAAACTCAATTCGTCATCTTCTGGAAAGCATCCTTTACCTGTAAGCGTTGTTGAAACAGGCATCTGCATGAGCTTGGCAAGTTGCACGAGTTCAGAAGTCGCTCCCGATGAGATTATGCCGCCACCGGCATAGATAACAGGTTTTTTCGCGTTCTTCATCGCCCGCGCCGCCTGTTTGATCTGCTTCGCGTTTCCCCGATACGTTGGTTTATAGGACTGTATCTTCACTTGATCGTCAAACGCGTAGATAACATCGTGTTCCCTTGCAAGATCGCTCGGCACGTCGACGACCACCGGTCCGGGACGTCCAGTCGAGGCGATATGAAACGCCTGTGCAATGGTTGGTGCAAGCTCGCGTGCGTCTTTCACCAGATAGCTATGTTTGACGATGGGCAACGTAATGCCCGTCATATCAGATTCCTGAAAAGCGTCGCTTCCCAGAACATCCGTTGGAACCTGTCCTGTAATGACGACCAATGGAATCGAATCCATGTACGCCGTGGCGATACCCGTCACTGTATTTGTGGCACCTGGTCCGCTGGTTACAAGGACGCAGCCAACTTTGCCGGTGGCGCGAGCGTACCCATCTGCAGCATGAACTGCACCTTGCTCGTGTCGCACGAGAATATGTCGTAATCTCTTGTTGTCATAGAGAGCGTCGTAAAGATCGAGCGCATGTCCTCCAGGATACCCAAAGACGATTTCGACGCCCGCATCCTCCAGTGCCGTAATAACGCACTGCGCACCGCTCATTTTCTTGCCGTTATACTCGCCCGCCATACCGCTGTCCCTTCGCCTCCATGTCGAATACATGTGGAAAGGCTGCTCAAGGCGGCTTATAACGGTTCCCACCGATTCGACTTACTTGTTGCCCTGCAGACACGGAGATCATCCGCGAACTGCAAGACACGTTGAGTCGAACTGCTCCAGGGAGATATTCGAAACGTCCGCCGCCGGCTCTCAGCAATACATACCGGCTCTCTGTGAAACGGATTGGCCTCTACTCGACCCCTTCATCGCAGTTGCGATATCAAGTTGTCGCGTAGTGTACACCTTATAGCGCAAAACTGCTGAAAAACCCGTTATCCTCCACAGCTCAGGTTCCGATACATTCCTTAAGCACGAGTGCCACGGCGGCTATGGCAAGCACGCCGGCAAAAACGAATCGCAGAGCTCGCTCGGGAATATGGGGGACGAGCTTCGCACCTAAAACCGCTCCGGGGATTGCGCCCACGCACAACATAGCGCCTGCGAGAAAATCAACATGTCCCAACATGGCTTGCTGAACAACACCTGGAACCGCAAGAATGATGATTGCAATAAGGGATGTCCCGGAAGCCTTTTTCATAGGCACGCAAAGCCAGGCGGTCATAAGCGGCACCATGATAAAACCACCGCCAACCCCAACATAACCAGATGCAAGACCCGCAATCAAGCCGATCCCAAACGCCCCGGCTATCTTCTTGTGCGTGAGACTACATTCTTCTTCGCTTGCCTGGCTGCACTCCGTATCGCAATCAGAGCTCGAGGATATCTTCTTGCCGCTGCTGCGCATGTCAATCGCCTTGCGCAACATGGCATAAGCAGAATAGGCGATGATAGCAGCTGCAACGAGCATAATAAGCCACGCGGGCGAGATAGATCCAAGGTATACGCCAAGCGATGAGGTAAATGCGCCGCCCAGCCCTAGCGCAATGCCGAGCTTGGGAATACACGTTTTGGCGCGGATATGAGAGATCGCACCGGAAAGCGATGTCGGGATAATCGCAAAAAGGGACGTAGCTGTTGCCATGAAGGCATCAAGGCCGAAACAAAGACGCAGCAAGGGCACCATGACGACACCGCCACCGATGCCGAGCATGCCCGAAAGCACGCCTACGCATACGCCGCCTAAAACCATGCAGGTAAATGTTAGCGCCAGTTCCATAGATATCCATAATAGCGAATATTTCGTCTAGGATGGATTACTGACAAGCCAGTGGAAATAAGCAGGTGAATTACATTTGAGCCATCTGCGCAGCACATTCGCTGTACCACCCATCAGGGTTGGTTGGGCAGTACGTTGCGGCAGCATCGCGTGTCAGATAGCCGCCGTATAAAGAGCCGCCAAGGGATGAGACGACCCTGTTGATGCCCTCTTCCCATGACGAGAAACCACTGCCTCCGTACCCCCATGCATTATACGATCTGAAGCAGACGGCCCCCAGACTGCTTTCAACATACGAAATCGCCGGAGCCCAGCGCGGGTCAACACCGTTGTCCCAAGCGGCCGATGCGTAATATATACCCGTGCCTGCCGTGGGAGATCCTGAAAGATATGCATCGATTCGAGGTGCCCATTCGTTGACAAACGAGGTCTTATCAGACGACCAGCCAACATTGGATGCGTTGACCGTCGAGTTAGTTGCGGCAGCGCTTTGTGAAGCAGCGGCTTTTTCTTCTTCGGTGCCGCCCGATGCAGCGATCAGGTCTTCTTGGGCACGCTGGTCTGCCGCCTGAGCAGCAGCAGCTCGTTCAGCTGCTTGGGCTCGGGCTGATTGTGCTGCCTGAAGCGAAGAATATGCTTCATTTGCAGCTTCGTCAGCTCCCGTCTTGTCGCTTTCCAGCTGCTCTTTCGAATTGCGGAGCTCGGTTTGCATCGCATTGGAGGCTTGTATCTCGGCGGTGTTATATTCGAGAATCCAAGTGTACGAATCCAGAATCGCAAGCATATCGGTAATGCTCGTCGATTCGAGCATCATCATGAGGACGCTCGATGATGATGTCTATGAATTTGGACCATATTACGATGG
>CAYSZR010000042.1:4514-15625 GCA_964435565.1 uncultured Coriobacteriaceae bacterium
TCATGAGGACGCTCGATGAGTCATATTCATATTTATATAGAGCACGTACAGATTCATCGGAACGTTTCTTCTGTTCTGGAAGTTTTGCTTCCAGGTCTGCAATACGTGTGTCGAGCTGTGCAATCTCTGCCGCCAGCTCCTCTTGGCGGGCAACGGCACTGTTATATGCCTCGGCACTCGATTTAACCTGAGATTCAAGCGAATCTGCTTCTTCATCTGCATACGAAAACGGCACGAATACCGCACCTGAACAGAGCAGGGCAATCGTGAGAACAAGTATTATGCTTCGGTTACAAGCACGCTGCAGCAAAATTAGACCTCGTTAATGCTTTGTTTATCTGCTGTTGAGTTGATTACTTTACCGCAAACACGGGATATATGCCCGATATAACACATTCACTCCATACCCGCAGCACAAACACGAACTGTCTACGTGCGCAGATAAGATACCGTGCATACACTGCAGGGCCCGTTTGTGTCAAACGGGCCCTGCTATGACATGGCTTTTTAGTTCTGGGCTTCGAATGCACCCATGAATTCAACAAGTTTTTCCACGCCTTCGACGGGCATGGCATTATAGATACTGGCACGCATGCCACCAACACTGCGGTGCCCTTTGATATTGGCAAAACCAGCAGCAGTCGCTGCAGCGATGAACTTCTTGTCCAGCTCATCATCGCCCGTCACAAATGGAACGTTCATGATAGAGCGGTCTTCGGGAACGACCGTTCCCTTGAACATGCTACTTGCATCTAGGAAATCGTAAAGGAGCTTCGCCTTTTTCTCATTGCGTTCTTTCATGGCATCAAGACCACCGATGCCCTTGATCCATTTGAAGACGAGACCACAGATATAGATTCCATAGCAAGGGGGCGTGTTATACAAACTTCCCTTTTCCGCATGCGTTTTGAACCTCAACATCGTAGGAACATCCGCCAGGTCATCAGCGATAAGGTCTTCGCGAACAATGACGATCTGCGTGCCAGAAGGTCCAACGTTTTTCTGAACGCCAGCGTGGATCAGGCCATACTTGGACACATCAACCGGTTCGGAAAGAAACATCGAGCTTTGATCAGCCACAAGGACATGCCCTTTTGTGTTGGGAAGGCTGTGGATACGGTTCCCATGCACCGTTTCGTTTTCACATATGTAGATATAGGAGGCATCATCGCGAATATCCAGGTCGGACAAGTCTGGAATTTTCGAAAAATTATCATCCGCACCGGTCGCAAGAAGTTTGGGGTCGCCCAGAATCTGCGCCTCCTGATAGGCTTTCTTCGACCAATTACCCGTAACGATATAGTCGGCCTTGCCGTTTCTTGCCAGATTCATAAACACGGACGCGAACAGCAAGGAGTCGCCGCCCTGCAAGAAGAGCACCTTGTAGTTATCGGGTATGCCCATAAGCTCGCGCAGATCGCTTTCAGCGGTCGTGATGATTTCGGTAAAGGCCGCGGAACGGTGACTCATCTCCATGACGGACATGCCGCTATCTCTATATTCAAGCATTTCATCGGCAGCCTGCTTCAGAACCTCTTCTGGCAACACAGCTGGTCCGGCAGAGAAATTATACACACGTGCCATCTTCAAACAGCCCCTTCGATTCATGCGCGCGGATTCGCGCTCGTGCCATAGTATCAGTTTGCGCTCGGCGTTGGCGAAATTCCCTTTCTGCTTGTCAGCAAACAGGCGCCTGAAAACAACAAAAGGGGCATGGGTGAACCCCATGCCCCTTTTTGCTCTTAAAGCCTCACTTCAGGATCTATGCCCTGACAATCGGCTTGATAATCCCATACCCACCGTTCTTGCGGTGATAGATGACCTGGATTTGATGCGCGTCCTGATCGAAATAGACGAAGAAATCATGCCCGAGCAAATCTGTCTGAACAAGGGCGTGCTCTTCAGTCATGGGCTCCATTTCGACCTCTTTTGTGCGAACCAACAGATCGTCTTCTTCCTCAGCCGGAATCACATCGGGGATATCGGTATCCCCAGCCTCGAAATGACGAATCGTCCCCTTGCCACCGCGTCGGTCCACGACCTTTGTCTTATATTTGCGCAGCTGACGCGAAACCTTATCGGACGCGATATCGATGGCAGCGTACATGTCTTCTTCGGCTTCTGCGACACGGATAACCGCACCCTTAGCGCGAACCGTTACCTCACATACCGAGCTTTTGGGATTCGCAGGATTCTTCTCGGCGCGCAAGATTACCTCGGCGTCCATGGCCGCGCTATCGAAAACCTCTAAAGCACGTCCGATTTTCTCATCTACATATTGCTTGAGCGCTGGGGTGACGCTTGTTTTTCTTCCCGTTACTGTGATTGCCATGATGTGCCTCCTCAATACGTTTTGGCTATGTTTACGCCGACCTGTTCCGCTTAGCCTGTGTCCTCCTGACCCCTAAAGTCCGAATGCTTTGGCCGGCAGTTTTGACAGTTCAATCTTACTGGGCAACAAGGTTTGTCCATCCGTTCCGAGCCATTTCGCAACTATGACGCGCATAACCCCGTTGTTATTGATAGTTTTCATAGCGGTATTGACACCGCTGGAAAGCGCCGTGTTTTGCGAAAGCGTGACCGCGTAATTGGGTGTGACGCAATCGGCACCTAAAAACCCGACGCGGACAACGTCATCATAATTGCGCGCAAAATAATCACCTATAGCGGCATCTGCCACCAGGTATCTCTGCTCGCCGCTTTCAAGTGCATCGAAGGTCGCCTGCAGGGTCGGTTTTGCAACAACCTTGTCGATCCCGACCGATTCCTGCGTCTTCATAGCAGCCGTCGTATCTGCCTGCACCAGTATCTTCGCCTTGCCAGCAGCCGTCTCACTTGCCACGCTCTCTACGGTAGTCGGCTTATTCTTGCTCAGGCAATACAGCGAGGGACCGTCACTTATATAGGAATCGCTATAGGAGACCTTATCGCTCGTCCCCGATTTCATCAACCCGAGCGCCACGTCGACCTGCTTGTTGGTTAGAGCATTGCGGCCGCTCGAGCTCACATCAACGATCTGAAGCTGAAGGCCAAGCTCTTGCGCAAGCGCGGCAGCGACATCGACATCAAGGCCAACGGTCTGCTTGTCGGTGTTGGTTCCTCCATACGGAGAATTCGAAGCGTTGATCCCGACGGTGAGCACGCCTTCATGAATCGTTGCGGAACTCGCAAGCTTTGGCGTGAGCGTCTGGTCCACTTCGGTCTTTGTCTGAATCTGACAAGCCGAAAGACCGCATACGGTAAATATGCCAAAACACAGTGCTGCAATGATGATGTTTATTCTTCTGTTTTTGATTTGCCTGGTGAACATCTTGCTCCGTTTGCTTCGAGTCAGTAGAAGCGCCCCTCCCAGCTGACCTGGTTTTTGACCCCACACTCGCATACAGAAACTTTTGCCTGATACTATCTCACTACTCATCTTCTCGTCCGGAACACCCTGTGTGTCCTTAACGGACGGTACGTCTTACCCCTAAGATGCGCCATGCTCGTATTCGGAAACCCGAATACTTACGTGGATCCTTTCGACCGCATCTGCCATGGACTAAAACCGGCTAACCGGCTCGCAACCACAGACCCGGGAGGAGCTTCTACAAGTTTAGCACAGGGAAGCGCTTGAGTAGCGATTAATGACACAAGCACATGAGGTCAAGATATGTATCACGCGCGACGCAGAAGATAGCAATGGTGAATTTCTGATTTGCGCGCAAAATCAGCCGGTATGGTTTTCGAGGTGATGTCGACTATCTGGACCCCTGCCTTCGAAAGCGTCTCCACGTCGGGAACGAAACCACGTAAGTTGCATGAAAACATCATGGTCCCATCGCGCGTAAGCAAACGACTTGCACCGATGAGAAGTTCAGCATGATCGCGTTGTACATCCCATACGCTGCTGCCCATCTTCGAAGAATTCGAAAACGTTGGGGGGTCTACGAATATAAAATCCCAGCGCAGCTTCGAATGACGAGTCTGCGAAACCCAAGCAACGCAATCAGCTCGAACGAACTCTTGATGCTTATCCATAAGTCCATTGAGTCGCATGTTCCGCTCACCCCATTGCAGGTACGTATTCGAAAGATCGACGCTTGTCGTGAATTTCGCCCCTGCTGCAGCCGCGTAGACGCTTACGGTGCACGTATAAGCAAAGAGATTAAGAAAGCTCTTTCCGCGCACGAGTTTGGAAACAAGGGCGCGCGTATCACGATGATCCAAGAATAAGCCCGTATCGAGGTAGCTCGAAAGATCAACCTCGAAACGCAGCCCGTTCTCTTTGGTAACAAGCTTTCCGGTCAAAGACTCGTCGGAGTCTTGAGCACTTGCGGCGTCTTTTGCGTATTGCGATCCACCTCGCGCGCGTTTCCTGCGCTTAACGAACAAACAGTCTGCGGGCAACTCCATGACCGCCCCGATAATATTCAGGGCATCTGCCATGCGACGGGCCGCCTTAGCGGCGTCAATGTTCTTGGGAGGCGCATATTCTGCAACGTGGACATAACGAACATCCGCATCATCGCCGTCGCCTTCGTAAAGGTCGATGGCCATGTTGTAATCAGGCAAGTCGGCATCGTAAATGCGATATGCCATAATCCCAGCCTTGCGTGCCCATTTGCCTTGCTGCTTGTAAACCTTATTGAACCGATCCGCAAATTGCTGCGCCGCTTCATCGTGTACAGCTATTTCCTTATCACGTGTGATCACATGAGCGGTTCTCGATGAGCCAGCATTCAGGTCATATATAGCTGCAGAACATTGAACGGGTCCGTTCATGCAATCGAAATCGCTCGTTCTCGAAAGCCCGAGATATGCATCCATGTCAGGATCGTCTGCAAGAAGCACGGCGGCGTCGATCTTGTGCTCGCCAAGAAGCCGGGATGCCAAACGCGCATACAGCGCAGGTGCGGTCACAGAGTTCGGATCGATTGCAGAAACCGCAGATGTAACGCAAAGAGCATGCTCGACATGCCGTTTTCCTAAAACCCCATGAAGGTCGTCGGGTGTTTGCAGAAATTCAATACAGGGCAAGACGGCGGCATTTTTAGCGCGTGCCACACCACACGAGAGTTCGTCTTCCCTTGTATCGCATGCAATTACGCAAAAAGATTCACCAGGGTCTTTCACACGAGCATCGGCTTCATCAAGCAATGACAACCAAAGTGCCTCATCATGCCCAAGCCACCCCGTAAAACCCCAATGCGAACGTGTAAGAGACGGCGCAATATCAGACGCTATCAATGCAGCTTCAATGGCAATCGTTGCCGAAGCACACATGGTGTCAACAAGGACATCGCCGCGTTTTGATCGAGCAGGCCAATCGGCCGCGAGCAATAAGGCGGCAGCGAGCGTTTCGTGTATTGATGCAGATGGGGCATACGCGGCCTGTCGGTATCCGCGATCTTCGAGCGAAGAGCCGGAAAGATCGATCGATATGGTCGCGCGGCGAGCATGCAGGTTCACCTGTATGCGGACATCCGGTTGCACGGTATCAATATCGGGACGATTGCCCCGCATGTCTCTAAGCCTGTCGCAGATGGCATCCTTCACCCTGAGAGCCGTGAAGCGCGTGTCATGCAGGTTTTCATTCATGCCGCGCGCGCCGATGGCGATTGTGGCATCTTCTCCGATATGCTCTTCCCAGGGCAGAGCCTGCACCGACGAATACAGCTCGTCTGAATCCGAAGCCTCAACGCGCGCGATCACGAGCAAGACGCGACTTGCTATACGCGACCAAAGCAGGGTCTTATAAATAGAGGCAAGATCGCCTTCAAAGGCAACGCCGCCCGTCAAAGGACGAACACCGCCAACGCCAAGCGATCGCAGTTCTTTGCCAAGTATTGCCTCAAGCCCCGTGCCGCAGGTTGCGAAAATCTCCATAATGACGGTTCCTATCAGTTACGGGAGAAAAAACCGTCGATAGGCGGAAGCCCATCACGTTTCCCCCCACGCCCGCGACGCCTGTCGCTTGGACCAGTCGGCCCAAATTCGCTTCCAAGCATGCCGTCGTAACCGTAATCGTCATATTCGGAATCATCTAAGGGAATATCCTCGCCCGCAAGTGCCCAGTCCAAACCAAAATCAGCACATGTCTGCTCGTCTTCATACAACAATGCAAGCGCCTGGATATTAAGCTCTTCACCTCCGACGACCTGCAATAGCTCATAAAGCTGATAGGCAGTTTCGGTCATCGGCATGGTTATCTCAAGTTCGTCAGCTTCATCGAGCGCAACATCGAGCGCATCAAGAAACGAGGCCACGCTTATATGGCCCGTATAATCATGTCCCAAAACCTGCGGAATATATTCGATAAGCGCCCGCGACCCGCCTGAAGAAGAAGCAAGGACATTAAGAGCGTTTTTTTCGGACAAGCCGGCGATATGGGCAAGAGACATAGCCTCTACCGCCCCCATAAGCGATCCAGCAAGCGACACGAGAGCGATTATCGCCGCCAGCTGACCTTCTCCGGCAGCGCCCTGCGGCATAACCGCCGGTGCCAAATAAGGAAACAACGGCGAAAGCAGCTCTTGGGTTTCAGAGTTTCCACCAACGAAAACGACAGCCTGCTCATGGTCACCAAGATTCAAAATCGGGGCATCGAGTACCTCGATATCCGAAACAGCGGCAACCGCCTGAATCTCGCGAGCCAAACGGGGACTCGATATGCTCACGTCAATGCAATATACGCCGGCATCCATAAGCTCGAGAAGCCCTTCGTCGCCAAGATACAACGTCTCGACATCTGACGAGGTGCGCAGGGAGGTTATGGCGATCTGGCATCCGGCGACTGCTTCCAAACGGTCGTCGATAAAACGAGCGCCCGCATCGCGAAGCGCGGGGGCCTCTCTTGGGTCATGGCTTGCCACGACAACATCGAATCCCGCTTGTATCAACCCGATCATCGCTTCGATTACCGCACCGCTGGCCGCGCCGCCGAAAAACACGATTCGCGTGTCAAGTGGGCTAATCATCGTCTTTTCCTCCGGCATTTATCTTGTTGGCGATACGATCGGCAATGGAAACGTTTTGCCTGCGGTCAGGTCCCCAAAACGCACATGCGACCATGCCCGGCCCCACATGCGATCCAATAACCGGGCCGATTTGACAGCGCACTGCGGGGAGACTCTCTTCTGGGCGATCGAGATGGTCTTCCACCCACCTCGCGTCCCCGTCAGCATCTGCAGAGGCAATAAGCACCGTGCTATTGGGGCCACGCCCCGCCGCATGATCTTCATCATATGTTTTAACCAGGGCCTTGAGTGATTTTTTTCGCCCGCGCGCGATGCCTATCATCGCAAGGGTCCCATCAAGGTTAAACGCTAGCAGCGGCTTGATGTTGAGTTTTGATCCAATAGAGGCCGCCGCAGCCGGGATACGGCCACCGCGGCGTAGATATTCCAGATCATCAACAGTGAACAGGCAGTTTACATACCAACGGGCCTCCATCGCCCATTCTGCAAGCTGCTTGGCGGTCAGGCCGCGATTTCTCTGATTGATCGCCTCATAGGCAAGAACGCCTTCGGCAATCGAGGCGAGCTTGGTGTCGACCACATACAGTTCGAAATCTGGATAAGATTCGTGGAGCCGCTCGGAAAGGGTTTGAACCGTATCAAACGTTCCCGATAAGCCCGAGGTAAACGCAAGATACACCGTGGGCACGCCGTCTTTCGCGCACTGCTCGAACATTCGCATAAGTTCTGAAACGGGTATCTGCGCGGTTCCCGACACCTCGCCCTTGCGCATGCGGTCATAGAATTCCTTGGCATCCGTGCTCTTCCACATGTCATCAAGACGTTCTCCATCGTTCATATTGAATGGGAACTTCAAAAACTCGACATTCGATGCTTCGAGCACGTCGATGGGCAAATCACAACACGAATCGAGTATCAGTCGACACTGAATCTTTCTCTGCATAATCTCAGTCTCCTTACTATCCGGCAAAGAGCAACTTGTCTTTGGCTGCCGGAACTACTCGTACAGTGAGCCCATGCCCCGTGTCTGAATCACTATATCATCACGTTTGTTGAATAGACCGCGCTCGATGCCGCATGGGTATTGGTGAGGATACAAAAAACGCTTGATGGAGTCATCGAATCGCGCCATCTGCTGTTCGCAACGTTTGCGTGCCGTGCGGGCGGACAGGTCGATATCGACGAGCTTGCCCTTTCGCACCAGCGGAGCAAGAAGCGTTTCGAAGTCGCCTTCAAGTTTCTTGCGTCGTGTTGCATTAAGCGGGTCAACGATAACAGCGTCTTGGGGAACTCCATCATCGATATCGAAGATCAGGTCGCCTTTATAGAAACCATCCTCATTGTGATAGCGGCGTATATCCAAAACGCCGGGAATCGTCCGCTTGTAAAGCTGCTCCGATATCTTCAATCGCGGGGTCCATTTCGTCTCCCCGGCCTCACGGATTGCCGAAAGCTTATATACACCGCCAAGCGCCGGCTGGCCATATGCAGAGGCGAGATGCGTGCCAACGCCAAGACCCGTATACTGCGCTCCTTGTTCATTAAGTGAAGAGATGGTGTATTCATCCAAGTCATTTGAAAGCACGATACCCACGTACTCAAGCCCCGCATCGTCCAGGAGCTTGCGCGCTTTCTTTGATAACCAGGCAAGATCGCCGGAATCGATGCGAATCGCCGCGAGCCTGTGTCCTTGTTCTTCAAGTTCATGGCCCACTACGATGGCGTTTTTCACGCCCTGCTCAACATCATACGTGTCAACGAGCAGCACGCAATTCTCAGGCATCGCCTTGGCATATGCCCGAAACGCATCGAGCTCATCTGAAAACGACATCACCCATGAATGGGCATGTGTCCCGCCGATGGGAATATCGAAAAGCTTGCCGGCGAGTACGTTTGCAACAGACGAACAGCCCCCAACATAGGCAGCCCTGCTCGAAGAAAGGGCTCCATCCGGCCCCTGTGCGCGACGCAGGCCGAATTCTGAGACCGCACGACCGCGCGCCGCACGACAAACCCGAGCGGCTTTAGTGGCGATAAGCGTCTGGAAGTTGATGCCGTTCAGAATGGCGGGTTCGAGTAATTGGCACTGCAGCAGCGGACCAGTCACGCGCACTAAAGGCTCACGCGGAAACACCGGGGTGCCCTCTAAAACGGTCTCGATATCAACGGTAAGCCGCATGGCGCGCAGCCACTGCAAAAAGGCTGGATTGAATAGAGGCGTCCCCGCAGGTGAAGGAAGAGACGCAAAGTACTCGATATCGTCATCGGTAAACCCGAAGCCATCGATCAAATCGGCAATCTGATTGGCTCCGCAGAATATTCCATACCCACCCTCAAAGGGGTTGTCTCGGTAAAACGAGTAAAAGCTCGCTTCTGTATCAATCTTGCCTTGCGACCAATAGCCCTGAGCCATTGTGATCTCATACAGGTCGGTAAGCAGTGTCATATTGCGTGCCATACGAGAATCTCCTGATTCATAGAGGCAGCAGCGCCCGAGGGCGCTTGCGACATTTATTCTTTGCTGTTCTTGGTATCCGGCGTGCCACCTTTACTGCTGGAACCGCCACGGCCCCCTCGGCGGCGCCTACGACGACCGGATCCCGACGCATTTCCACCGTTTTGCCCGTCGCCTCGAGAAGCATCGCCACTCACGGATGACGAATGCTGACCCGGTCGCGGGCGCGAAGCCTGGCGGGGCTTTCCATCTTCGGAAGCCTGCTGGTTTTGCGGTCTGGCCGTTTGCGCAGAGGGTTTCTTCCCTCCACGATGACGCCTGCGGCGTGGGTTTCCTGCACCTTCCTGGGGCTTTTTCGAATCGCCGCTGTCGGAACGACTTGCAGGAGCAGCCACATGCTCTATCGGCGCACCATCGGTTGCCGAAACCGAGCGACGGCGTTTTCGCTCATCGCGTGGCTTGGGTTCAGGCGATGCATCGCTGCGCTTGCGCGGCGAACGTGAAGACGTTGAAGTCTTTCGACCGGAGGAATCCTGCGGTTTACGCTTGCGCCGATGCACGCGCTCGATTGCACCTGCGCCAGCCGTGGCGTCTGCAAGATTGGGATCATCGGAGAAGAGCTTATCGCCCATCATCGCGAGTTTCGTATCATTTTCGAGTTCTTCGATAATCTGGTCGAATTTTTCCTGTGAAATATGACAGGGACGTATGCGCTCGCCCTCGCGTGCAACCTTGTCTCCGGTATCAAGTGCCGAAACCGGCAGCGTCAAACTCGAGCCGTCCTCCATACGCAACCGCACGGTCTCGCGAGGCGTGTCGAATTCAACGACCTTGCCAAGTCCAGCCGGCGTGTCGATGATGCCGTTTTTCTTTGGGGCGCGGCCCTTGAAATCCTTATAGGCTTCGTACTCGTAACGCAGACAGCACATAAGCCTACCACATAGACCAGATATCTTCGTGGGGTTAAGCGGCAGGTCTTGCTCCTTGGCCATACGGATGCTCACGGGCTTGAATTCGCCACCTAGCGCAGCGCAACACAATTCCTGGCCGCAATGTCCCAGACCACCCAACATACGAGCCTCATCTCGTACGCCAATCTGGCGCATGTCCACATGGATATGGAATTCAGCTGCCAAATCTCGCACGAGACTGCGAAAATCAATACGATCGTCTGACGTGAAATAAAATGTCGCATGGCTTTCGTCGAACATGAACTCCACGGCAGCTGGACTCATGTCAAGACCGTGCTTCTCTACCAGTTCACGAAAAATCGCGAGTGCTTTCTGGGCACGTTCGTCGAGTTCATCGCTTTTCTTCAAATCGTCTTCAGTTGCAATCCGAACAACGGGCTTGAGTGGTTTGGACAGTTCAGAGCTGTCTACTTCAACAACATCTTCTGTGCAAAGGCCGATTTCTTCGCCCCTGCTTGTCTCGACCAAAACATGGTCGCCTTTGTTCACTTCCAGACCAGCTGGATCAAACCAATAGTCTTGGGATGCGTAGCGAAGACGTACTGACGCTACTTGCGGCATAGAGCCTCCCTGATTTCTAAGAACATTGCCTCGATGGCAAGTTGCGGTGACACATTATACGAGATACGCGAACAAGCTGTCGCAACTGCATCAATTGCGCACAGCAAATCGGAAACGGTGGCGTTTTGCGCGATGAGCGACGTTTGACGCGCCTGCTCAGTATAC
>CAYSZR010000043.1:0-15487 GCA_964435565.1 uncultured Coriobacteriaceae bacterium
TGTCCTGATATTCCGATTATGAAGATATCTGCCTTGCGCGGTGACGGCATTGCCGAGCTTGCCGAATACTTGGAGACGCATGAGACTTTGCTGAAAAATTTCTCCGTGCGCAATAACGAGAAGTTCCAAGAGGCGGAAAAGACCCTTACCTGGTATAACCGCCGCATGTTCATCAAGCAGGTCGATGATGCGAAGATCGATATGAACGCGGTCGTCGATGATCTGATCGAAGAGATACGCATGGGCCTTATCGAGAAGAAGCGCAATGTCCCACATCTGAAGACCTTCGCGTCTGCGGGGGCAGGTGACTTCAATAAGTGCTCATTGCTGGGCATTGATTACGATATCGAGCACACGCAGGAGTTCTTGCGCGACCATAAGAAGATGTCGATGATCATTAATGCGCGGGCCGTGTGCGAATCGCGCCCGTTTGCGCGCATCGTCGATGACGCCGTCGATATGATTTGTGATAAGCATGCCCTTGACGCTCAGATATTCTTCACCGAATGCTTTAACATGGGCGACGAGGGACGTTAGTCAGATTTTACGCTTTTACTCCAACGTAGCCGCCCTTGCAGACGGTGCCAGATACGGTATGAAAGAGAGTTGTGATGGCGCAGGATGATATTCGCGCTTTAGTGCGGGATTACTATGGCGAGACGCTTGAGGATAGCGATGACTTGCGCACGAATGCGTGCGCCTGTGCGCAGACGGCTCCTCCCAAATATGTACTAGACGTCTTTCCCGATCTTGATACAGAGATTGTCGACCATTTTTACGGGTGCGGCTCTCCGTTGCCGCCCGCGCTCGAAGGATGCACCGTTCTCGACCTTGGATGCGGCACAGGCCGCGATGTCTATATCGCGGCGAAGCTCGTTGGTCCAACGGGGCATGTTATTGGCGTGGATATGACGCCGTCGCAGCTTGCGTTTGCACGTGAGCATGAGGCGGGGCAGATCGAGCGCTTGGGGTTGCCCAAGAGCAATGTCGAGTTCATCGAGAGCTATATCGAGGATATGGCGGCAGTGCCGAGTCAAAGCGTCGATGTGGTCATCTCAAATTGCGTTATCAATCTCTCGCCGTTTAAGCACGAACTCTTCGCAGAGATATTCCGGGTGCTCAAACCCGGCGGCGAGCTGTACTTTTCCGATATTTTCTCTGATCGCCGCGTGCCAGAAGGCTTCTATGATGATCCCATCTTGCGTGGCGAGTGCTTGTCGGGCGCAATGTATGTGGAAGATTTTCGTCGCATACTTGCAGATCTGGGCTGTGCGGTCTGTTACGACGTGGCGCACGAGCCGCTTGAGGTGGGGGATTTCCAGCTTGCCACCAAGCTGGGCAGCATACGTTTCGCTTCGCGCACGATGCGCGCCATCAAGTACGACAAGTTCGAAGATCGCGAAGAGGACTACCAGCAGACTGCCACCTATTTGGGCACGATGCCTGAAAACAAGCGGTATTTCGACCTTGATAGCGACGTGCGTTTTATCAAGGACCGCCCACTTGCCGTAAGCGGCAATATGGCGACATTCCTTGAGAACAGTCGCTATGCCAAGCACTTCAAGGTGACGCCTCGACGCGGTCACGTCGGTCCTTTCGATTTCGAGATCGCCAATGCGGCCCTTGAAGTCGTGCGCGGCAAGCGTGAAGTCGATCTTGCCTGGATGGAAGACTCCTGCAAAAGGCTCGGGATCGAACCATTCGATAAGCGTATCCATGACAAGGAACTGCTGAATACGGCGCAGCTCGATACGATGCAAGTTAATGTCACGTATCGCTGTAACCTTGCATGTAATCATTGCTATTTGAACTGCAACCCCAATCGGGGGGAATATATGAGCCGCGAGACCATGCAGGCGGTGCTTGCGGCATTCGCGCGCGGTGGCTTTCGCATTATGGACATCACGGGCGGATCGCCCGAGATGAACCCCGAGCTCGAATGGTTCATAGAGCAGGCGGCAAAGATCGCCGACCAGGTGCTCGTGCGCACCAATCTGTGCATTTTGGATGATCCCGCATATGCTCACTTCAAAGACGTGTATGTTGCCAATAAGGTGAAGCTCGTTTCTTCCATGCCTTATTTCGATGCGGCAGGCGTCGACGAACAGCGCGGTAAGGGGAGCTTCGATAGCATCATGAAGGTCTTGCGCGCTATGAACGACCTTGGCTATGGCATCGACCCCGCGTTGCAGATCGACCTTGCCTACAATGTCGACGGGCCGTTTTTGCCGCCTGATCAAGCAGACCTAGAGGATTTCTATCGCTATGAACTGCAGCAGTCAGAACATGTGCAGTTCAATGGTCTATATGCGCTCAATAACTGGAATATGGGGCGGTTCGCTTCGAAGCTGCTTGCGGCGCGAACCTATGATGATTATAACGAGCTTCTGGCCGACAACTACAACGGCGCGGTTGTCGCTCGCATCATGTGTCGCACGCAGGTCAACGTCGACTATGACGGCGCATTGTATGATTGCGAGGTCAATCATGTGCTTGGCTTGCCGATCGACGGTCCGAAAAACGTGCGCGATATCGTGGATGCGCCCCTTGCCAAGCGTCGCATCAAAACAAGTCCCATTTGCTACTCGTGTGCTGCTGGCTGCGGTTCGAGCTGCGGAGGCAGCCTCCTCGAAAAATATGCGAAGGAGTAGGGCATGGCTGAAGACGGATATCCGCGATCGTGCGTAGATTGCGTCACTAATTCGTGCCGGGCGCGAGATGGCGCGTTTCCATCGTTTTGCCTGATGGATGGCTTTGACTTGGAAGACGCGCGGACTCTTTCTGCAGAACTGGGCAAACCCGAGGTGCACGAGTTTGTCGAGGATGCGGCGCAGAACGCCTCGTATTCGTATGCTAACGAGTTGAGCCGTATTGAAGAGACCATCAATTTTGCCCGCAGATCCGGTTATACCAAGATCGGTATCGCCGCATGCACGAGCCTTGTCGCTGAGGCACGGATGGCCGCCAGGATATTTCGCGCTCAGGGTTTCGAGGTCTTTGGCGCCATGTGCAAGGTCGGATCGCTTTCGCGGCCGGACCTGGGCATAGAGGAAGGCAATCCCGATTCCGTTCTCTGCAATCCTATCTATCAAGCGCAGCTCATCAACGAACGTCATGTCGACCTCAATGTCATCATCGGGTTGTGCGTTGGGCATGATTCGCTGTTCATGAAATATGCTGATGCTCCTTGCACGGTGCTTGTGACCAAGGATTATCGCTTTGATAACTGCGCGGTGCGCGGTCTGCGCGAACACGATGAAAGCGGTCTATGCGAAAGACTGCTTGAAGGTATACAGTAGTTTTCGGTCATCAGATAGCTTAGAGGGGGATCCATGCTTTTCGCGAACATAGATATTCTCGATGAAAACCTGGACTATCAGCAAGGCGTGTTCGTCGGCACCGTAGACGATGTTATTGCCTACGTTGGCAAAGATGAGCCGGCAGATGCCGCAAAGTATGGAAAACGCTACGAGGGGCGCGGCAAGCTACTCATGAGCGCGTTTTATAACACGCATGCGCATACTCCCATGACGCTGTTGCGAGGCTATGCTGAAAATCAGCCGTTGCAGCAATGGCTTAACGATACCGTCTGGCCTTTCGAAGGCAAGATGGATATTGGCAGGAAACACCATTACTGGGGTTGCATGCTCTCGCAGGCCGAGATGTTGCGTTATGGCATCGTGGGCTACACTGATATGTACTTTGCCACGATCGACCGTTGCGAGGCGACACTCGAAGCGGGCATGAAGGCCAATCATACCGACGGCGGCACCATGTGCTTTGTCGAGACCGATTATGACACGCTGCCCGTTGCCGCCGTGAACAAGCGGTTATTCGAAGAGTATCAAGGCGCGGGTGACGGCCGTTTGAAGATCGACATGTGCGTACATGGCGAATACACCACGCCTCAGGGCATGATCGAGCGCTGCGTCGCCGAGGCAAAGGCGCATGATGCGGGGCTGCATATCCATATGTCTGAAACCAAGGCCGAACACGAAGAGTGCAAAGGGCGCCACAACGGCATGACTCCGGCTGCGTGGTTTGAGCATCTGGGCGCCTTCGATGTGCCCGTAACCGCTGCACATTGCGTATGGGTCGAGCCATCTGATATTGAGCTCATGGGCGCAAAAGGCGTGAACGTGAGCTTGAATCCCGCGAGTAACATGAAGCTCGCAAGTGGGTTTGCCCCGGTGACAGCTTTGCTTGACGGCGGCGTGAACTGTTCTATCGGCACCGATGGTATGGCGTCTAACAATACGCATAATATTCTGCAGAGCGCCTACCTTCTGGCATGTTCGCAAAAGGGCAATGCCCTCGATCCCGCGATCATCACACCCAAACAGCTTCTGCAGATGCTCACGGCCAATGGCGCTTCAGCACAGGGACGTGCCGATTGCGGCATGCTCGCGCAAGGCAAGAAGGCCGATCTTGTCGTTTTCGATATCGACACGCCGTGGATGACACCGGTCTATGATATGGCCACGAACCTTATCTATAGCGCGAATGGCGCGGACGTGGTGCTGACCATGTGCGATGGCAGGGTGCTCTATGAAGACGGCGAGTATACGACCATCGATATCGAGAAGACCAAGGCAGAGGTTAAGCGCAGCGTCGGCGAGGTGCTGGCCGCACTTGTATAGGGCTACTGCTCGATGTTTTCGCCCTTTTCGATCCAGGTATGCTCTGCAGTCGTCTGTTCGGTGCCAAGGGCGTCTTCTTCGATTTCCTCTATGGGCAGTGGGGCATCTTTGCCGGGAAACACCTTGATGCCCTTCTTGATGCGCGCCATATATTCAGCCGTAGCGGTAAAGAGCGCGTCAGACGACGAATTGAGCGCTGTCTCGCAGGAATCCTGGATGACCCCGATGATCAGGCCGACAGCTACGACCTGCATCGCGATGTCCTGACCGATACCGAACAGCGAACAGGCAAGCGGAATGAGCAGGAGCGATCCACCGGCAACACCAGATGCTCCGCATGCGCCTATGGCAGAAAGCATTGAGAGGATAAGGGCGGTCGGAAAGTCGACCTGAATGCCCAGCAAGTGCACGGTTGCCATGGTCATGACAGAGATGGTCACGGCCGCACCGGCCATGTTGATGGTTGCGCCAAGCGGAATGGAAACAGAGTAGTTGTCCTTATTGAGCCCTAAGTCCCTGCAAAGCTTCATGTTGACGGGAATATTGGCGGCAGAGCTTCGGGTGAAGAATGCCGTGATTCCGGAATCTTTCAGGCAGCGCAAGACGAGTGGGTAGGGGTTGCGCCTGATGCAGACGAATACGATAAGGGGATTGACGACGAGCGCGATGAAAAGCATGCAGCCTACAAGCAGCAAGATGATTTCGCCATAGGTGGTAAAGATTTCAAGTCCGCTTGTCGAGACGGCAGTGTAGACCAGACCTAAGATGCCGAACGGGGCAAGGCTGATTATCCAGCGGACGATTTTCGTCATAGCCTGCGCGACGTTTTCGAAGACGGTCTTTGTCGACGGTTTGGCGGCACGCAACGCGATGCCTAAGACGATAGCCCATGCCAGAACGCCAATGTAGTTGGCCTCCATAAGTGCTTTGACCGGATTGGAAAAGACGTTGGTCACAAGCGTGACAAGAACGGCGCTGATACCTTCAGGGGATGCGACGATTTCATCTGACGGTTCGGCAAGCGTGATATCAAGCGGAAAGGCGAAGCTCGCGAGCACGGCGATGAACGCCGCAAGAAACGTCGAGATAAGATAGAGCACGACGACGGTCTTCATCGAGCCGGCGGTTTTGGCGTTTGCCAGCGCACTCGTGACCAGGAAGAATACGAGGATGGGAGCCACGGCTTTCAGGGCTGCGACGAACAGTTGGCCCAGCAAGCTGATGACCCAGATATCGTCCCAGACAAACGACTGGGAGCAGATTCCCAAAATCGCGCCGATGATCATGCCGATAAGGATTCGCCAGATAAGCCCGATCGAATTCCACTTCTTGACGACTTCCATGTCTTCCCCTTTGATTATCGAAATCTGTGCTGCGACAGCCTTGGCATGATACCGCAAATGCAGGTAGCACGCTTATGTGGCCGACGTGCTTATATACACTTGATGGAACGTGTCTTTGTACGCCCGATTCTCATCTCAATCGCCTACAATAGGCAATGTGTTTTTCAGAAAGACCCCCGAAAGGAGCGCACTGTCGCATGAAGATTGCCTTTTTCCCAGGCTGCATGGTCGATATGTTTTATCCGGAGATCGGTATCGCCGCGGTCAATGTCCTCGAACGTCTTGGTTGCGAGGTCGAAATGTCCGAAGAACAGGTTTGCTGTGGACAGGGCCTTCTTAATTCCGGATACGCTAAAGAGACGATTCCCGTAGCGAAATATATGCTCGATGCCTATGACTTGGATCGATACGAGACGATCGTCTCGTTGACCGGTTCATGCATGAATGCGATTCTCAATGACTACCCGACGGTTCTCGACGATGCCGAATATCTTTCCAAGCTCGAGCGGATGCGCCCGAAGATGTTCGAGTTCACCGATTTTATCGTGAACAAGCTTGGCGTGACTGACCTGGGAGCGAGTTTCCACCATACGGTCACGTACCACAAGAGCTGTCACATGACACGCATGCTCGGCATCGAGAAACCGCCGCTGCAGCTGCTCGAAGCGGTAGACGGCCTCGAATATATCGAGATGGAACATGCGGAGCGCTGCTGTGGCTTTGGCGGCACCTTCTCGTTTAAGGAACCGGAAATATCCGCAGAGATCGTGCACGAGAAATGTCAGACCGCGCTGGCGACGGGTGCCGAGGTCCTATGCGGCGCCGATGTCCCCTGCCTTATGAACATCAAAGGTGCGTTATCGCGCATGCGCACAGATGGTCAGATTGACCGCGACATACGTGTCATGCATATCGCGCAGATTCTCGATGCGAGGGAGTAGCCATGGCGATCTTATATGACACAGGGGAAAGCCTGCGCAAGCGCGCGGAAAAATGCATCAACGATGATTTCAAGCATCAGGCGATCGAGACTGCGCAAGAGACGTTTTATCAAAAGCGCAAGGCGTTGGTCGATGCGGAGCCCGGCTGGCAGGATATGCGTACAGCCGCGATGAACATCCGCGACGATGTGTCGAAGAACCTTGATTATTACGTCAAGGAATTCGCTGAAAACGCCGAAGCGAATGGCGTGCAGGTGCACTTCGCTCCCACGGAATACGAAGCGCTGTGGGAGGCACTCGACATCTTCGAGAATGCGGGTGCCAACAAGGCTGTTAAATCGAAGAGCATGATGACAGAGGAAATCGGCCTCAACGGCATTCTCGAAGAGGCCGGCATCAACGTCATCGAGACGGACTGTGCGGAAAACATCTTGCAGACCGCTCATGATATGCCGTCGCATATCGTCGTTCCGGCTCTGCACCAAACGCGCGACAGTATCGCCGAGCTGTACCGTAAGGAAAAAGGGTATGACGGCGACGAGGTCCCCGAACACATCACGCATTTCCTGCGTAAGATGCTGCGGCCGGAATTCCTTTCGGCGAAGGTCGGTATTCGCGGTTGTAATTTCGCTGTGGCTCAGACCGGTTCGGTTACGCTTGTCACCAACGAAGGCAACGGCCGCATGGTCGATAGCTTCCCACCGGTGCAGATCGTGTTCGTGGGCATTGACCGTATCGTTCCCACGCTCGAATCGCTTGATATCTTCATGGGGCTTTTGCCCAGAAGCGCCGTGGGCGCGAAGATGACTGCTTACTTCAGTCTTGACACGGGTGCACGTCGTGATGGCGAAGCCGATGGCCCTGAAGAGGTCCATTACATCATCATGGATAATGGCCGCTCGAAGCTTGCCAATACCGAATTCGAGCCTATGATGCGCTGCATTCGCTGTGGTGCTTGTCTCAATATCTGTCCGGTATATCGTCACATCACCGGTCATGGCTACGGTTCCATCTATCCCGGACCCATGGGCATTGTGCTCACGGCGGCTCTTGCTGGTTACGACGACATCGATTCGATGACCTTCGCTTGTACGCTTTGCGGTGCCTGCACCGATCATTGCCCAAGCCGCATTCCCATCCAGGACCTGATTCGCGACCATCGCATCAAGATGGTCGAACAGGGAAAGAACCATAAGGCAGAGGTCCCTGTTTTCAAGGCCATGCAGGCAATGTGGTCGAGTCGTTCGCTGTATATGGCGCTCATGCGCGTGGGACGTCCCGCCATGCAGGCGCTTGCTGTGGGAAAGTCCAAGCTCGACGAACATAGCGCCTGGGTGCCGGTGCTCAATGGCTGGACCTCGTCGCGTGACTTCGACGTGCTCGCACCATATCGTTTCCGCACGTGGCTGGCTGAACACAATGCCGCGCGCAAGGCCGCTGAACAGGAGGGCGACGAATAATGCAACGTGCAACGCTCGAGAGCTTTCTCGCTCCCATATCAAAACAACTGGGGCATGCGAATGTCCCGCAGGCTGTTACGCCGTATGATTATCGCAAAGATACGCCTGCCCGCGTGACCGATGGGCTTGACCAGGCGGCGCTTGTCGATATGTTCGTCGCCGAGTCGGAAAAGATTCGCGTGGATATACATCGCTGCAAGAAAGCGGATGTCGCGCAGATCATCGCGGATATTGTGAGCGCCGCCGGTGAAGCGGGCTCTGTCGTCTTCGCCGATGACGAACGCATCGATACGCTGGGTATTCCTGGTGCGCTCGATGGTTGCGAGGCGATTCGCTGGGATGCCTCAAAGGGGCACGATGCCCTGGCGCAGATCTGCAATGAAGCGCGCTTCGGCATCACCTATGCGCAAGGCGGCATCGCTGAAACGGGCACGATTGTACAGCCCTGCAGCGAGACGTGCGGACGGGCTATCAGTCTGCTGCCTCTTGAACATATCGCTCTT
This sequence comes from uncultured Coriobacteriaceae bacterium, assembly GCA_964435565.1. Classification (GTDB taxonomy): domain Bacteria; phylum Actinomycetota; class Coriobacteriia; order Coriobacteriales; family QAMH01; genus QAMH01. The sequence goes on from CAYSZR010000043.1 coordinate 8,888, forward strand.
GTCGATGCCGACAGCGTAAAGGCGACGATGGGCGATTGGCTACGCGAGATGGACGGGCAGGAATTGCCCGCACAGATATGCTTTATCAGCGGGCCCAGCGTGACGAGCGACATCGAGCTCGTTCGTGTCGAGGGCGTGCATGGTCCAATGTACGTGCATTACGTGGTTGTCGAATAATTGACTTGGCCATTATCAGCGGCGGGTCTGTTAAAGAGGAGGGCATCAGCGGAAGTTCAGGTTTATATGCGAGCATATATTTGATAGGGCAACAACGGTGGGACTTGGTCTTGCCGAGTTGAATGTAGGTAACGTCCAATAGGAGGTTCGTTTCATGAAACAGTATCAGCTCTTTATCAATGGCGAGTTTTTGGACAATGGCAGCCGCGAGATGATCGACGTCTTGAATCCGGCGACCGAAGAAGTTATCTCTCAGATTCCAAAAGCAACCGAAAAAGACGTTGCCGCAGCTGTCGATGCCGCATATGAAGCTCAGAAGGCCTGGGCGAAACTTCCTGCAGTCGTTCGTGCCGACTGGTTGTTCAAGATTGCCGATAAGGTCGCGGAAAACCAGGAGCTATTCGCGCAGACCAATAGCGCGGAAGTTGGCAAGCGCATCAACGAGGCTCGCGATGAGGCCGGTTGGCTTCCCGAATATATCCGCTATTACGCGCGCTTGGCCCGCTCTATCAAGGGCGAGATCATCACGTCGGATGTTCCCAACGAGAACATCTTTCTGTACAAGAAACCGATCGGTGTCGTCGCCGGCATCATGCCGTGGAACTTCCCACTGTTCCTTATCGGCCGCAAGGTCGCCCCGGCTCTGGTCGCAGGCGATACCGTTGTGCTCAAGCCGTCGAGCGACACCCCGAACGGTTGCTTCGAGTTCGCGAAGATATGCGCCGAGGTCGGCCTGCCCGCAGGCGTCGTCAATGTCGTCTCTGGCTCTGGCTCCGTCGTGGGTAACGAGCTTTCCCTTAACAAGAAGGTCGCGATGGTCTCGATGACCGGGTCCACGCCGGTCGGCAAGCAGATCATGAAGAACTGCGCAGAAAACGTCACCAAGGTCTCCCTTGAGCTGGGCGGGAATGCTCCGTTTATCGCCATGGACGATTGCGACCTCGACGCCACCATCGATAATTGCTTCAACTCCCGTTATTACAATTGCGGCGAGGTTTGCAATGCGGCTGAACGCGTCTATGTGCAAGCTGGCATCTATGACGAATTCGTTGCCAAGATGACCGAACGAGTCGCCGCTGCTAAAGCGGGCGATCCGCTCGACACGTCTGTGGATATGGGCCCGATGGTTAACGCGAAGCAGCGCGAGATCGTCCTCGAGCTCGTTCAGAGCGCGCGCGATGAAGGTGCGAAGGTCGTCGTTGGCGGCAATGCCGTCGATGGCAAGGGCTTCTTCATGGAGCCGACGCTTATCGTTGATTGCGACCATGATATGCGCATTATGCGCGAAGAGATCTTTGGCCCGGTCATGGCGATTTCTAAATTCGAAACCCTCGACGAGGCAATTGAGAAGGCCAACGACACCGATTACGGTCTGACCTCGTCTATCCATACTACGAATTTCGATAACGCGATGCGTGGACTGAACGAGATCAACTTTGGCGAGATTTACGTCAACCGCCATCATTTCGAGGCCTTCCAGGGCTTCCATGCCGGCGTCCGCCAATCTGGTCTGGGTGGCGACGACGGCGAGCACGGCCTCGAGGAATTCCTCGAGACGCATATTGCGTACGTCGACTATAAGTTGGGCTAGCGCGTTCGCGCATCTGTGTTCTTGCAATGGCGCATGACGGGAAATCTGGGTTCCCGTCATGCGCCGTCCAAAAGTTTTGAAGGGATAGGTTCATGATTGATAGGGTTGTGATTATTACGGGAGTCGTCATAGGCACCGCGTTGCTGACATGTTCTGCCATCTGCGCGTTCTCGATGGCAAGAAAGCTTCGCGAAGACGCTTGATACTGACTGCCGCGTAGCAGCCCTATACACATCTTATGGAAAGGAAGTTCCAAGATGAAGGGTTTTGTTGCAACGTCGATTGCGGCAAGCGCCGCTGAAGCAGGTAAGGAGGCAGCGGGGAAAGTCGCTGCCGGGATTGATGGCGCTAAAGTGGCAATGGCATATGGTAGCTGCGATTATGACTCCTCAGAATTGCTCGCAGCCGTTGCCGCGGCACTTCCTGGCGTGCCCGTCGTGGGTAATACCTCGTTTACGGGTATCGTGACGCCCGAAGGGTTTGTGGGCGGTGACACGCCGTTTGTGGGTATTCTTGCCTTAGGCGGCGATGACGTGGTCGTCGGCACGGCGGGAGCCGCGCGTGATACCGCTGATTGTCCACGCAAGATCGGGCATGCGCTCGCAGAACAGGCTCTGAAGTCCGCGGGCAAGGATTGCCCACCGGACTATTGGTATATGGTCGCTTCCCCTGCCGAGGAAGAGTATTACATCAAAGGCGTGACTGAGGTTATCGGCCGCGTTCCCTACTTCGGTGGCTCCGCTGCCGATAACGAGATTGCCGGCAAGTGGTGGATTTATAACGGGGGCCAAGCATTTCAGGATGGCTGCGTCGTCGCGTTCTTCTGGACCGATACGCCGTTTGTCAACAAGTTCACCGGCGCCTATGCTGAAACCGATGATTGTGGCGTCGTCACCAAGATGAATGGCGACCGTGCGATTGCCGAAATCGATGGCAAGCCGGCGTTGCAGGTTTACGCCGATTGGCGTGGTATGGATGTTGAAAGTCTCAAAGGCGCGAATCTGCTTTCAGAATCTATCGTGAGCCCGCTCGGCGTCAAGGACCGCCTGGGCGATCTTGTCGCAATTCGGCACCCCATGGGCGGAAATGATGACCTATCTATTGCCGTTGGCGCAAAGGTCGTCGAGAAAACCGCCGTCATCCGTATGGAGGGCGATGTGGATTGCCTGGTCGGATCTGTTGCAAAGACGGTTGACGAGCTAAAGCAGAAGGCGGGCGCCAAACCAGCTGCGTACTTCTTTGTGCATTGCGGTGGACGCCGCGCCGCGATTGGCGATCGTGTCGGCGAGGTCGCAGACGCCTTCGTCAAGCAGGCCGATGGCGTCCCCTTTATCGCCGAGTTCACTTTTGGCGAATACGGTTATGAGGACGACGGCCTTAACACCGTCGGCGGTCTGATGCTGAGCTTCAGCGCACTTGGCTAGCTTGTTGTAGCGCCAACATACAAATGGAACCGGCTCGGGTATAGTACTCGAGCCGGTTTTGTATTGAGCGAGGAAGTTTATGGCAGAAAAACGCACCCCTGAACAGCAGGAACAAAGACGCAGGCGCGATATGCGGACGGTCTCGCAGATGGTTTGCCTGTACTGCGCGGGACATCATTCAAAAGAGATGCGGACAGAGATCGCCCATTGTGGTGAGCTGCTATGCACCGAATGCGCCGAGCTTGATTCGTACACTCATGTGCGCACTGAAAAGTGTCCGTATATGGGTGTGAAGGTTTCGTGTGACCGCTGCAAGATCCATTGTTATAAGCCTGAGCGGCTTGAGCAGGTCAGACAGGTCATGCGGTATTCCGGTCCGCGCATGTTATTCAGGCATCCTGTTGCCGCGATCCGACATGCGATGGGAAAATAGTGGCATAAGCCTTCGAAAACAACTAAAAAACGACTGTTTGTATGATTTCGCCAGTTATCTCTGGGTATGATAAAGATTTGAAAAGTAAACATGCAGGTCAGAGAGTTGCTGATATGCCGATATTTGGGGTACCCCGAAAACACCCCTCTAAAATCATACAAACAGTCGCAAAAAATGAGATTTAGCTGACTGTTTGTATGATTTTTGGTGAAAATTGAGTCGAATTAGCCGAACATTCCACCCATTGCGCCGCCCGCACCAAAGTTCAGGTCGCCATCGAGCCCCGATTCGTCGGCAAGATCCGCTTCTTCATCAAGAAATCCGACGATCTTCTTAATCGCGTACTTGAAAGTACCACCTTCGAAACCATGGTCGACCTCGCCTATGAGTTCGAGGCTCGCATGTTTGTAGGTGTTGACCGCGCGAACGGAATAGCCCGATGCGACGACGGAATCGCTCATGCCGTGCAAGATAAGCACTGGACCTGCGTAGTTGGGAATCACGGTGTAAAAATCGAACCCATAAAGCGTCTCGAAGAAACGCTTACCGAATTCGACGTTATGGAATGTAAACGTTTCAGGAAGGTCCGCTTGGTTTGGCCACGTTCGCTGGAGCTCTCCGGGTATGTTGAATGCGGGGTAGAGGAGTATGAGGCCCTTAATGAGCGCATTCATGCTGGCTGCCGCAAGGGCCACTGCGGCTCCACCCAGACTTGCTCCCATAAGAAATACATTGTTGAGGTCCACGTAGGGCAGTTTGGTGAGTTCGCTGTAAACGGTCTCGAGCTCGTCTTGTTCGGTGAAAATGGTCATCGAATGCGGGTCGCCGCCGGTTTTCGAGCCATCGGTTCCGCCAAAATCCAGACAATAGACCGCATAGCCGCGTTTTGCCAGCTCGCGTGCATATGCATCGCCGCTGTCGTAGTGCGTGCCCGCGCCATGGGCATAGATGACCGTGGGCACGCGCGTACCCTCGCGCGTCTCTTGTGGAAGATACATCATGCCGAAGATGCTTGTTTTGCCTGTTCCAAGCGGCAGTTCGATGACTTCGAAATTATCCATATTCATTCACCTCGCGTGGCTTTCGGATATGCAGCCATGAGTGTACACGATGTGGCGCTGCATAAGCTTCGTGTCATGCCTGAGCTGTTTCGTTTTTCGGGCGCGGCCTTTGATTGCTGTGGCGATGATTGACCCAACAGAGCGGTACAATGATTGGCAACGGCGAAAAGGAGGCTGATATGTACAGCAAGATTTTGGTGCCCTATGACAATTCAGAGCACGCGCAGCACGCGCTGCTCGCGGCAATCGATATGGCGACATGCGTTGAGAATTCAACAGTGACCGTCTTGAACGTAACCGATCTCATAGAATTCGACGACGAAACATTCGAGGTCGCCGCGCGCATGGCGGGTGTTCCGCGCATGAGCGAGGACGCAGCTCGGGTCGCGCGTGAAAACTATTACTCAGAGCACGAAAAGTCCGTGCGGAAAAGTATTTCCGAAGTGGTTTCCGAAGTGCCGACGGGCATTTCCCTCGAAGTCAAAATCGACTCCGGCCGGCCGCAAGAGGCAATTTGCAACGCTGCTGTCGACGGTGGATTTGACTGCATCGTCATGGGCCGCAGGGGCCTAGGTGCCATTCGCGGCGCGCTTGGCTCTGTCAGCTATGCGGTGCTTCGCTCGGTCGAGCTTCCCGTCCTCATTGTTAAATAGAAGCCTGCAGAAATGTTTCCATTTCATTAATTTGAAGACGTTATGGGAACTTCCGTATCTATAATGCTTGCGTCCCGACACAGACAAGGAGAAAAACTGTGAGTTATGTTGATCGCATCATCGAGCAGGTTAAGGCAAAGGACCCCAATCAGCCGGAATTCATCCAGGCCGTGACCGAGGTTCTCACATCTCTTGAGCCCGTTATCGAGGCTCATCCCGAGTACGAGCAGGCAGCGCTCCTTGAGCGTATTGTCGAGCCCGAGCGCGTTATCATGTTTCGCGTTCCCTGGCTTGCCGACGATGGCACCGCATGTGTCAACCGCGGCTTCCGTGTCCAGTTCAACAGCGCTATCGGCCCCTACAAGGGCGGCCTGCGCCTGCACCCCAGCGTGAATCTCTCTATTTTGAAATTCCTGGGCTTCGAGCAGATCTTCAAGAACAGCCTCACCACGTTGCCTATGGGCGGCGGCAAGGGCGGCAGCGATTTTGACCCCAAGGGCAAATCCGATGCCGAAGTCATGCGCTTCTGCCAGTCGTTCATGACCGAGCTCTGCAAGCATATCGGCGCCGACACGGATGTTCCCGCAGGCGACATCGGCACGGGCGCTCGTGAGATTGGCTACATGTTTGGTCAGTACAAGCGTCTGCGTAACGAGTGGACCGGCGTGCTCACCGGAAAAGGCCTTTCCTATGGTGGCTCGCTCGCACGTACGCAGGCAACGGGTTATGGCGCGGTTTATTTCACGCAAGAGTACCTCAACTGCCACGATGATTCCTATGAAGGCAAGACGGTTTGCGTTTCCGGTTCTGGCAACGTTGCCATCTATGCAGCGGAAAAGGCCACGACGTTTGGCGCCAAGGTCGTTACTATGTCCGATTCCACGGGCTGGGTCTACGATCCGGACGGAATCAATCTCGACGTGATCAAGCAGCTCAAGGAAGTCGAGCGCGGTCGCCTGAGCGAGTATGCTGCACGCAGCGGACACGGTTCTGTCGACTATCATGATGGCCGTGGCGTATGGGCCATCCCTTGCGATATCGCCATGCCGTGCGCGACGCAGAACGAGGTCCTTCTTGACGACGCGAAGACGCTTGTCGCGAATGGCTGCAAGGTCCTGACCGAAGGTGCCAATATGCCGACGACGCTTGAAGCCACCACGTACCTGATGGAAAACGGCGTTGCATTCTTCCCCGGCAAGGCTGCCAATGCAGGCGGTGTCGCCACGAGCGGTCTCGAGATGAGCCAGAACTCCGAGCGTCT
>CAYSZR010000044.1:0-15331 GCA_964435565.1 uncultured Coriobacteriaceae bacterium
CGTCGTGTTCTCGAGGTCTTCGACCCGCAGATATTCATCCACCGAATGGAAGTTCGCCATGCCTGTTGAAACCACGAGAGGCTCAACACCAAGATCTATGTATCTGTTTGCATCGGTTCCACCTGCAGACAGAACCGTTGCAGGTTCAAGGCCCGCCGCCTTTGCAGCCCGATTGAAAAGCGATACTGCAGGCGCATCATCTGCGAGCCTGAACCCGGGATATTCCAGATTCCATTTGATATCGACCTGGGCGCCCGTCTGTTCAGCTGCTTCGCGCATCGCCATATCCATAGCATCATGCACCTTAGCGACCTGCTGTTCGTCGATGGCGCGGCACTCACCTGTAACCGTGCATGTCGGGGCAACGACGTTATTCGCCATGCCGCCGGAAATGGTTCCTATATTGGAAGCGCAATAGTCCCCCACAGCGCCCAACATACCCGCGGCTCGCATAGTGGAGATAGCGAGCGCAGCCGCGTTGATTGCACTGATGCCATCTTCAGGCGCAACGCCCGCATGGCTTGCCTTGCCAGCAAAATCTGCTTCAAACGTATAGTGATAAGGGGCAGCAAGACACGCTAAGCCCACGTCGCCTTCTCCATCGAAGACATAGCAAGGCTCGCCTTGTTCGAAGCTCCCGGCACTCAGCGCACCCGCTCCGTTGCAGCCGACCTCTTCTTGTACGCTGAAGATGACCTTAACCGTTGGGTAATCGCCGCCTTCTTCAGAAAGCGAGCGAACCGCCTCCAGAATCGATGCAACGCCCACCTTGTCATCAGCGCCCAAAACGGTCGTCCCGTCGCTTCTGATGACGCCGTCTTCGACGTGTGGAACCACGCCTTCACACGGCTGCACGCAATCAAGATGCGCCGTCATGATAATAGAGCCAGGCAAAGTGCCGGCAAGCTCTGCGTATAGGTTTCCCGTATCCGACCCAATTCGAGGTCCTGCATCATCAACGGTCACCGTGCATCCACACGCCTCAAGGGCGGCCTTGCAATAATCTGCAGCTTTGCCCTCATGCCCAGACGGACAGGGCAACTTGACCAGATCGAAAAACGTTTCGAGCAGACGCGTGTCATTCATATTCTATTTCGCATCCCTTCGCGCTATCGCCGCATGTACCAATCCTAAGAATAGCGGATGCGGACGCGTTGGGCGCGACTTGAATTCAGGATGCCCCTGGCTTGCGATGAAATATGGATGATCTGCAAGCTCGACCATCTCGACAAGACGTTCATCGGGCGACATGCCGCTCACGATCAGACCTGCATCGATAAGCGCCTGGCGAAACTGGTTATTCACCTCATAGCGATGCCGGTGACGTTCATAGATAAGGGGCTCGCCATAGATTTTTTCCGCAAGGGTTCCAGAAACGACCTTGCACGGATATGCGCCAAGACGTTGAGTGCCGCCCATATCATCGATATCTGCCTGTTCGGGCATAAGGTCTATAACGGGATACTCCAAGGTGTTTGAAAATTCAGCCGAACTTGCATTTTGCATACCGGCGACATCACGGGCAAATTCGCAGACCGCAGCCTGAAGGCCCAAACAGATACCCAGATATGGGACCTTGTTTTCCCGCGCATAGCGGGCGGCACAGATCTTGCCCTCAAAAGCGCGCGCGCCGAATCCGCCAGGGACAAGGATACCGTCCATGGCCTGCAAAATGTTTTTCGCCTTGGTATCGTCCACCTCTTCGCCATCGACAAGATGGACGTTGACTTTTCGGCCACATGCAACGCCCGCATGATGCAGCGCCTCGATAACCGAGAGATATGCATCGGGAAGCCCCACGTACTTTCCGACGATGGCGATATCGCACTCACCCGACGCAGCGTCCTTTTCTGCAAGATAGGATTCCCACATGCTTAAGTCGGGCTCGCGTTCGTCAAGACCGAGCCTTTTAAGCACGTGCATGTCAAATCCCTGATTGAAGAGCATGCGCGGAACCTCATAGATGCTAGGTGCATCTTCGCAAGCGAAAACATGGTCGACATCTACGTCGCAGAACATGGCGATCTTCTCACGCAAGTTGACCGGCACCTCATGGTCACTTCTCAGCACAAGAAAATCGGGCTGGATACCAAGCGACTGGAGCTCCTTGACCGAATGCTGTGTAGGCTTGGTCTTGAGTTCATGTGCTGCAGATATATAGGGAACAAGGGTGACATGCACGAAGCACGCATTTGCGGGCCCGCACTCCCGCCGAAACTGACGCACCGCTTCGATGAAAGGCTGAGATTCGATATCGCCCACGGTACCGCCAATTTCGGTAATGACGATATCTGCAGAGGTCTGATCGGCGATGCGACGGATACGCTCCTTTATGGCATTGGTGACATGGGGGATAACCTGGACGGTCCCGCCCAGAAAATCTCCCCGGCGCTCTTTGGCGATGAGGCTTTGATAGACCGACCCCTGCGTGACATTCGAATCGCGCGTCAGGCTTTCGTCGATAAAGCGCTCATAGTGACCCAGGTCCAAATCGCTCTCGAGCCCATCGTCGGTAACGAAGACCTCGCCATGTTGAAAGGGGCTCATCGTTCCCGGATCGACATTAAGATAGGGATCCATCTTCTGCATAGTGACGTGATAGCCACGCGACTTGAGCAGGGTGCCCAACGACGCAGCGGTAATGCCCTTACCCAGCGACGATACAACACCACCGGCAACAAAGATGTGTTTTGCCATACACATACCCCCTATCGAAAACTGTCCTCAGTCAGTTCGATTGTATGCCGTGTACAAGGCGGAAGTTCCCGTAAGCTCGGAGAGTTTACAGAGTCGAAACAGTGCGTTGTGCCAAATCCCTTGCCACCCTATTGCGCGTTGCACTGTCCCGACACGGGGTTTTGCGCTACCATGCACGATTATGAAGAATTCTGATACCCCCAACCTCACGCAAGCCGATCGAGAACGGGCTAAATCGGTCGCGCGTTCAACCGCCATGATGTCGGGACTAACGCTCGTATCACGCGTGACGGGTTTCATACGGACTTGGGCCATGGCGTTTGCCTTGGGAAACACCATGCTCGCTGCTTCGTATTCGCTTGCAAACAACCTTCCCAACATGATTTACGAGCTTGTTGCAGGAGGCGTTCTCTCAACTGCATTTCTGCCGATTTATCTACAGCAACGTAATTCACGCTCGCGTAAAGAGGGCAGCCATTACGCGTCCAACCTCCTTTCGGTTGCCGTCATCTTCTTAGGAGTCATCGCGCTGCTCGCCTCGATTTTCGCACCGCAGGTCATGACCACGCAGAGCCTCTTTTCATCCGCAACAGACGAAACAGTCGAAAACGCCGTATGGCTTTTCCGTTTCTTCGCATTTCAGATTATTTTCTATGGCATGAGTGCCATCTTCGGCGGTTTGCTCAATGCAGAACGCAAATACTTCTGGCCCGCCGTAAGCTCTATCTTCATGAATGCCGTCACGATTGCGACATTCTTTGCATACCCCTTCGTCGGCGCGGCAAACGGCCAGGCGGGTTTAACCCTGCTCGCAGTTGGAACAACGGTTTCAATCGCCATCATGGCATTCGTGCAAATTCCGGCGCTCGTGAAGAGCGGCTTTCATTTTCACTTTGCAGTCGATTTGCACGATGAGGGTCTTTACGAAACGGTCAAGCTTGCCTTACCCGCTATCGCATGTACGGCTATCAACCTCGTCTCGCTTTCGTTCATGAATTCCTGCGCGCTGCATGTAGCAGACAACGGCCCAGCATCGGTAAGCTACGCGTGGATGTGGTACCAGTTCCCCTATGGCGTACTGGGCGTTGCGCTTTCAACAGCGCTATTCACCGAAATGAGCGACTGCATGTCCCATAAGGACATCGTCGGTTTCAAGAAACATCTCAACCTCGGCCTGCGCAGCACGTGGCTTTTGATCATTCCCATGGCGGTCATGCTCTTCGTGTGCTCTGACGAACTCGTCGGCCTCTACACGGCAGGCCAGTTCACCGCAAGCGATATTAAGCCTATCGCCACCCTTTTATGCGGATGGGCGGTCGCGCTGCCTCTCTACGCGAGCTATATGTTTCTCTATCGCGCGTACTCGTCGCTCAAAGACCTGAAAACCGTCGCGCTGTGCAACCTCTTCCTGACGGCGCTTCAAATCCTGCTCTACATGATCTTCACCGGCGTCATCGTCATTCCCGGTTTCACCTCGTTTGGATTGTTGGGCATAGCCTGCGGAGATATCGTCTTCTACGCCCTCATGAACATTGCCCTGCTTCTGGTGCTGCGCAAGCGCATCGGGACGTTCAAGTTTCACAAGCTGGGCATATCGACCATCAAGGTTATCGTCGCAAGCGCCATAGGCGGCGTGATCGCCGAGCTCTCTTCCTGGGGCATTGAAAGCATCATGGATATCTCGAATATCCTTGGCAGCTTCATCGCGCTCATCATCATCGGCATCATCGGATTAAGCGTTATCTTCATAGTCTGCCGCATCCTGCGCGTCTCTGAAGTCACCAGCGTCGCGACGCGCATGGATTTGCAAACAAGGGCTACCTTTGTTTGCAAATCAGCGCAAACCTAGCTATCGATTTCGTCACGGTCATCATGCAAGTCGTTGGGCATGATGCGGATGTCGGTATATCCCATCTCGCGCAGGGCCTGAGCCGTGCGAAATGGCGGTGTAATATCGTCTTGGAACTGGCCGCAATACTCGAGCGCCTGCACAAGTGTCATGTTGTGGTTAAGATCGGCAATCGTGTCAACATCGGGCACATCGGGCAGGTACAAGGCAGGCAAACCCAGCCTCATCGCCTTTTGGATATAGGCGGGCAGCACCGTCAGGCCATCTGGATTGTAAAAAACGCCGGTATGGTCGAACGGCGTCTTGCGAGTCCATCCCACCACAGACACGCCCATTTCCTGATCCGGCGCCAATACGATGCCGCCATGCAGACGCCCACACAGCTCGTGCAATCTCTCAAAGCCTTCTATGACTATGCTGCGCCGCAAGCCCGGCATATCACAACCCAGTGAAAGCACGGTATCAAAACCGCGTTCCCAAACCTGATTAAAAGCGCTGTTATAGTGCGCATCAAAGCTATCGCCATCATCATGGATAAAGACAATCTCGCGTGGCCAGGAGCCGCTTTCTTCGAACAGCGCGCGCATCTTCGCTTCCTGTTCGACACCGGGCGACGACATGAACAGCGTATACTCATCATGAATAGGCTGGTATTCGCATGTTCCCTCGATTGCTCTGCGTTCAAGGTCGGCGCGCTCAAGATCTGCAAGTGCATCACAACAGCATTCCGTGACGTCAAAGAGCATGCAGTGATAGAGCCCACTTGCGACCTCCGGGTCAAAAAACCCGTCTTTGATCGGCGTGAGCCGCGTCTTTACCTTGCCTGGTTCGGGAACCTTGCTGAATAGCAGCAAAGCGTTTTTTCGTATATTCATGCGGGTCATTGTAAAGCAAGATGCCCCAAGTTTCCTGCGCGCCAAGGGATTCTCAGGCACGTTGTGAGAGAACCCGCCTTCCTTGCACATGGAAGACGGGTTCTCAAAGAGAGGGGGTGCGTTGAATTCGACTACACGGGAAGCAAACCGCAAATGGCACCTATGCCCAACGCGATAACCACACCGACCTCCATGTAGATAACGCCACGCTTGCAAAGGTCCATGATGTCGACTTCTGCAACAGCAGTGGACACATACGTAGTCGCGGTCATGGGCGACACGGCGGTGCCCATACCCATCACAACCGCGAGCGGTGCGACAATGGCAACAGCGGGGATACCGAATGCAGCGCCGACCGAAGCGATCATCGGGTACATCGCGATATACATCTGATAGGGAACCAAACGCACAATGAAGACAGCGAGCAGAATAAAGATGATGCTCGAATACTGCAGCAGCGGACCAGGGACCGCACCGACGAGCCACGTCGACAAGACAGCAAGCAACGAGGTGCCGCCTTCGGGCTTATAGTTGAATACGGCGATATAGGCAGAGACAGCGAGCAGCATGAGCAGAATGTTGATGATGGGCGCAGCTGAGCGATTCCAGACTTCGCCAGGCTTCTTGAAATAGTTCACAAGCGAGCCAAGGAACGCGGCTGCAGCGAAAATCGACCAAGCGGGCAGTTTCGTCAGGGTCAAAGTTGCGACAACGGCAACGAAGAGCAACAGGTTGAACCAGAACAGCTTGGGGCGGGCAAATGGATTTTCCTTCTTCTCCGAAGCGATTTCCTCTGCCTCTGCGCCCTGAGGAAGACCTAAGGTACCGTGCTTCTTCTTGTGCATAAACGAGAAATATACCCATTCCAAAACGATAACGGGGATAAAGCACATCGCCCATGGCATCGATGCAGCAGAAAGCTCGGCCAGATTCGCACCAACCGTTTCGGCAGCCATTGCAAGGCCGAACGACCAGGGAACGAACGAGAAGACGACGAGCGAGGTGCCGATCAACACGATCGAAGCGACGCGATCGATGTTGAAGCGTTTGTAAAGCCCAATGATAATGGGAACGGTAACCAGATACGCTGCGGTGATGTTAGCGGTCAGAGATACGATGAGCGAGATGACCGACGTGAGCACGAAAATCACAACGACATTGATCTTGTCACCCACAACGCCCATGAGCTTGTCGATGATAATGTCGAACATGCCAGAATCGGTAACCGATTGGAAGTAAATCAAACTGAACAAAATCATATAGCCCACGCTCAACATCAGGCTATTGAACTGCTTGCCAACTGCGCCAAGCGTTTCATCCAGAGTATAGCCAGCGAACAGCGCGAATATGACCGGAATGACCATCATGGTGATGGGTGTCGGTATCTTCTTGAACATAAGACCGACGAAAAGCACGACAACGAGCAAAATAGCGATAATCAAAGGATCCATCGGGTTCACTCTCCTTGAGAGATGATTGAAATCAGCTGTATCGAACCTTATAACTTGAAGTCTGCGCCAGCAGCGCTGCGGGCTTTTGCCGCAAGTGCCCTGTCACGAAACATTTCGAGATAATCGTGGCAAGCATCAGGCGAAGCAACAAAGGGGTTGTTCACGCCATCAACCATGTGCTCGATGATATCGAGTTTATAGTAAGCCAAATCAACGAAGGGATGATTACTCACATAGCAATCGACATCTTGCTCTGTGCAGATGGCCTCGAACTTGTCGACCGAATCCATGTACACATCTGGGTCTGTCCACGGCATCACGCCTGTGCCACCCCATAAAAGCACCTTGTGCACCTTGCCGCAATCGGCAACGTCGATGATGAAGCTCATGCACCCCGGAGTGTGGCCGGGCGTAAGCACGCAGGTGATAGACGTATTGCCAAAGGTAAGGATATCGCCATCTTCAAGCAGGGTATCTGCATCCCAGGAAAGTGGCTTGAGCGGCGGCAATCCCGGAATTTGGTCAGGATCTTTGCCATAGACGTTGTCGATTGCACTCAGATAGATCGTGGCACCGTAATCGCGACGCAGCTCGTCTGCGATTCCATAGTGATCCTCGTGTCCATGCGTCAGGACAATTGCCTTGAGCTCGTCGAGCGAATGGCCAAGCTCGGCGATGCTGTCCTTGAGCAACCGCGCGTACTCTTCACGCGGCCACATACAATCGACAAGCACGAGGCCTTCCGATGTCTCGAGCAGATAACAGCAGACGCTGCGCGTGCCGATGTAGCACATCTGATCGAAGAACCTGGTCGGCTTACAGGGTGTTTCGGCGTCGAAATCCGGCTTGTGCGGACGGATGGGACGCCATCCGTTGTACTGCACTTTCTCGCTATCTCCCATGCCTTTTCCTTCCTTGCCATTTTTAATAACACGTTACATGTCATATTACATAACGCGTTATTTTTTCGAGCAAAGTATATTGTCTGCATGCCGAGAGGGCAAGAACTTTTTTGATTTTCTTAGATAGGAGCCCAGGCCTCTATTCGGGCTTGGCAAGCCCCTGCAGCGTAAGGTGCAAGCGGCGCTCTGTGATCTTTCTCAGGTCAACCGGTTCCGCGCTCACGCAATATTGATAGACCGCCCCGCGGTGCACTGAAGAAAGGCAATCGAAAAGCTCTTCTTCCGTCAGCCCCTCATGGAAACGATTCGACTCCATGGCGTGCCTGATAAGGACTCTTAGGCTCCTGTCAAAGCCGCTCGTCTTATCATAGTGAAAAAGATGCAGCACCCGTTGACGGGTAAATTCCATCCCATCGTCTTCGATACGCTTTGTCATCGTATCGCACAGAAACGAGATGATGCCCTCTATCGGATCTGCTTCCTCTTTTCGACTTTTAAGCATCTTTTCAAATCCAAGATCATGAAGGTCGAACACAGCCGATATAAGGTCTTCTTTGTTCTTGAAGTGATGATAGAGCGCGCCTGTCGTCATCCCTGCCTGCGCCGCTATATCTTTCACGCTCACCGTTTGATAGCCGTACTGAGTGAAAAGACCTTGTGCGGCCTCAACGATCTTATCGTGCGTTTCGCGGCTTTTCAGCTCCCTATTTGTCGGCTTTATCGCCATGGAATGCCCCTTGCCTGCCCATCTGTCTGTATCTCATCTGTCGATTGTATCTCTTCTGAAGCGCCTGAGACTGTCCAAGATGCAGATAGATATATCAAAGCGGATACCTTAAGTTCATTTGCTTAAAAAAGGATGAAGGGCCTGCAGCCTTTCGGCTAACCGGCCCTTCATCCATGAGGGAGGAGGGAAAGAGGATTGGTGTGTTTTGCCCGTTTAGCTGATTTCGATACCGTGCTTCTTGGGTATCAGCTCTTCCTTTTTGGGCATATCCAGAGTAAGAACGCCATTATCATATGTCGCGGTGATCTTCTCGGAGTCAATGGTGCTTACATCGAAGCTGCGGCTATACGAACCGTAAGAACGCTCGCAGCGAATGTAATTGCCCGCTTTGTCCTTGTCTTCGTGTTCGGAATGACGTTCTGCGGAAATGGTCAGAATCTCATTATCGACATCGAGCTTGATATCGTCTTTGCTGAATCCGGGCAGATCCGCCTCGAGAACATACTTGCCGTCTTCTTCCTTGATATCGGTCTTGAAGATACTCGCCTTGTTCGCAACGTTATACGGAGTGAATGGTTCGCGGAACATGCGCTTCTCAAATTCATCGATTGCGCGGAACGGGTTGTAGCCAATGATTTCACTTGTCATGATACTGTCCTTCCAGTCGAGTTGTCGTCTTTGCTGTATCTGACAACGACAATGGTAGGAGCATTTGCATTGCAGTGGGGTTTCGCCTTCGTTTCATCTCGATGGCAAAGATGACAAAATGGCGAATTTCCGTTTCAGTTCGGTATCTATGGCAATTCGGGAGGGGCTATACCCCCAGGGAATGCTCAGCGCTGTTGCATCGCAAGCGCCATAACGATGGCCGTAATTCCCTCGATCAGCAACGATATGCCCATGAACTGGATCACGAGTTCCGGTTGTAGCAATGCGAGTAGGCCGAACAACACGACAACGGCACTGCCGACAATACCAACCGTGCGCCCTGGAGCACCCGTCATCGCAACCAAACCGCATATCTGGGCGATACCGCAGACAACCACGGCAAGCGCCACGAGCCAGGTCATGGTCGTGGCAAGCGCGAGCGGATGAATGAGGCATACAAGCGAGAAGATGATGCATATAACGCCGGCGAACAACGCGCCGCCGCCCATACCCGTACCCCGCATATCCTTGTACCATGCCATGGTGATCGAGATGCCAATCACCAAGATGCCAAGTCCAACAAGCGTCGTGAAGAACACCATGGTAAACGCAGGGAACGCCAAAAAGATGATTCCTATGACAACAAGAATAAGGCCACTGCCTATGCCCATATTGCGAAATGTGTTCATGCGATGGTTCCTTCCAACTTAGCGAAGTACGTGTAACATGCGCCTATTATTCGCCACCTGGCGATCAAGCGCAAACCAGCGCGCTCACAATACGATGCCGACCAGCAAGATCGTCTGTCACCGTAACATCGCGCAGGCCGGCAGCACGCAAACGCCGCGCCGCCTCATCAAGACAGGTCTCGTGCAACTCGCAGGCAAACAATCCGCCGTCACGCACCAGCACAAGCGCTTCGTCAACTAATCGGTCAAAGAAAGCAAGGCCGTCTTCTCCCCCATCAAGGGCAAGGTGCGGCTCGAATCCAGCAACCTCATATGGAAGCGTCTCCATCTCGGCGCTGGGGATATACGGCGGATTGCTTACCAAGCAGTCAAAGCTGCCCTCTATGCCCTGGGCGCAATCGCTGTGCACAACTCTGACAAGATCATCCAGACCCAGCGCTTCGACGTTGCGCGTCGCGCAGGCAACTGCATCGGGCGAGATATCTGTCGTCACAACATGTATATGCGCTTCTTTCGCAAGCGAACAGGCAATGCAGCCCGTGCCGCATCCGATTTCCAGAACCTGCGGTTCATCGATGTCTTTCAACCCATCGAGGACAAGGTCTACAAGCAACTCCGTTTCAGGGCGGGGAATCAATACCCCCCGACTCGTGCGTACGACAATATGGCGAAATGCCGCCTCACCGGAAATATACTGCAAGGGCTCTCCTGCTCCACGACGCCTCAGCGTTTCACGCAACACGTCGCGTTCGTCCATTGAGAGCGGTTGATCGAAGTGCATATACAACTCGATGCGCGTAAGCCCGGTCGCTCCTGCAAGCAGCCACTCGGCAGACAGTTTGGGGTTCTCGTCGCCGTGATGCTCAAGATATTCGCGGCACCACGCAAGCGCGGCGCCGATATTCCAGACCTGTTGTGACATGAATGCTTACGCAGCCGTGGAGACAGTCGCCTGTTCCAGGCGCTCAGCGCGGTCGGCGGCGGCGAGGTTTTCGATGAGGTTTGCCAGGCCATCGCCTTCCAGAATAGACGCGTAGCTGCCGTTATAACCGATACGATGGTCGGTCACGCGGTCTTGTGGGCCGTTATACGTACGAATCTTTTCCGCACGATCACCATGGCCGATCTGCCCACGACGCTCAGCACCCAACGCAGCCTGCTGCTCTTGCAGCATCTTGTCATACAGGCGCGCACGCAAGACCTGCAGAGCAGCCTCGCGATTCTGTATCTGCGACTTCTGATCTTGTGATTGCACTACCAGCCCTGTGGGAAGATGCGTGATGCGCACGGCGGAATCAGTCGTATTCACGCACTGACCACCGGGGCCACCAGCACGGTACACGTCAATGCGCAGGTCCTCGGCTTTGATATCGACCTCGACCTCGTCGGCTTCAGGCAGCACGGCAACTGTCGCCGTCGAGGTATGGATACGCCCCTGGCTTTCGGTTTTGGGCACGCGTTGCACTCGGTGCACGCCGCTCTCGAACTTCATGGAGCTATAGACCTTATCACCCAGGACCTTGAACGAGATCTCCTTGTAGCCACCCATATCGGAAGGCGACGCATCAATGACCTCGACTTTCCACTTCTTGCTTTCAGCATAACGTTCATACATCTTGAAAAGGTCACCGGCAAAGATATTCGCCTCATCGCCGCCAGCGCCGCCGCGAATCTCGACGATGATGTCTTTCTCGTCGTTGGGATCAGCCGGCAAAAGCATGAACTTGATGTTTTCCTCAAGCGGCGCGAGACGAGGTTCCAAATCGGCAATCTCCTCCTGCGCAAGCTCCTTCAAATCAGCGTCGCTCTCATTCCTGAGCTCTTCTTTTGCAGCCTTGATCTGATCGGAAATCGAAATGTATCTGCGTGCCTCGCTCACGAGCTCGCCTTGGCGCGCATGCTCCTTGGCAAGACGCGTATATTCTTTTTGATCTGCAAGAACGGCAGGGTCGCCCAGTTTGGCTTCGAGTTCTTCATAAGCCTCGATAATCTTTATAAGCTTGTCGTACATGATGTTTCTCCATATATCTATCTGTCGATGGCATAGTCTTGGCGCGAACAGGCGGTCCAGCGCCATTCAAGGTCTGAATCGACGCGAAGGTTCCTTCAGCGTCAAAGCTATGCAGTTAAGGTTCGCGACCAAACAAATACATGACTGTCCTTAATTGAACTTGAAGATTTTCTGGGCGAGATGATAGCCCTTTAAAAGCATTTTGTCGCCCGCCTTGCCCGGAAGATGCATTCCCGCACCCATGGCAGACCGGCGAATCTTCGCATACGTCTCTGGATCATGTTCGCTCAGATGATTCCAGACGCCAGAGCGCAACTCCTCTTTATCCTCACGGTCGCTCATCATCGAGAAAACCGTGCAGATCGTCATCATCATCGAAAGATAGTTGCGCATATACGAGCGCAGCTTCTGACTTTCCACGTCTTCTTCCAGATGATATGCATCGATCATCACACGCGTAATACGCAGCTGCTGATCGATGCGCCCGATCATGACCGATTCATTGACACTTTGGTCTTCACGGCCAATAAAGTACCGATAGAGGTCGACATCGAGATAATAGATACGCTCGCAGCGCGGCAGAGGCACATACACGAAGATGTTATCCACGTAAAACGTGTGACGTGGCAAGTCGAGGCCCGATTCGCGCAGCATCTGCGTTCGATAGACCACCGAATGCATAAGAATATATTTCGAAACGCTGATATACCCCAGTTCATCCCAAGTAAACACGCGGTCGGGAGGAAGCATGCGGTGGTAATTCATGACCTCGCGCGTATTATCGGCCGTATGCTCATAGACATAATTCACGACCAGAAGATCGAGTGGATCGTCAAAGCTATGCAGGGTATGGAGCATGCAGACGTTGGCCTCGTTATCGAGCCAATCGTCACTGTCCACCACCTTGAAATACATGCCGCGCGCATGGGCAAGACCGCACATTACAGCCGCACCATGTCCGCCGTTTTCCTGGTGGATGGCGCGAATGATGCCAGGACGTTTAAGCTCCCAGGCCTGCGCCTTCTCAAAGGTGTTGTCTTTAGTCGAACCATCATCGACGATGATGATCTCTATGTCGTCTTTGCCGCATGCCAAAATCGACTCTACGCACTTGTCCATGTATTCCGCAGAGTTATAGCAGGGGATCGTATAAGTGATCAGCTTTTTTTCTTCAGTATTCATAGTCCGCATATTGTAACAGTACCCGCGTAACGCCTTGGTGTCAGATGCGGGCTTATCCGTGCCGTACATGTAATGGACAGCTACGAGTTTGCTGCCGCCTTGCGCTCCTGCGACTGAACGCAGGTAATAGCGACCGTCCCCACGATGTCTTCCACCGAGCATCCACGCGAAAGGTCGTTGACCGGCTTGGCGACACCTTGCAAGATGGGCCCAAAGGCATCTGCCTTTGCCAGGCGTTGCACGAGCTTATAGCATATATTTCCCGCATCGATATTCGGGAAGATAAGCACGTTTGCCGTGCCGGCGACATTCGAATCGGGTGCCTTGAGGGCGGCAACAGCGTCGACGATTGCGGCATCGGCCTGAAGTTCTCCGTCAAGCGCGAGTTCAGGAGCCTTTTCCCTTGCAAGGGCAGTAGCTTCGCGCATTTTATCGGCGCTTTCCCCTTTACCCGAGCCGTAGCTGGAATACGAAAGCATCGCGACGCGCGGCTCAGCTGCGCATAGCTGCTTGAAGCTGGCAGCAGAAGCGATGGCGATCTCTGAGATTTCCTCAGCGCTTGGATAAATGTTAAGAGCACAATCCGCAAAGATGAACAGGCCGTTCGATCCATACGTACAGTCAGGAACATCCTCGACGAAGAACGAGCTCACGATTTTCGTACCGGGAGCAGTCTTCAGGATCTGAAGAACGGGACGAAGCGTGTCTGCTGTAGAGTGGCATGCCCCGCTGACCATGCCGTCGGCATCGCCCATGTAAACCATCATCACGCCAAAATAACTCACATCAAGCATCTGCTCGCGCGCCTGCTCGATGGTCACGCCCTTCTTAGCGCGTAGCTCTGCATACTTCGAGGCATAGGCATCAAGCCGATCGCTTTTCGTCGGGTCGATGACAGTGGCATCGCCCACGTCAATACCATGAGCAGCAATCTCATCTGCATTTCCCAAAATAACGAGATTGGCAATCTGCATATCAAGAATAGATCGCGCCGCCTGCAGCATGCGAACATCAGAGCCCTCCGGCAAGACGATCGTCTGTTTTTCGGCTTTCGCGCGTGCGATTATGGTATTCAGAAAGGCGCTCATCGAGTTCTCCTTTTCGCATTAAATTGACGCAAGAGATTTGCTTTCGACAAGCTTACCTGTTCGCTGCGCTTGTCACTAGATAGCCACCCGCAGGTGGTCTATACGGGCTCGAATCGTGAATTGCAGCAACCTCGACCTGAAAAGAGGGCCACTATTGCCCAGCGGGCATCGTGCTCTCTTCGATAATGTTGCCATCCTCGTCAAGACGGGTCACATGGATGTTGTTTTCGAACGGGGTGTCTTCGCCCGTCTCCTCATTATGGATGACGGTCTTTTGCATATCTGGAAGCACGCGCGTGACACCAGGAACGTGTTCGACCAAGACGCGCTCAACACCTTGCGACAACGTCAGCGCTGAAAGCGGGCAATCAACGCACGCGCCGCGCAGAGCAACATAGACGATACCCTCTTCTTCGTCGACCTCAGTTATATCGATATCGCCGCCATCCGCCTGAATCTGCGGCCTGATGCGGCTCATCACGTAATCCAGCATGCCTCTATCGATCATTCTAGCGCCCCTCTGTGCTTTAACGCTTCTGTGTTTTATGCAAGCAGACTACCACCAAGCGGACCCTTAAGAGATAACGGCACGTTAACGATTGCCGAAATATAAAAAACGCGGCACCAAGGTCTATCTTGGTCCGCGATATGGTTTGTCTATATAACTAGGGAAGCCCCTGGAGAACTCAGCATTGTCCTAGTCTTCCACGGCTTTACGCCGCAGTACATTCGGCGATGGAGGGCTTAACTGCCGGGTTCGGAATGGGACCGGGTGTACCCCCTCCTCCATAAACACTGAGCTCACCAGGGGCTTCCCTAGTGGAGCACCCTGAAGGTCGCATAGCGCGTAGATCTTTCATTCTCACTGAATCGCGAATGAATGATTAATAAGAAGAGCTCGACCAATTAGTACTGCTCGCCTGAAATGCTTGCACATCTTACAGCTGCAGCCTATCAACCTCGTAGTCTACAAGGGGTCTTACCAAAAAGAGAACTCATCTTGAAGCCGGCTTCCCGCTTAGATGCTTTCAGCGGTTATCCGATCCGAACGTAGCTAACCGGCGGTGCTGTTGGTCAACAACCGGTACACCAGAGGTTCGTCCACCCCGGTCCTCTCGTACTAGGGGCAGATCTCCTCAATTCTCTTACGCCTGCGGAGGATAGGGACCGAACTGTCTCACGACGTTCTGAACCCAGCTCGCGTACCGCTTT
>CAYSZR010000045.1:0-15149 GCA_964435565.1 uncultured Coriobacteriaceae bacterium
CGCGCAGGATCGGGCTTTTGCGCGTACCTGCAATCTCAACCGCGACAAGATCGAGATCATGTTCGATCGCAAGCGGTTCGAGTGCCTCGATCAGCATTTCTTCCCTATTCACCTGCACACCTCCTAACAAACAAAGAAAGCGGGGCAAAAACCCACTTTCTCTCAAAAACAGTCTAAACTCGACGGCGGCGTAGAAAGCCATACCGTGGCCACATGTGACCTCAAGACACAATCCATCTTATGCCTTGTCGAATCTTATTAAGTATAGAGGTTATCCGGCGCGGCACAACCCTCGCCAGCAAGTTTTCGCACATAAACAGGCGGGCGGCGCACTCGTTCGTGCAACCGCCCGCCCGAACCAACCTTTAATTCGCGACTACATTGACAACCGTTGCAGCGACGATAGTCTTGCGAACGGTTTTGCCTGCAATGCGATCGGCGACGGCATCGAGAGCTGCCGCAGCGACTTCATCTTCGCTGGCATCTGCAGCAGTGGTGATATGCGCGCGCACCTTACCACCGATCATGACCGCACGCTCGATCTCATCTTCCGCAGCCTGCGCATCGTCATATTCCGGCCAGCTCTGACTATAGACGCTGCCCTCATTGCCAAGCGCCTCGACCCACAGCTCATCAGCCCAGTGCGGTGCATATGGTTCCAAAAGCATGACGATGTTCTTGGCCACCGTCTTGCAAAGCGCGCCATCACGCGCGTCGAGCGGCAGCTTCAGATAATCAGCTGCGGCATTGGAAAGCTCCATGATCGCAGAAAGCGCGGTGTTGAAATTGAATCGCTCGATATCCTTGGTCGCCTTCTTAATGGATTGGTGCATCACGCGATTAAGCTTCGCAGACGCCTCATCGTCGCCGGCGCCTGCAGCGCCCTGCTCGACAAGCGCCCATATCTGTCCCCACACGCGCTTGAGAAAACGCGCCATGGCAGCGCAGCCCTTATCGTCCCATTGGAGATCTTTATCAGGCGGAGCCATAAACAGAATGTACGCGCGTGCAGCGTCAACGCCAAATTGGGCGATAACCGTGTCGGGAGACACAACATTGCCCTTTGACTTGCTCATCGTTTCGCCGTTACTGTCTTTCACCATGCCCTGGCACAGCAAATTGGTAAACGGTTCGTCGAAATCGACCAAGCCCAGGTCACGCGCGACCTTGGTCCAAAAACGCGAATAAAGCAAATGCAGGATTGCATGCTCGATGCCACCGATATAGTGATCGACCGGCATATAACGATTCGCGATAGCGGGGTCGAACGGCACCGTTTCATTGTGCGGATCGGTATAACGCAGGTAATACCATGAGCTGCACGTAAAGGTATCCATCGTATCGGTTTCACGATGAGCGGGCTTCCCGCATTTCGGGCATACGCACTCATAGAACTCCTTCGAGTCCTTAAGCGTTTCGCCTGCGGAGATATCGATATCCATGGGCAGCTTGACCGGCAGATCGCATTCGGGAACCGGCACCAGGCCACAATCATCGCAATAAACCATTGGAATAGGGTTGCCCCAATAACGCTGGCGACTGATAAGCCAATCGCGCAAGCGGAAGTTCACAACCGCCTTGCCAAGATCACGTTCCTCAAGCCAGTCGATGACTGCTTTCGATCCCTCTGAATCATGGCCGCCGGGCATACCGGTGAACTGGCCGGATTGGACCATGACACCGTCGCCATTGAAAGCCCCGTCCCACGGAACATCAAGCATCTTGAGATTGTGTTCCTCGGCGAGTTCGCATGCCAGCGGGTCATCTTTTGCCACCACGACAGGTGGGATATCCAAAGCGTATTTACGCGCGAATTCAAAGTCACGCTGGTCCCCACACGGAACAGCCATGACCGCGCCGGTTCCGTAATCGGTCAGCACGTAATCGGAAACCCAGATGGGAATCTTGCGCCCGTCTACGGGATTCACCACATAGCGACCGGTAAACGCGCCATGCTTCTCGCGATCGCCCATCGTGCGTTCCACCGCCGTCGATGCGGCGGCAACCTTTTGAACTTCCCGGACCTTCGCTTCATATTCGGTACCAGCAACCAGGCGCTCGACGAGCTTGTGCTCGGGCGCCAGCATAAAGAACGTGCAGCCAAAAAGCGTATCGGGGCGCGTGGTGAAAACGGTGATAGTCTCTTCGGTCGGCTCGCATAGCTCATCGCAAAGGGCAAACTTGACCTCAGCTCCCTCGCTACGACCAATCCAGTTCGCTTGCATCTGCTTGACACGATCGGGCCAACCGTCCAGCTGGTCTAAATCGTCGAGCAGTTCTTGAGCGTAATCGGTGATTTTCAGATACCACTGGTCAAGCTCTCGACGCTCGACCTGTGAATGGCAGCGCCAGCAGGTGCCTTGTTCGACCTGCTCGTTTGCGAGCACGGTCTTGCAGTCCGGACACCAATTGACCGGATTGCTCTTGCGGTATGCGAGGCCTTTCTCGTACATCTTCAAAAAGAACCATTGGCCCCATTTGTAATAATCCTCTTTGCAGGTAACCAGGGTGCGGTCCCAATCATAGGACAGCCCCATACGCTTGAAGCTTCCCTTTTGCGTATCTATATTCTCGAAAGTCCATTTCGCAGGATGACTTTTATGCTTGATAGCGGCGTTTTCCGCTGGCAGACCAAATGCGTCCCAGCCAATGGGATGCAAAACGTCGTAACCGTTCATATGCAAATAGCGTGCGTAGACATCGCCAATGGTGTAGTTGCGAACGTGCCCCATGTGAATGTCGCCGCTAGGATACGGGAACATTTCCAATACGTATTTCGCGGGACGATTACTTGATTCGTCAAGCTTGAAGAGCTCGTTTTGCGCCCAATACTGTTGCCATTTGGGTTCTATGGATTGCGGATCATACGTTTCGTGCACTGCCAACCTCCGAAAACACTATCGAACAAGACTTTGCTGCATGATACCGCAAGTCAAATGCGACGCAGATGACAACGCGGCAAAGCATCCTGCGGCTTTTACCGCGCCGGTCAGAATTGAATGATGCCAAGATGATCGAATAGAATCTTGAAACCGATGAGGATAAGCACTACGCCGCCCAAAACAGTGGAGGCCTTCTCGTAACGGGAGCCAAAGCGATTCCCAACCACAACGCCAACAAGCGAGAGTACAAAGGTCGTTATCCCAATCGTGACGACGGCGAATATAATATCGACCTGCAAAAAAGCAAAGCTTATACCCACTGCAAGCGCATCGATGCTCGTGGCAATCGCGAGCATAAGCAGCTCCTTCAAATCGAGCTTTTCCGCATCGGGTTCGATTTCGCCATCGTCTTCATGAAAAGCATCCCAAAGCATTTTGCCGCCGACAAACGCAAGCAAACCAAAGGCGATCCAGTGATCGACCGGCGTAATAAATCCCGCGAATTGACTGCCCAGCGCCCAGCCCACAAGCGGCATGAGGGCCTGGAACCCGCCAAAGAACAGCGCTATGACAAGCGCATGCCTGTAATTGACGCGATGCATGCCAAGGCCCTTGCAGATAGATACCGCAAAGGCGTCCATTGACAACCCGACTCCTATTAAAAACAGTTCGATAAAACCCATGCCACTTCCCTTTTCTGGCCGGGCATGACTATATCAATTTTCAGGAGAAATAAAATAGGAAAGGGCGGCCGCATCATCAATCGCGAGCCGCCCTCTTACTCTCAAATATCACGCAACAGCGTCGGGCTCTGGAGCCTGGCCCACGGCACGGTTCACATCCATAAGTTGGCGCTGCAGCTCTTGCATTGAGGGCGGCACCCACGTAATGGCATCGGCACCAGCGGCGATTGTCTGCTCAATAGACGTCGCGTCTTTTCCGCCACTCGCGATGATAGGCAAATCCGGATAACGCTTGCGAATCGCATCGACAACAAACGGCGTATTCTTGCCAGCCGCAACATTCACGAGCTTGGCGCCCGCCGCGATCTTTGTTGCAATAAGCTCATCAAACGTGACGACCGTGAGCACCAATGGAATATCGATATTACTCGAAATCTCACGCACATCCTCAGGGGTGGTCGGAGAATTGACGACCACGCCGTACGCTCCCTGCATTTCGGACTGAACGGCAATTGCAGCCGATCTGGCACCCGTTGTAGTCGTACCTGCAACTCCCGTGAGAACGGGACGACCCGAAGCGCTGACGAGCGCTTGGGTGATGACAGGCTGGCAGGTATATGGATACACGGCAAAGATCGCATCGGCATCGCAATTGCAGATAATCGCCAAATCCGTGGAAAAGAGAAGGGATTTAACACGCCGGCCGAAAAAGGAGATTCCCGGACAGGCCTCAATCTCTCTTGGCACGCACAAAGGCGAAGGGGCATGCCTGTACACGCCGTCTATCGTCTTTGGCTCGGAGCGTGCGATGACCGTATCAAGACGCGCGACATCGGGGGGAAGCGATTTAGAGCGCTCGTCTTCACGCGCTCGTTTGGAAATGTGCCCTCGCGGTCCATGAAGCATCAGCCTGTTTTTCATCTTTTCGCCCCCATTTCAATTGAGTCCGGCATGTTCGCCATGATGGCGAGCACTTTATGCTGAAGACGCACGTACTCACGCGCATCTTCAGGCCCAAGTTTTTTTAGCAGATTAGCAAAGTAATCAAGCAGATCGTTATGCATTTCACGCGCCTTGTCGACGCCTTCGTCGGTGATTTTAACGACTACCTGACGACTGTCGTCCGGATCATCTTCGCGTGTAATATACCCACGATCCTCGAGCTGATTCAAAATCGTTGCAATGCGCGCAGTGGATACGCCCATGTCTTCGCAAAGATCTTTCGGATACGCCTCGCCGTCATATTCATACAGGTGCTTAAGCACATAGGGGCGTCCTTCAATCGCCTTGTTCACGTTGCGCTCGACAACCATAGATTTTGCCTGCTGTTTCGCATCAACCAGCTCTCCTGCAAGCTCACGATAGTCCATGGACACCCTCCTTAATTTATCCTCAGTGGAGATAACTAACGGCATTACCTAACCTTGTTAGCTATTTTCCAACCCATGCGCCTTTCGGTCAAGAGCCGAAATCAAATTGTTACGAAAAAACCCACATATGGTTTTCAATACTAGATATAATTGTTTTGATATTACGTTAGGAGATGTTTATGCAAAAGATAATCCGCTTGGCAAGATTCGAAGAGTTTCCCAATATCCCGCTTCTGCTTGACCAAGTGCTTCTCGTTGCAAACGAAGCCCTTGCGCAGGTCGATGAAAATGCTCAACTCACCGCATCCATGGTAAACAATTACACTAAGCGCAAGCTCATCCCCGCCCCCGTAAAAAAACGCTACGGCCGCGAGCAGATCTGCATGCTCATCTGGATATGCCTGCTCAAAAGCTCGCTTGACCTCGATGCCATAAACGCGTTTTTCCAGGCTGTCACCAAATCATCGAGCCTGCACGAAGCCTACGATGGGTTCTGCTGCAATGTCGAAGCTCTGCTTGGTGCCAAAAATGAGGCAGCAACCCCACTTGATGAACTTGTCCTCGCATCCGCACAGGCCGTCGCATCGCAAGTGCGTCTCCATCAGCTTATCGAAAAAGAGCACGCAGGCGCCTGATCTGACCGTTAGTGTAGTTTCTGGTTGGAAAGGCGCTGTATCGTTCTGCTATAGGTATACCCGTATGGAGGCTCGGCAAGCCAGTCCGGACGAAAATCATGCGTCGTGCTCGAAACGCTCTGGCCGCGGCGGACACTTAGATATTCATCTGACCAGATATCCCGGTCAAAAGCAATCAGATTACCGTCTGCATCTTCAAAAAGCACTGCTTGCACGCACTTGAAATCAATAAGCCTGCGCGACCCTTTCGCAAGCAGCGCCTCATCGATGACTACAAGCACGTCGCTTATTGCAAAGTCACAGGTTACATGCGTCAAGGCCTTGCCAGGTGGCACCCAGACCTCTCCCTTTGCCGGTTGAACGCGAAGTATCGCCACCTGCTCTTCATTGAATTCAGGGCCGATGGCCATCTCCTCGTGCTCATTGACAAGATCGAGTTCAAACCCATCGAAGGTGAGTCGTGCCGTTTTATAAACATGCTCGGCTTCGTCCAAAAGACAGTACCCGCTATACGAGCGCAGATCGTGCCCGATACACGAACGCAGGGCCGCCAGAGTCGTGTCGTCAAACTGCCTGCCAATCTCTACCAGACTCACGTACCCGTCTCCTTTGTCGCCATCGACTAAAAAATGCCTCTCTATAGTACCAGCGCGGCATGCGCTCTAGCATTTTGCAGTAAAACTTCGTTCTTATGAGCAGCAAAAGCGAATTTGATGACTGTTTGTATGATTTGCTAAATTATCTAAATCTATGATTAAGATTTGAAAAGTAAACCTGCAGGTCAGAGAGTTGCTGATATGCCGATACTTGGGGTGCCCCGAAAACACCCCTCAAAAATCATACAAACAGTCGGGATATCTGATAATTCGCCGACTGTTTGTATGATTTTCGGTTCCAAATACGCTTTTTATGGATTCAGAGCAATCCGATTGATCAATGAGTCTTGCTCAGGTCTCCAACAACCACGCTTTTCGCAATTTGATCGCAAACCGTCTCGAAGTCCGAGCCTCCTCCGGCATAGCCCGTCACTTCAACCCGGACAATCGACCCGGTGCCGACGAACACGCAGTAATACATGCGCTGATCGCCTTCATACTGGATCAGTGTCTCCCATCCGTCGCCCTTCTGCGTCTTAGAATCGGAGCTGCCGTTCCAAAGGCCTTCTATAATTTTATTGGCATCGAGCTTGTCGGTATTGTTATACCCATAGATCACGAACTTCATATTCTTATCCACGCTTCTAAACGTCGCACCATCTCCATTGGCCGACTCAGCGATCTTTTCAAATCCCGAAGGAACAGTCAGCGAATACCCATATCGGGCGTTTGCATACGTGCTTCCGCTCGTGCTCTTAGACGAACTTGAGCTGCTCTTGGTAGAACTCGACTTGCTGCTTGAATTCGTACTCGAAGAGCTCGCCTTCGAACTACGCGAAGTCGTCACACTCGAAACAGAGCTCGATGAGTTATTGATAAGCTGGGGCAAGTATGCGGCAAACGCCACCGTTATGACGAGAATAATGACGGAAAGCACCGATCCAACGATTCCGAGCACCATGCCAACCTTCGCCTTGCCTGGCGGTGTTTTCTTTTTTGCCATCGCG
The DNA here is from genome assembly GCA_964435565.1 of uncultured Coriobacteriaceae bacterium. Classification (GTDB taxonomy): domain Bacteria; phylum Actinomycetota; class Coriobacteriia; order Coriobacteriales; family QAMH01; genus QAMH01. Next base: position 7,174 of record CAYSZR010000045.1, read on the forward strand.
CCCAACACGATTGACACAATGCCGACGATAATCCCGAGCGGCGCCAATATAAACGTCAATGCAAGCACAATAGACACGATGCCACACACGAGCGCGCCAGTACCCATACCGTTGCTTTGCTTGGGAGGCTGCTGGGGCATTTGCCATGCTGGCTGCTGGCTGCCCTGAGGAGGCATCTGCTGCGTGGCCTCCTGAACATAGGGCGGTTGTTGCTGATTCGGTATCTCTTGAGTGGGAGCATTTTGAGGCAGCGGAGGAACGGGGGTTGTCTGCGCTGCAGGAATCGGCTGTTCAACGCGTATCGTCGCGTCAGCGATTTGTGTACCGCAGTTGCTGCAGAATTTCGTCCCGTCTTCGACCTGGGCTCCGCAATTCGGACAAATCATTCTGTTCCCCTTTCACGCAATCATGCAAACGGTAAGCAGATGACCTAGTGTGCCGTCCCCAGATATGGCTTTGCGAGCGCCAAGGGGAGCGCGCATATCATATCGCTTAGTATACTTGCAAAATGTGGATTTTCACTATCATATAAGTGTTAGTCTTCTCGAAGACAGATAAAACCAAGGAGGTTCTCAATGGAACGCGAAAATGCGTGGAAGAATTATACCGACAAGCAGCTTGACGAACTTGAATCGCTGAGCCGTGCATATATCGACTTCATCTCTGAGAACAAGACCGAGCGCGAATGTGCCACCTCGGCAATCAAACTTGCGCAAGAAGCAGGATATAAATCGCTTTCCGAGGCAATCGAGGAAGGGCGCACGCTTAAGGCCGGGGACAAGATATGGGCGCACACCCATGGAAAAGCTCTCATTCTCGCTCACCTTGGGAGCGAACCGTTGACAGAAGGATTCAACATCCTTGGGGCGCATATCGATTCTCCTCGTCTCGACCTCAAACAAAACCCGCTCTATGAAAGCGCCGATTTTGCCCTTCTCGACACGCATTACTACGGCGGCATCAAAAAGTATCAATGGGTCACATTGCCGCTCGCGATTCACGGCGTTGTCGCTAAAAAAGATGGCAGCGTCGTTGAAATCAACATTGGCGAAGACCCGACAGACCCCGTATTCTGCGTCACCGATCTTTTAATCCACCTTGCAAAAGATCAGATGGAGAAAAAGGCGAGCAAGGTTATCGAAGGCGAAGCACTCGATGTCCTCGTCGGAGGACGTCCGATCGTCATCGACAAGACGGATAAGGCAGCCGAGACAGAAAAGTCTCCGGTCAAAGCGTACGCGCTGAAGCTGTTAAGCGACAAATACGGTATCGAAGAAGAAGATTTCCTCTCTGCCGAACTCGAAGTCGTTCCCGCAGGCCGAGCTCGCGAGCTCGGTTTTGACCGCAGCATGGTCATCGGATATGGCCAAGACGATCGCGTCTGCGCCTATACGTCGCTTGTCGCGCAACTCGCCGTGAAAGCTCCCCGACGCGCTGCCGTTACCGTGCTTGTCGACAAAGAGGAGATTGGCAGCGTGGGCGCCACGGGCATGGAATCGCTTTTCTTCGAAAACACGATTGCCGAAATCATGCAGCTCGCTGGCGAAGAGGGACATCTGGCGCTGCGTCGCGCCTTGGCAAACTCCAAGATGCTCTCATCTGACGTTTCCGCCGGCCTTGATCCTTCATACGAAAGTGCCTTCGAATCTAAGAACGCAGCCTATCTTGGTCGTGGCCTTGTATTCAATAAGTTCACAGGAGCCCGCGGCAAAAGTGGCAGCAACGACACGTCAGCCGAATTCGTGGCCCAGGTCCGTCGCGTGATGGACGATGCAGGAGTCTTCTTCCAGACCGCCGAACTGGGAAAGGTAGACATTGGCGGCGGCGGCACGATTGCATACATTCCCGCCAAATATGGCATGGACGTCATAGACAGCGGCGTGGCTGTGCTCAGCATGCACGCCCCTTGGGAAGTCACGAGCAAAGCCGATATCTACGAAGCCCGCAAAGGCTACGATGCGTTTCTGCTTAACGCCTAGACAGGCGCTAAGCAGAAACATCGAATATCAGGCCGCTTAATCCGTGAAGTAGCCAACGCCGCCTTCAATAAGCGGCTGATACACGGCGTCGGGAATATTTTGGTACACGCCCTTACTCCAGCGCTCCGTATGGCCCATCTTGCCAAACACGCGGCCATCGGGGCTCGTGATACCCTCGATTGCAAGCAGTGATCCATTGGGGTTCACGTCAAGGCCCATGCTCGGCTTGCCATCGAGCCCGACATACTGCGTCGCGATCTGACCATTGGCCTTCAACTGCGCGAGCACATCGTCATGCGCGACAAAACGGCCCTCGCCGTGGCTGATAGCGACAGTGTGAACATCGCCCACTTCGCAACGGCTTAGCCAAGGGCTCAGACTCGACGCGATACGCGTGCGCACGATACGGCTCTGATGCCTACCGATGGTATTAAAAGTGAGCGTCGGGCAGTTTTCATCCGTTGTCACGATATCGCCAAACGGGACAAGCCCCAGCTTGATAAGAGCCTGGAAGCCATTGCAGATGCCAAGCATCAATCCATCGCGGTCGTTTAAAAGACGGCGCACCGCATCGGACACGTTTGGGTTACGGAAAAACGCCGTGATGAATTTTGCGCTACCGTCTGGCTCATCGCCGCCGGAAAAACCACCAGGGATCATGATGATCTGGCTGCCGTCGATTTTCTCGACGAAGCGTTTGGTACTTTCGGCTACAGCAGCCGGGGTCAAATTGTTTATTACAAACGTTTCGGGAATGGCGCCTGCACGCTCAAAAGCAAGCGCCGTATCGTATTCGCAATTGTTGCCAGGAAAGACTGGGATGATCACGCGCGGTTTCGCGATAGAACCATTAAACGTCAGCGGAATCTTCTCATCACAGCTCACCGTCTCAACTTCGTCGCCAGATTCGCGATAAGGAAACACGTCTTCGATTGCATGCTCCCATATCTCTTGCAGCGCCGCCAAGTCAACGGATTCATCGCCCGCAACGAATTCATACGCGTCTGTCGTCACACCAAGATCGACAACCCGCACGTTATCGGTTGATACCGGAAGGGAAGCACCTTCGGCAAGCTCGAGCGCAAACGATCCATAAGCGCATGCAAAGAATGTATCGATATCAACATCCTTGCCAACCTGAAGTCCAAGGCCGTTGCCAAGGCACATTTTGAAAAGCATTTCCGCATCTCCGCCATATCCTGGCGTTGCGCACGCGAGCACCTTGCCGTCTGCAATCAGGCGCTCGACGAAGTCGAGGCACTCGACAAGCCCCTGCTTTTCAGGCATAAGGCCATCTTTTTCGTAAAACGGATGGATGCAGACAACGCGATGCCCCGCGCTCTTGAATTCAGGGGAAACAGCATGGTCGACGGCTCCGGTAGCCACGGCAAAGCTTACGAGGGTGGGAGGAACATCAAGATCCTCGAAGCTGCCTGACATAGAATCCTTGCCGCCAATGGAAGCCACGCCAAGGTCGAGCTGCGCCATGAGCGATCCCAACAGCGATGCCGCCGGCATGCCCCAACGTTCAGGAACATCGCGCAGGCTGCCGAAGTACTCTTGGAAGGTAAGATAGGCACGTTTGCGCGAAAAGCCCGCGGCGACGAGCTTCGAGACGCTTTCAACGACCGCAAGATAAGCGCCTTTGAACTGATTCGCCGAAGACAGATACGGGTTAAAGCCCCATGCCATGCCACTTGTCGTGGATGTTTCACCCAAGACGGGGAATTTAGCGATCATCGCCATTGGCGTTGTGAGCTGGCGTCTTCCACCAAAGGGCATGAGAACAGTGCTCGCCCCAATGGTCGAGTCAAACATTTCAGACAGCCCTTTATTCGATGCGACATTCAAATCGCTTACCACACGCTTCATGCGGTGCGAGAAGCTCGAGCCTTCCCACGCAGGAGCATAGCTTTGGCCTGCGCATATATGGGCAGTCGTCTGCTTTGATGCGCCATTCGAGTTAAGAAACGCACGGCTCACGTCTACGATCGTTTTGCCGCGCCATGTCATAGTCACACGCGGTTCTTCGGTAACCGTCGCGACAACGACCGCCTCGAGGTTCTCTTCACGCGCATAGCCAAGAAATTCATCGACGTCTTCAGCGGCAACCGCGCAGGCCATGCGCTCTTGGCTTTCCGAAATAGCCAATTCCGTGCCGTCAAGACCATCATATTTCTTGGGAACGCGATCAAGTTCGATTGCCAGCCCGTCAGCGATCTCGCCCGTAGCGACGCTTACGCCGCCTGCGCCAAAATCATTGCAGCGTTTAATGAGCCTGCAGGCATCGCCGCGCCTGAACAGACGCTGGAGTTTGCGCTCTACTGGGGCATTGCCTTTCTGTACCTCGGCCCCGCACGTTTCAATACTCTGAAGGTTATGCGCCTTAGAAGACCCGGTTGCGCCGCCGATGCCATCACGACCGGTACGTCCGCCAAGCAAGATGATCTTATCGCCGGCAAGAGGCGTCTCGCGACGAACGTGATTTGCCGGAGTCGCACCCACTACAGCACCGATCTCCATGCGCTTCGCAGCATATCCTGGATGGTAGAGCTCGCTTACCTGGCCCGTAGCCAAACCAATCTGATTACCATAGCTCGAATAGCCCGCAGCAGCCGTCGTCACAAGCTTGCGCTGGGGCAACTTGCCCGTGAGCGTCTCTTCAATCGACGTATGGGGGTCGGCCGCACCGGTAACGCGCATCGCCTGATAGACAAACGAGCGTCCAGACAATGGGTCGCGAATGCAGCCGCCGATGCACGTCGCCGCGCCACCGAATGGCTCGACTTCGGTTGGATGGTTGTGCGTCTCATTCTTGAAGAGAAACAGCCAATCTTCATCCTTGCCATTAACGTCGACCTCAACCTTGACCGTGCAGGCATTGATTTCTTCGCTTTCGTCCAGGCCTGTCAAAATGCCCTTCGACGCAAGGTATTTGGCTCCGATGGTGCCCATATCCATAAGACAGACCGGCTTCTCATCACGCCCAAGTTCATGACGAATCTGGAGATACCTATCGAAAGCTTCCTGAACTATCTTGTCGTCGATTTCGACATTGGCAAGCTCGGTGCCAAACGTCGTATGTCGACAGTGGTCTGACCAGTACGTATCGACCATCTTGACTTCGGTGATAGTCGGATCACGCAGCTCCTCTTCCGCAAAATACCGCTGGAAAACCTTAATATCTGCCAGGTCCATAGCAAGTCCGCGTTGCTCGATAAACGCCTCGAGAGCAGCGTCATCCATCTGCGCAAAACCCTCGACGCATTCGACATCGGGCGGTTCGGGATACTCGGTCTTCAATGTCTTAACCTCGTCGAGCGATGCCTCGCGCGCCTCGACGGGATTGATGACGTAGTGTTTGATGGCGGCGATATCCGCTTCTGTCACATCACCTTCAAGCAGATATAGCGTGGCGCTGCGCACAGCAGGACGTTCGCCGCAGCTCACGAACTGTATGCACTCGCTTGCAGAATCCGCACGCTGGTCAAACTGACCAGGGAGGTACTCGACGGCGAAAATCGCCGCGGCAGTGCTTAGGTCAGGCAGGTGCCCATGTGACATATCAACCTGAGGCTCGCTGAAAACGATAGGGACGCAGCGATCGAACAGGTCCTCTGATATGCCTTCAACATCATAGCGATTGATAAGACGCAGGCGCTTCAATCCATCGATACGCAAAATCGAGCGAAGCTCTTCTGCGAGCTGCTGTGCCTCTACATCAAACCCGGGCTTCTTTTCCACGTAAATGCGGGAAACCATCTGACTGCCTCCAATTGTCCTGCAGCGAATCTGCCATGCCACATCTTACATGAACCATGTGGTAAAGTTTTCGCATCTCATCTGCGAACGAGGGAGCATTCCATGAAACGCCCGAAGATAGTCGTAACAGCACTTATCTGTACGCTGGCCATCGCCATGTGTGGCCTTGCCGGATGTGGCAATTCGTCAAGTTCCTCAAGTTCTTCAAGCGCCTCGAGCGCCTCAAGCAGCTCGAGCACGACAAGTTCTTCAAGTTCAACGAGCGCCTCTTCGGCTTCGTCTTCGAGTGCATCAACATCCACGAGCGGAAGCTCCGTCTCGATATCCGATCTTTCTGAGACCGAGATTCGCCAAGTCTTCGAAAAGTCTGTCGCGGGAATGACTGAATTCTATATGGGCAGCTCGGATGCAGGAGAGAGCGTGTATTACGCCGGTGGCGCCGATGGAGCAAACGCCATTCTCGCTTTTGCAGACCTGAGCACGGGACAAGCCGCAACGTTTGTGGGCACGGCAACCGTCGGAGATAGCACGTCGCTTACCGTAACAGACGAGACAACGGGCGGCTCCATTTCCTTTACCGTGAAGTCAAATGGCGATGGCACGATCACCTTTGATATGGGCTCGAGTTACGGCACTGCCACGCTTTCCAAATGCGCTTCGTCTGACATCGTGAACGCGCTCACGCAAATCGCCTTGCTAAGCTCCTCGACAAGCACGTCAAGCTCCACAGCGACCGAATAGCAGAATCGAGCATTTCAGCCACACGCCACACGCGTAAGGTGAATCGCGTCGTAGAATTTCTATAGAAGTTGCATGTGCGCCACTGAACCGCGTGACTCGTTGGTATTATGTCTCACAGGGTAAATCAATCGGATATTGGAGACAGCTATGGGCATTAAAGCAGAGGAAGCGCTCGAAATATCACTTGATGAACTACCGACCTACATGCGCACGAAGCACTCCGTGTACATGGACCTGGACGGAAAGACGTACTATCTGACCGACGTCAACGAACATTACTGGAGAGCGCAAGACGCTGCATTGCTCAACGAGAAAAACCATTTCACTGACGCGAGCGAACTCGTTCCAACCGTCAACGAATTTCTCGCTCTTCCCTTTATCGATGACAAGTCCATTGAAGATGTTTTTGACCAGGCGACCTTCTACGCATCGGAAAAACCAGCAAGTTAGGCCATATTCTTTTAGATGAACCGTACTTCCAACCAATCTCAACGCAGCAGCTCGTACCGTGCGCGAACAGGCACGTATGCTGCAAAGGGCAAGCGGACCTCGGTGAAAGCCGTCGCGCAACGACAGGCCAGTCGCAGAGGTGCCGTCAGGAGCCGAAACCTCAAGCGCGTTAAGTCGACACGCGCATCGTTTGGCATACGAGTGATCGCGGTCTTCGCGATCTTTATCGTAATAGCCGCAGCAGGGGCAGCGGCCGTCTTTTTCCAAAACGAAAGCAATAAATATACTTCAAGCGAAGCATATAGGCTGACTGTCAACCAGGCATGCACCGACTGCGGACTCGATTCTCAATGGACCGACTGCCTTCTAGCGGCGATGGTAATCGAATCGGGCGCTGATGAACGCGTCGGAAGCGTGCGCAATGTCGATGGGGATATCATGCAGGCGGCAGAGGGCGCATACGGATGGGTCGTTGCCAATGGATGGCCCGAACATGGCGTAACCGCCGAAACGCCCAAGGCATCGATTTACGCCGGCGTCATGGAATTCAAGCAGAACCTTCAGCTCTGGGAAGACTACCTGGGCCCGATTACACCTGAAGACACGACAGAGATACAGCTCGTCGTCCAAGGGTACAACTTTGGTGCCGCCGGCTGGTTTTCCTGGTGTGAAAACCGTGGCATCCGCGCCTATACCGTCGAATTAGCTAAAGAGTACTCAGACACCGTGATGCCCGCAGGCGCAAAAGGAACGCCAACGCACGCCCAAAAATGGCTCAACGCTTACAAGAAAATCCACGGCGAATAGCCTGCAACCTACCCATTTACCACGTTGACAGGAGTTTCACCAGCGATGACACGCGTTATGTTTTCCCAAATAACTCGATGAGCGCGATAGAACATATTCGTTGTCACGCCACCGACATGCGGTGAAAACAACACGCGGTTCTGAAGCTCTTCGGAAAGGTTCAGAAGCGGATTGTCGAGCTTCACGGGCTCGGGAGCCAGCGTATCGAATGCTGCACCGCCCAGTTTTCCACTCACA
>CAYSZR010000046.1:0-13985 GCA_964435565.1 uncultured Coriobacteriaceae bacterium
ACGCTTGCGACGAGACGAGCCAGCTTATGCCGATGCCCATATATCTTGCCCATCGTCTTTCCGAGCGCCTGTCCGAAGTCCGCAAGAACGGAACACTCGAATATCTGCGCCCCGATGGCAAGACCCAGGTTTCCGTGCGCTATATCGATGGCAAACCGACAGCGGTCGAGAAGATCCTCATCTCCACGCAACATTCGGAAAGCGTCGATCAAGAGCAGATTCGCGCTGATCTTATCGAGCATGTCATCAAGCCCGTGTTCGAGGCAGAGGGCCTTGCCTGGGAAGATGCTGAAATCTACGTCAATCCTACGGGGCGTTTTGTCGTAGGCGGCCCTATGGGTGATAGCGGCCTTACGGGCCGTAAGATCATTGTGGACACCTATGGCGGCATGGGTCGTCATGGTGGCGGCGCGTTCAGCGGCAAAGATCCTACGAAGGTTGACCGTTCGGGTGCATACGCTGCACGTTGGGTCGCAAAAAACGTAGTGGCCGCCGGACTTGCCGAACGCTGCGAGGTTCAAGTTGCCTACGCCATCGGCGTAGCGCGCCCGCTGTCGCTTATGGTCGAGACGTTTGGTACCGAACATGTCGATCCCGATCTTATCGAACGTGCCGTTGAAAAGGTCTTCGACCTGCGTCCGGGCGCAATCTTGCGCGATCTTGATCTGCAACGCCCGATCTACCGCAAAACCGCCGCGTATGGACACTTTGGGCGCGAAGGTTTTCCTTGGGAGCAGACGAACCGCGTCGAAGAGCTGAAGGCCGCCTGTGGCCTGTAGGCACTGAATGCCATGCTTGTAGCGCATGTCATAGTCGATGTGCCCGCACGGGCGATAGACAAGCCGTTTGATTATCAGGTGCCGTCCGAGCTTGTCTCGGACGCTGCCGTCGGATGTGCTGTAAGCGTAGAATTCGGAAACCGTCCCGTAGTTGGTTATATCATCGCGTTTTCGCAGCTGCCTTACGAGAAGACTGAGCGCCTTAAGCCCTTGATGGGCGTTCTTTCCAAACCGTATTTTGACGAATTTGCTGCGGGGCTTGCAGAGTGGATAGCGCACGAATATCTGAGCACGCTTCCCGATGCCCTGCATTTGTTTACGCCTCCGGGGGGAACTCCCAAGGTCAAGCGTGTCGAAGGGGAATGGAAGCTTGTTTTCTCGGGAGCGGGCCCTGTCGATGATCGTTGGGTTATCCCAACATCCGATACGGCGCTGTCCCAAATTCCCGGCAACGCCCCGAAGCAAAAGCGGGTGCTCGAAGCGCTCTCGTTTGGCGGGATGCGCGTCGCAGAACTCGAAGTAGCGCTCGGTACTGTGAATTCTACGCTCAAGGCTCTGGAAAAACGCGGTCTTGTTCGCATTGAACGGCGTCGGCGCATACGTTGTTCTATGCCCACGAGCGTGCGGGAAGACGTGAACTTTGAAAGCCTTACCGCAGGCCAATCCAAATCCCTGCAGGCAATTCAATCCGCGCTCGATGCTCCTGCCCCTTCAAATGTCATTGTCATGGATGGCATTACCGGCTCGGGAAAGACGGAAGTGTATCTGCGGGCTATCGAGGCCGTCCTCAATGCCGGCAAGAGCGCCATCGTACTCGTTCCCGAAATCTCGCTTACGCCTCAGACGGTCGGGCGTTTCAGGGCTCGTTTTTCCGATGACGTCGCCGTGCTGCATTCGCGTCTTTCGGCGGGCGAGCGTCTCGACCAATGGGATATCGTGCGTGAAGGTGCCGCTCATGTGGTGGTTGGCACGCGAAGTGCTCTGTTTGCCCCGGTAAAAGACTTGGGTCTTGTCATCATTGATGAAGAACACGAGTCCTCGTACAAACAAGATAGCGCGCCTCGTTACAGTGCACGTGACGTAGCTTTTGAGCTGTGTCGGCGCCGTGACGCCGTGCTCGTCTTGGGCTCTGCCACCCCCAGCATCGACACGCTTGCCTCATGCGATAAGGGAGCTCGTTCGGATCGGGGCTGGAAGCGCATCGAGCTTCCAGAGCGTCCCAGTGGACAGCCTTTGCCGGATGTTGAAGTTGTCGACATGGCAAGCGAGTTCAAGGGCGGTTCTCGCTCTATGTTTTCGAAGAGGCTTGTCAAAGCATTGCTCGAGGTCCATAAACGCCGTGAAAAAGCCGTTCTTCTGCTGAATCGCAGGGGGTTTGCGTCGTTTGTGCTTTGTCGGGAATGCGGATATGTTCCCGAATGTCCCCATTGTGCGGTTTCACTTACCTATCATGATAAAGAAGGCATGCTCGTATGCCATCACTGCGATTATGCCGAACCGCTGCCTGCACGATGCCCGAAGTGCTCGAGCCCGTACCTGAAGAAGTTCGGGGCGGGAACGGAACGCGTTGAGGCCGAGCTCAGACAGATTGTCCCCGATGATATGCCCATTGTTCGTATGGATGCGGATACGACCAAAGGCAAAGGCGCCCACGAAAAGCTTCTTGAGGAGTTTGCGTCCAATTCAGGAGGCATCTTGTTGGGAACGCAGATGATAGCGAAGGGCCTCGATTTTCCGGATGTGACGCTCGTCGGGGTCATCAATGCGGATACCACACTCAGACTTCCCGATTTCCGTGCGCCTGAGCGCACGTACGAGCTGCTCGAACAGGTAAGCGGTAGAGCTGGTCGTGCTGAAAAGCCCGGTCACGTGATTGTGCAGACCTATTGGCCGGAACATCCTGCGATTCAGGCTGCCGCGCATCATGATCGCACCCTTTTTCTCGAAGATGAACTGCGGCAGAGAGAAGAGCTCGGTTATCCGCCGTTTGCTCGCCTGGTCAATGTCCTTGCCTGGGGAAAGAACAATGACGAGGTCTCTCGTGTCATGATGGAAGTGACACTCGCCATCAATTCTGCCCTGATTTCTGCCGGTCAGTCTTGGAATGTTCTTGGCCCCGTGCCCTGCCTGCTCTCACGGCTGAAGGATGTATATCGTTGGCATACCCTGATCAAGGCACCTATCGGTTCCGACGTGCCCGCTTTGCTCGGGCCCCTTCTCAAGAATCGTAAAAAAGGCGTCGATGTTCGTTTGACCGTAGATGTTGACCCCTACAATCTGTTCTAGAAACAGATATGCCGAATCGCTTTTCCCGATTCTTGGCTTTTGATGTGCTGCAGAAAACCCTTGCTTCTCATATGAGCATCCTGTATCCTAACTTTTCGCGTCGTTTCCTCTGCGGGCACAAGGTTACGCATGAAACGTTCGGCATAAGATTAAGAAAAGGATTACGAACATGGATTACATTCGCGCAATCGAGCAGCAGCAGATCAAGGAGATTCCCGAATTCTTCTCCGGCTCTCATGTCAAGGTTCACTATCGAATCAAAGAGGGCAATCGCGAGCGCATTCAGGTATTTGAAGGCGACGTCATTCGTCGTCATGGTTCTTTGAACCGCGAGACTTTCACGGTCCGCAAGGTGTCTTTCGGCGTTGGCGTCGAGCGTACCTTCCCCGTGCATTCGCCCAAGATCGAGAAGATCGAGGTCGTTCGTCATGGTGCCGTGCGTCGCGCCAAGCTTTACTACCTGCGCAATAAGGTCGGCAAGGCTGCACGTCTTCGTGAAAAGGGCTTCTAATCGGCCTCACCAAAATAGAACGGGAAGAGCTCCGAAGGTTACATACCGCGGAGCTCTATTCTTTTATGCGTGAAGTCGCGCCGTCTGGTGTTGTCGTCGGGCTCGACGAGGTCGGCAGGGGAGCTCTTGCGGGACCGCTGACAGTCGCATGCGTTGCGTTGCCCGATGACCCCCAGATCGTCGGTATTGATGATTCCAAGAAACTCACTCCCAAGCGCCGCGAAGTTCTTGCAGAACAGATCAATGCCATTGCGCTTGGTATCGGTATCTGCCACATTCAGCCCGAAGATATCGATGCTTGCGGTATGTCTGCCGCGCTGCGCGTCGCTATGGGCAGGGCGCTAACCGCATGCAAAGACGATCTTAAGCAAAGAAGCGGTATCGATGTGGTTGATGCCGTCCTCATAGACGGTAATCCGATACATATCCACGAAAACGAGAAGTGCATCGTCAAAGGCGACGGGAAAGTCGCGTGTATCGCGGCAGCGAGCATCGTCGCGAAAGTGACCCGAGATGCGCTCATGTGCGATTACGACAACGAGTATCCAGCATATAAGCTTGCAAGCAACAAAGGGTATGGCTCGCAAACCCATATAGAAGCCTTGCAAAGCGACGGCCCCTGTAAGATTCACCGAAAGAGCTTTTTGGGCAACCTGCTCGCTAAGCAGCAAACGCTGTTGTAGAATGACACAGCATATGTGCGGGGAAACTGCACGCAGTATTTGTTTCATAAAGAGAATAGATACTGCAGACTAAAAGAGACATGCCAGCAGTGTACGGGAGTATTGAATGGCACAACGTAAGTCAAAGTCTGCAAATGACCCCAAGAGCCAGGCAGAGGCAGACAAGATTAAAGCCCGGCGCGAAAAAGAACGCGCCAAGGCGGCAAAGCAACGCGAAAAGGATAAAGCCAAGCAGCAAAAGGACGCCGAGCGTTATCGCAAGGCTGCTGAAGCTGCGCGTAAAAAGGCTGCCGATGAGCGCGCGCGCCAAAAGGAACTGGAAAACGACCAGAGCTATCAGGAAAAAAAGCGTCGCGAAGCCGAAAAGCTCAAGGAGCGCGGGCGCAGGGAAATGGAAAAGCAGCGCAAGCGTTCTGAAAAACGTGCGGCTGCAGCTGCTAAATCCAAGGCGAAGATCGAGGAAAAGGGCTCGAAGAAATCTACGGGCATCTCGAGCATCGAGCGTAAACGGCGCCAGCAGGAATATGCCGATCTTGAGCATCGTCAGGGCATCGCGCGCCAATCAGCGCGCTCTGGTGTGAACCATCGCCGAAACGCCGTCCTTAGCCTTATCCTCATTCTGGTCATATCGGTTGCCGCTGCATTCATGCTCTATCCACTGCAAGATAAGATAACGATGGGCCTCGATATCCAAGGTGGTGTGTCTGTCAATCTTAAAGCCACGACGACAGACGGCTCTGCAATCACGACAGATCAGATGGAACAGACGCAACGCGTCATCACCAACCGTGTCAATGCGTCGGGCGCAGCCGCTGCAAGTGTCCAGCAGCAGGGAAGTGACGCTTTTCTTGTCCAGGTCCCAGGTGCGGCAGAAAATTCTCAGGCGGTGCTCGATACGCTCAGCAGCCAAGGTGTGCTTGAATTCGTGAACGTGAACGATATCCAAGATGAAAAGGTCCAAACCTATATCAAGCAGGGCCTTTCCGGCATGAACCTCAAAGAGTCCGGCATTGCGTATACGCCGTTCATGACAGGTGACAATGTCCAAAACGTCACAGTCGACCGTCCACAGGGCTCTGCCGAATATGCGGTTAACCTGCAGCTTGATGGTACGGGAACGAATGAATTCGCTACGGTTACACGCAACCTCGTCAGCACGCATGGCCAGATCGCCATTCTTCTTGACGGCGTCGTTGAATCTGCCCCGGCTGTCCAAGCGGCGATAACTAACGGCCAGGTACAGATTACCGGCAGCTATACCCTTGATGAGGCGAATTCCCTCAAGACCATTATCGATTCCGGTTCGTTGCCCGTGTCGATCAGCATCGAGCAGGCGTCCACCGTTGGGCCGACGCTTGGCCAGCAGGCGCTTTGGGTTGGTGCCTTGGCTGCGCTTATCGGCATGGTGCTCGTTATCATCTGGATGCTGCTTTTCTATAAGGGACTTGGCTTATTGCCCGCGCTTTCGATTCTTATCATGACGATCGTGTATCTTGGCCTGCTTGCGTTGCTTTCTCAGATTGGCTGGTTCAGTCTGACCTTGCCTGGAGTCGCGGGTATCATCGTCAATATCGGTATGTCGGCAGACTCGTCCATTCTTATCATGGAATGTTTCCATGAACAGATACGCGAGGGCAAATCAGTCAAGACGGCGTCGAAGGCAGGCGTGCACGAAGGCATTTTCACCTCACTCGATGCTGATGTCGTCACGTTGGTCTCTGCTCTTATCCTGTATTTCTTCGCCATGGGCGACGTGCGTGGCTTTGGCTTGACGCTCGCACTTGGTATCGTTTGCGACCTTGTCATCATGGCGCTTTTCAGCGGACCTATCATGCGCTTGCTCGGTCCGCGCGTTATCGACCGGCATCCTGGATTCTGGGGAACGGGCGACGACGTCAACGAAGGCGAATACATCGCGAAGGAGGCGATGTAAATGTACTCGTTGAGACCGCATAAGAAATTCAACTTCGTTGGTATGTGGAAGTACGGTTTCATTCTTTCCGGAACCCTCATCGCACTGGCCATCATAGGCTTCATTACAAGCACGGTTTTGATCGGGACCCCGCTTACACTTGGCACCGAGTTTTCCGGCGGCACGTCCATCCAGGTCAATAACGCAGAGGACATTGCCGAAGATCAGCTTCAAGCGGCATTCAAGACTTCGGCCTCCGAGCTTGGCTATGACACGCAGATATCCTCTATCCAGACTTCCACATCGGCTACGGGTGCAAGTGGATACATCGTCAAGACGACCGATACTATCTCGACGAATGCAAGCGATATCATGTCGCATGTTGAGAGCACGCTTGGCATCGATTCTGCAAATGTCCAGATTGAAACGATAGGCGCGAGCTGGGGCGCATCTGTTATCTGGAGTTCGATACTCGCGTTCTTCCTTTCATGCGTCGGTATTCTGCTCGTCATTACCGTACGCTATCGTGAACCGCGTATGGGCGTCATCGCCTTGGTGTGCCTGTTCCATGACATGATCATCGTGCTTGGCATCTATGCGTGGGCAGGGCTCTTCTTCCATATGGAGATCACGTCAGACGTTATCGCCGCGTTGCTCGCTATCGTCGGTTACTCGCTCTATGACACCGTCGTCGTATTCCACCGTATCAATCGCAACGCTTCTCCGCAGATGAAGTGCAGTTTGCGCACCTGCGCAAATCGATCGCTGAACGAGGTCATCGTCAGGTCGCTCAATACTTCCATCACGTCTGTTATCCCCGTCATCTTCATGCTGGTCCTTGGTACCGCCACGCTGCTCGATTTTGCCTTCGCTATGTTTTGCGGCATGGTTATCGGTGTGTATTCCACGCTCGCGATCTCTGCGCCGCTGTACACGATGTGGAAAGCACGTGACGATGCATACGCTCGTTTGGAGAAGAAGTATCCTTACGTGGTCGAGCAGTCTCCGTTTACCAAGGAGATGCTCTTGCAGGCACGCAAGGATAAGGCCGCCGAACGCAAAGCCGATAAAACGGATGCGGATAAGGCCAAGTCTGATCCAGATGATAGAGCGGATGATCAAGACGGGTCCTGAGTCTGATATATACGTTTTATTGTTTGAAATATGGGATGCCCTCGGTAAAGTCCGGGGGCATCTTTTTTGTGTAATCGCAAATTTAGCGAACTTCTCCGACTTGAACGTTTTTATGTCTCAGGTTTGTGAAACAATAGAGCTATGAAATTAGACGATGCACAATCAGGGTTTACGGTTGGATGTACTGACGAAAACGCTGCAAATGAAATAGCTTCCGCATGCAACCTCAAGCCTCTTACGGCGCGCGTCCTTGTTGC
Organism: uncultured Coriobacteriaceae bacterium; assembly: GCA_964435565.1. Lineage (GTDB taxonomy): Bacteria > Actinomycetota > Coriobacteriia > Coriobacteriales > QAMH01 > QAMH01. The sequence continues at coordinate 7,563 of CAYSZR010000046.1, forward strand.
GCGTGGTATTGACACGCCCCAAGCCGTCCGCGCGTTTCTTTCGCCGACGCTCGAGCGCGATTGGCACGATCCGGCATGCATTCCGGGCATGACGCAGGTTGCAGATGCCGTGCAAGCGGCTATCGAGGCAGGCAAGCGCATCTTGGTGTTTGGCGATTTCGACGTTGACGGCATCACGGCCACCACGATTTCAGTGCGTGGCTTAAGAGCGCTCGGCGCACAGGTACAAGGGCTTATCCCTCATAGATACGATGAAGGTTATGCGCTTTCGCCGGCGGCGGTCAAGCGGGGAATGGCATTTGAGCCAGACCTTATCATGACCGTTGACTGCGGTATTTCGTGTGCAGACGAAGTCAATGCGATACGCGGGCTTGGCATAGAGGTCTGCATCACCGATCATCACGAGCCGGGAGACCTGGTTCCCCAGGGAGTCCCGCTTGCCGATCCTAAGATTACCGAAGGCTGTCCATCGCGTAATCTTGCCGGCGCAGGTGTTGCACTCAAACTGATATGCATGCTTGGTGCGCGTATGGGAAAGCCCGATCTATGGCGCGACCTCACCGATTTTGCGGCTTTGGGGACAATCGCAGATCTTATGCCGCTTGTGGGGGAAAACCGTGCGCTCGTTGCCGATGGCATAAGCCATATAAGGAATAACCCGCGGTGGGGGTTCACCGCGCTTGCCACGGTCTGTGGTGTCGATCCTTCGGATATCACCTCTACCAAACTTTCGTTTTCGCTTATTCCCCGCATGAACGCTGCAGGCCGCATGGGCGATGCGACGGTCGCTTACGACCTTCTTATGTGCGACGAGCAAGAGCAGGCCCAATTGCTTGCTTCCAAGCTCGAGCAAGCCAATAACCTGCGCCGTGAGACCGAAAGCGAACTGTCGAAGGCGGTCGAAGATCGCCTGAAACAAGGATTTGCCGATGAAGAGGTGATCGTCGTCGCCGGCAAGGGCTGGCATGAAGGCGTGAAGGGCATTGTCGCTTCGCGTATAGCACGCGCCTACAAACGTCCGGCTATCATTTTCTCGATAGAAGGCGATGAAGCTCGCGGCTCTGGGCGTACCTATGGCGACCTCAATCTTTTTGAGCTTGCCTCGGGCTGTTCGGATCTGTTCAAGAAATTCGGCGGCCACGCTGCTGCAGTGGGTATTACGCTTCCCGCAGACAAGCTCGGTGAATTCCAACGGCGTATCTGTGCGCAGGTAGCCGAGGCAATGCGCGAGGCTCCGGCTGCCGGCATACATGTCGATGCGGTTGCAGACGTCGAAGAGTGTACGGTGCAAGATTTCGACGAACTCGAAATGCTCCAACCGTTTGGCAATACCAATCCCGTCCCATTGCTTGCTCTGCACAGCGTGTTTTTGGAAAACAGAAGCTCTGTGGGAAAACTCGGCAATCATTTTCGATATAACGCGAGCGATGGTGTTTCGCAGGTTCCAGGCATCTTCTTCGGTCCAGATCATATAGACGAACTGATTGCCTGTGCCAGTTCGTGTGATGTCGTTTTCGAGCCGAGCGTTGACGAATGGCGTGGCCGTCGTACGGCAAAACTAATGACCAGGGACATTAAAGTGCAGCAGTTCCCAGTCCCCGATCTTGAGCAGCCACAAGGGGCAATGGCACAGCGCATGGAAGAGCTCTTCGAGCTCCAAAGCGAGATATGCGAAGTAGGCGAATATGCCGGCATCACGCGTGCGGCTCGTTTCAACACCAAGGTCGTGGGCGTGACATTCGAAAACCGGCAATCGGTTCTCTCTACGCTTGAAGAGGGTACTGAACTGTGTCTGAACCGTATGCCGGACAATGAATACGATAGCAACGCTATCGCTGTTGCCATGCCTGATGGGACACAGCTTGGTTTCCTGAACAAACACTTGGCGCGCAGAATCGCTCCTGTAATGGATGAAGGCGTCGTCTATGATGCTGCGGTTTCTTCGGTGACGGGCGGACCTGCCGATACTTGCGAGCAAGGACGCTCTCGTGCCTTGGGTCCGCTTGGCGTGCGCGACCCCGGCGTGGTCGATCGAAACTATGGTGTGAATATTCTAGTGCGCCGCGTTGACCTTGACCTTCTGTGTTCAGAAGAGGACGAACAGCCCAAGGCCGACACGCTTGCAGCATCACGCGAGGCATGGTCATCTCTTTCGCCCGACAATCTTGACGATGCTCTGCGTGTCGCCCTTATCGGCGAACACGAGCTTCACGACGCGCAGGTGCAAGCACTCGAATCGCTTGCGGCCCATCGAAACACCCTTGTGGTCATGGCGACCGGCCGGGGCAAGTCTTTGATATTTCACCTGCATGCGGCTCGTCTTGCTCTGAAAGATGCAAAGGCGAGCATCTTTGTCTACCCCTTGCGCGCGCTTGTCGCAGACCAAGCGTTTCATCTGCAAGAGACGTTTGAACAATTCGGCCTATCCGTCCACGTTCTCACGGGTGAAAGCGACGACGCGGTTCGGGCGGGTGTTTTCGGGGGGCTTGCTGACGGTACGGTCGACTGCATTTTGACCACGCCCGAGTTCCTCTCTATCCACGCCAATAGCTTTGCACGTTCGGGGCGCGCCGGTTTCGTGGTCGTTGACGAGGCGCATCATGTCGCACAGGCGCGTGCGGGAAACAGGCCTGCGTATGCGGGTCTTGATACGACGCTTGCAGCGTTAGGCAATCCACTCGTCTTGGCCGTCACGGCGACTGCTGGTGATGCGCAGGCTCGTGTCATACAGGACACGCTTTCGATCGACAAGCTCATTCTTGACGCGACGGTGCGTGAGAATCTGCATATTGACGATCGTCGTGATATTCGGACGCGTGAACAATACCTTGCCAATATCGTCGCCAAAGGCGGCAAGTGCGTGATATACGTCAACTCGAGGGATCAATCGGTCGCTCTTACGCGCATGCTGCGTCATAGGTTGCCAAGCATGGCGCCTCTGATCGGCTTTTATAACGCTGGCCTGTCAAAGCCCGATCGCAAGGCGATAGAAGATGCCTTCAGACGGGGCGAACTCATGACTATCGTCTCGACAAGCGCGTTTGGCGAGGGTATCGATATTCCCGATATCGAACACGTCGTCCTCTATCATCTGCCGTTTAACGATATCGAGTTCAACCAGATGTCGGGCCGTGCGGGCCGTGACGGACGGGATGCGACCATTCACCTGCTGTTTGGTTATAACGATGCGCGCATAAACGAGCGGATTTTACAGGCGGGAGCGCCAGCGCGCGCGTCGCTTGCCGTGCTCTACCGCGTGCTCAAAGACTTGGCAAAACAGGCAGAGCAGCGGGGCGAAGATGGTTTTTCGTGCACGAACAACGAACTTGCCGACCGCGCGAAAAGACTTGACAAGAATGCGAAACTCGAAGAGTCTAGCGTTTCATGCGGTATCTCTGTTTTCAGAGAGCTTGGATTTGTCGAGACGAGCGGCGCAAGTGTGGCACGCTACATTCGTCTTGTGCCAAATCCCGGCAAGATGGATCTTGAAGATTCCGTACGATACCGTGAGGGACTTGAAGAACTTCAGAATTTCGACGAGTTCAGGGTATGGGCGCTTAAGGCGAACGCGCACGATCTGCTCGATCGTTTCAATCGGCCCATACTGCCAAGTGGGATATAGGGTGGTGCTTGCTTGAGCAAGCAAAAAGACATACAGGATAAAACAGACCGTTTCGACGTGCTCTACGCTAACGCGTCTGGATATCTGAATGCAGACGAATGTGAGGCGCTGCAGGAGGCGTATGCGTTTGCCGCTCGCGCGCATGAAGGCCAGTTCCGAAAATCGGGCGAGCCTTTCGTCATGCACCCGGTCGAGGTTGCTATCATTTTGTCTGCCCTGCGTATGGATATCGATACCCTGCGTGCGGCGATTTTGCACGACACGGTCGAGGATACCAAATACACGGTTGATGATATCAAGGCGAAATTCGGCGATACCGTTGCCGAGCTTGTCGATGGCGTTACCAAGATCAGCAAGCTTGAGATAGAGTCGCTTTCGCAGGCTCAGGTAAACAATCTGCGCAAGATGCTCATGGCAATGAGCCACGATATCCGCGTCATCGTTATCAAACTCGCCGATCGCCTGCATAACATGCGAACGCTTATGGCGTTGCGCGAGGACCGTCGTATCTTCAAAGCGCGCGAGACTATGGAGATCTATGCCCCGCTGGCCAATAGGCTCGGCATGGGTTCTATTAAATGGGAACTCGAGGATCTTTCCTTCTTCTACCTCGAGCCTGCCAAATACCAGCAAGTCCAGAAAATGGTCAACGAAAGCCGCGAGGCCCGTGAACGGTATCTGGTACAAGCCATGGAAGCCCTGCGCGACGAGCTCGACAGCGTTGGACTTGAGCAGGCAAAGATATCGGGCAGGCCCAAGCACCTGTATTCGATCTATCAGAAGATGCAGAAGAAGGATAAGGGTTTTTCAGAGATATACGACCTTATCGGCCTGCGTATTATCGTTGACACCATTCCCGAATGCTATTCGAGTCTTGGTGCCGTCCATAATCTATGGCGCCCGTTCCCGGGGCGTTTTAAAGATTACATCGCCATGCCCAAGTTCAATATGTATCAGTCTCTGCATACGACGGTCATGGGGCCTGCAGCGCGCCCGCTCGAAATCCAGATTCGCACAGAGGAAATGCACCGCATGAACGAATATGGCGTTGCAGCTCATTGGCGCTATAAAGAGCGTTCTTCCAAAGATCGATCGGTGCGCAGCTTCGACGAGAAGCTCACCTGGCTTCGAGAGATGCTTGATTGGCAGCAGGAATTGAATGACCCGCATGAATTCATGGAGTCGCTCAAAGTCGACCTGTTTGAAAGCGAAGTCTTCTGTTTCACGCCAAAAGGCGAGGTCATAAGTTTAAGAGCGCGCTCGACTCCGCTCGATTTCGCCTATGCTATCCATACCGAAGTCGGCAATCATTGCGTAGGAGCCAAGGTCAACGGCTCTATCGTTCCGCTTACCTATACGTTGCAGATGGGTGATCGCGTCGAAATCCTGACTCAGAAGAGTGCTTCTCCGTCGCGCGATTGGCTGACCATTGTCAAGACGCCCCGTGCACGTTCGAAGATTCGTTCGTATTTCTCTAAGATCACCCGCAACGACGATCTTGAACATGGTCGCGATCTGGTGATTCGCGAATCACGAAAGGACGGGCTCACGGTTTCGGGGGCTCGCATGAACCCCGCGCTTGAAGAAGTTGCTTCCTTGCTTAATTACAAGGACGTTGACGAGATGCTGGTTATCGTCGGTTCTGGCAAGCTTTCGCCCAAGCAGGTCTCGCATCGCATGATGCACGTTTTGAACAAGACGGGCAACGACGATGCGCGGACAGGCGGCGAAATGAACGATTTGGGATTGGCAAATGCCGTTCCCGTGCCGACGCGCGCGCAGCAACGACGGAAAAAGCGTGCTAACAACAAGACGGGCGTTATCGTCAAAGGGCTTGACGATGTATTCGTGCGCCTGTCGCATTGCTGCAACCCGCTGCCTGGCGACGATATCATCGGTTTTATCACCCGTGGTCGCGGTGTCTCGGTTCATCGTGCGGACTGCCCTAATGCCGCTGACCTTCGAAAGAACCCTGAGCGTATTATCGAGGTGTATTGGGAAGATGAAGCTCAGTCGACGTATCAGGTCGAGATATATATCGAGGCGGTCGATCGTCTGCGCTTGCTTCAGGACATTGTCATGTTCCTTGCTGATTCCGGCGTGAATATCGTTTCGAGCTCGAGTACGACGCATAAAGACGACATCGTCGAGATGCGTTTCCTCTTCGAGGTTTCCGATCTTGGCAAGATCGACAATATCTTGAATGACCTTACCTTTATCGATGGCGTATTCGGTGCTTCGCGTGTCTTGCCCGGAGGTTCGCGAGAAACCTCTTCTGCGGCGCGTGGAAAAAGAAAGAAGTGATCGTCCCATGAAAATCGATTCGATAGCGGTCGGCCCCATCATGACCAATTGCTATATTCTGCAAGATGCCGGACAGACGATCGTCATCGATCCAGGAGACGATCTTATGCGAATAACCGCCCAGCTCAAGGCAGCTCCAATCAAAGAGATTATCGCGACGCATTTTCATTTCGATCATGTGGGGGCCCTTTCGGGGCTCGAAGCGGCGACGGGAGCGCCGGCGGCTATGTCGGCGATAGACGCTCAGCGTGTCGACGGCATCTCGGTCATGGATGGTCACGATATCGACCGCGGAAGCGGTGCTCCGCATATCGATCGACGTCTTGCAGAAGGAGACGAGGTCAAGGTTGGAGATGCGGTGCTGAACGTGCTAGAGACACCCGGACACTCATCTGGATCTCTATGCCTGTATTGCGCATCTGAAAAAGCCCTGTTTGCAGGAGACACTCTTTTTGCCGGCGGCAATCGCATAGTGCAAAGGCGAGTTCCCCTTTTCG
>CAYSZR010000046.1:13995-14989 GCA_964435565.1 uncultured Coriobacteriaceae bacterium
CATGATACAAACGCTGCAGACGAAATTCGTGGGTATTCCCGACGACGTGCGTGTCTTTTCGGGACATGGCCGTTCCTCGACTATGGGCGAGGAACGTACCCTTAACCCGTATCTTCGCTAATATGTCGCAAATTCGAGCTTGCGTGTTTGGCTTATTTGGTTATAATTCCATCTTGCGCGCAAGCGCCAATTGATTCCTCGGTAGCTCAACGGCAGAGCCCTCGGCTGTTAACCGAGTTGTTGTAGGTTCGAATCCTACCCGGGGAGCCAGACTTTTCCAGGGCCGCAGTGATGCGGCCCTCGCATTAAGGGCGATTAGCTCAGCGGGAGAGCGCTGCCTTCACACGGCAGAGGCCACTGGTTCGAAACCAGTATCGCCCACCACAGACGTTCATGCAGCGGTGCCCTGCGCCGCTGCATTTGCAATTAAAGGTAGCCTTTGTATGCAAATCGAGAAATGATCGCCCGCGTATGATTCTCAATGTCGATAAGATCTCTAAATCGTTTGGCAGTCATATCCTGTTCAAGGACGTGTCGTTCCGCATCGAAGAGCGCGATAGATACGGGCTCGTTGGGCCAAACGGCGCAGGCAAGACCACCCTTATGAACATAATCGCAGGCCTGGAATCCGCGGATGCCGGGCAGGTGGTGTTTTCGAAAGGAGCTCGTCCGGGTTATCTCGAACAGGAATCTATCGAGATGGAGGGACGATCTGTCCTTGACGAGGTCATGACGAGCGTTTCAGATGTGGCAGAAATGGGCGCGCGTTTGGCCCAGCTCGAGCAGGAGATGGAAACTGCAGGTTCATCCGTTGCCGCATCGCTGCTGGACGAATACGGCCGTCTGCGTACGCGGTTTGAGGCACGTGACGGCTATAACATCGAATCGCAGGCACGACGCGTCCTTTTCGGCTTGGGGTTTCATGAAGAGGACATGGAACGCTCAACCGATGAGTTTTCCGGCGGATGGCAGATGCGCATAGCGTTATCCAAGC
>CAYSZR010000047.1:0-14795 GCA_964435565.1 uncultured Coriobacteriaceae bacterium
TGCTTGGCATACGCACGGCATTTATGTTGCTTGGGGCCTTTATGCTTCTCGCGGTTCTCTTTGTATTGCTTCTCTTCCATCTGGTGAAAACTCTGAAATAACCCAGAGCTGAAACAAAGTTTTTATTGAGCCGATGGATCGATGCTGATGGCATCTATGAGCACGCGTGCTCCTTCAATGGGAAGCCGCACAGCTTGAATGCACGAGCGCACGGGATAAGGCTCGTTGAAGTGCTTTGCATATTCCTCGTTCATTGTGGAGAAATCATCCATATCGGCAAGGTAGACAGTGACTTTGACAACGTTATCCAACGTTGCGCCGGCATCGGCCAACTCGGCTTCGATGTTCTTGAAAATTTGGGCGATTTGCGTGTTAACGTCGGCACCGGCGATTTGACCCGTGCCAGGATCAAGGGGGATCTGGCCTGAGAACCAGATGAAGCCATTCGCACGAAGGACCTGCGAATAGGGTCCAATGTGGCGAATGTCGTTTTTAAGTGCCACTTCGGTCTTCGCCGCTTTGTCTGTTGTCGATGTTTTTGCGCCTGCGCTTGCTGAGCTGGTTGCCGCAGAGCACCCCACAAGCGAAGCAGCCGCAACTCCCGACGCTCCCACTGCTGCCGAAAACAGGAAATTCCTTCTTGATAATGTATCGCTCCCCATGATGGACCCTCCCTGTGCGCTGGCCGTCCCCGGCCGACAATCATTAGAGTCCGTTTAATTTTATCATTGGATGTGAGATTCAGTTGCTTTAATGCTGGTATGTGCGCTCATGAAATGAGAAGGCCTTGAGTGCACGGGAGTTCTCGATTCGAAAGTGGTCTTTGGCTGGAAGCGAGTTGCCTTCTGAGGAAAACGCCCATTTAGATAGGCTATAATCCCGCGGAACAATTCGAACGAAAGGAAGCTCTATGCCTATCTTAGTCGCATGCGGCGCGCTGTTGGCAACATGTGCCCTGATTCTCTATGCCGTTGGTATCCTGATGATGGTCTTTACCGGCAAAGTTCGCCGCCGCAATGTGATGATGCAGACTATCGCCGTTATCTGCGATGCTGCGGGTACGATTTGCATGATATTCCAGGCGGGAAACATCATCCCCGCTGACCTGCATGGCTGGCTGGGATACACCGCGCTCATGCTCATGGTGATCGATTTGGTGTTTGTGTATCGGCACCGTAAAGATGGTCTGGCCAATGCCCCTATACGCATCTATGCTCTATGCGCTTTGGTGTACTGGATCGTTTCCTATTCCCAGGGCTTTATCAAGATGTAGGTTTTTAATATGGCGGCATGCGAAATATCGACAGCGCGTGCCGTCATTATCGCCAAAGTGTAAGATTTGATAGAGACGCATGTGGAGTGCAAGTTTATAATGTAGGTCTGATGGCGATGGCTCGTCGAGGGAAGGGCTGTGAGACGGATGCCTACAACCATGCGGTATATCGTCGCGACATTCGTCGCGCTGTCTCTTTTCTCTTTCGCTCAGGCGCCATTTGCCTATGCCGATGAGCCTTCTGAAACCACGTCGCACAACACCCTGCTCGTCGTCGGTGTTCCGCTTGGCAGAGAACCGATCTTCTATCAAAACGCCGATACGGGTCAAATCGACGGTATAGGCGTGGACCTTATGCAAGCTGCCGCACGGAATGCGGGTTACAATGTCGAGTTTATTGCAGTCGGGGAAAAGTCTCTGAAAGAAGCCCTCGATAGCGACAGATACGATCTTGTTATGCCGTTTGGCTCCGCTATCACGAGTGCCTCAGGATTGTCGACCATTGTCACCGAGAATCTTTTCCAGACCCCATTCACTTTTGTCACCGTTGGAAAGAAATCACTGCCATCGATATCGACTATGCGGATCGGAATGCTCGAATCGCTTTCAGGCGGGGCAGAGACGCTTAATCAGTTGTATCCAGAAGCGAAAGTTACTCTCTATCCGACTATGGATGATTGCGTCAACGCTTTGAGAGCAGACGAAGTGGATGCTCTTGGCCATAATTCCTATGTTTGGAATTATGTGTTGCGCAAGCCTGCATATTCCGATTTGCAGGCACTCCCCGTCAGCTCATTCACCATGGACTTTCGTGCCGGAACGCTCGATACACCTAAGGGGCGCGAGGTTGTGGAGAGGTTGAATGGTGGTATTCAGAAGATTACCGACACGCAGCGTCAGGCAATTATTCTTGATCATACTTCACGCGATTTATATAAATACGACATCTTCGATACCTTGTATGCGAATAGGGGATTGCTGGCGCAACTTGCGATAGGTATCACGTTTGTAGTTGTCGCGCTTATCATCTGGGCGCGCCTGCGTAGGCGCTATATCAAGAGGCTCGAAGCTTCGAATAGCAATCTTGAGAAAACCAATTTGGCGTTGGAAAAAGCCGACGCATCTCGTGCCGCTTTTCTTTCTAGCATGAGCCATGATATGCGCACACCGCTTAATGGCATTTTGGGTTTTTTGGACCTTGCGAAAGGCAGCGATAACGAAAACGAGCGTCAAGATTATATAGATAAGGCGATAACGTCGGCTGATCTTATGCTCGCTTTGGTGAACGATGTGCTCGATCTGTCTAAGGTAGCAAGTTCTAAAATGAGGCTTAGGCCTGCGGTGTTTGATTCAGAAGGGCTTTTCGAGGAAATCATGGGGAGTATAAAGGTCCTTGCCGAAGAGAAGGACATCGAGTTTTCCATGACGTTCTCAGGCAAGATGCCTGATTATATATACGCTGACCGTATGCGCATGGAGCAGATAGCGCTCAATCTGCTTTCGAATGCCGTGAAATACACGCCCGAAGGTGGCAAAGTGGAATGCCATGTTGGATATGTGGCATCTGATGCCAATGGGGGCAGTACCGTTTTGTATGTCAAAGACGATGGCATAGGAATGTCAGAAGAATTCCAGCACATCATGTTCGAGCCCTTCACGCAAGAACATTCGAGTCGGCAATACGGCGCCCAGGGCACCGGGCTTGGGCTGTCGATTGTCAAGCAGGTCGTTGATCTTATGGATGGAACCATCGAAGTCGAAAGCAGGCTTGATCATGGTACGGAATTCACCGTGCATATTCCTATTCAGGCAGCAGACTCCGAAGGCGTACAGGACTCTAGCACCGGCGATGCGACATCTAGCGATATAGACCAGCTGAAAGGGAAGCGTGTACTCGTTGTCGAAGACAACGATCTTAACGCTGAAATCGCCATTACCTTATTGCGCGAACGCGCGAAAATCGAAACCGAGCGCGCCTCGAATGGGAAGCAGGCCTTCGATATGTTTGCTGAATCTGAAATCGGCTATTACGACGCGATCCTCATGGATATTCGCATGCCCGTGATGAACGGGATCGACGCGACCTGTTCCATCCGCGCCTTAGAACGTCGCGATGCCGAGTCCGTTCCCATTATCGCCATGACTGCAGATGCCTTTGCCGAAGATGTTCAGAGGTGCATTGATGCGGGGATGAACGCGCATATTGTAAAACCGATTTCCCCCGGCAAGCTGATTGATACCCTCGCTACGAAGCTTGCAAAATAATCATTTGAAACAAGCTCAGGAAAAGTTGGATTAAGCGGTGTCTATCTGAAGGCGCTTGTAGGGTGGGGGTGCGACATGAGAAGGCTTATCGCATCGTTCGTAATATCAGCGCTTGTCGTGATGTCTGCCGCTATGTTTGCCGGTTGTGCGCGAACCACAGCGACTGGCACAGATGAATCCGCATCCAAGAGCTATACGATCGCGAGGATAAGCGGAAAGCCTGATTGGGAAAGTGTCCCCATTGCCGATATCGACGTGTTTCCCTGGCCCGCCTACAAGGCTGACATTATCGCTCATGCGCAACTATGCTATGACGATGAGGCATTCTATGTGCGTATGTGGGCACAAGAGGCAGACATTCGCGCAGAATATCAGAAGACGGACTTGATGCCGAATACCTTTGAAGATAGCTGTCTTGAACTTTTTATCATGCCGGTCGAAAACGACGCGCGCTATATGAACTTTGAGATCAATCCCAATTGCGCAATGGCTGGGGAAATAGGCACGACCAAGACAGACCGCGTCAAGCTTGTTTCTATGGCAGATAGTTTCGAGGCGACTTCTGTTCGCATTGATAATGGCTGGGAGGTTAGGTACAAGATTCCCTTTAGCTATATCAAGGCGTTCTATCCTGATTTCACGCAAACGTCGGGGACGCAGATGCGTGGTAATTTCTACAAATGCGGCAATCTGACCAAGCATGAGCACTTTATCGTTTGGAATCAGGTTGAAAGCGAACAGCCGAATTTCCACGTGCCCAATAACTTCGGTGCACTTGTTCTTGCCTGATAGCGCCTGGACATAGCACGGCGCTATGGTGTCGCAGTGCGGTAGGTGTGTTGATTATCCCTTGGGCTTGTACGATACCAGCTGCTCGTCATCCGATAAGAACCCGAAGGGCACCGCAAGATCGGCCGGTTCATATCCGATTCGATCGAACAGACGCGGCCAAAAACGCCGGGCGTTTATATTGGCTGTTTTGACGGTCCAGACCCAGATGCCGGGATGCGCGATGACGTATTTTTCAATGGCGCGCGACATCAGCCCCCGATGTCTTGAGGAAGGCATTATATAGGCTGACACGATGGCATAATCTGCTCCGCGTATGGCAGCAGGGGATATGCAGATTGCAAAGAAACCAACCGGTTCGTCTTCGCTGAGGATGTCGAACCACTTGTAAACCCCGTCTTCTTGCGTGAGAAGATCGAGCCAAGAAAGCGTCTCGTGTTCGGGCTCAGGCTCTTTGTGGCCTGCAATATCCACAAGCAGCTCGTGACGATATGCGAAATAGAGGTCGCGCCGTGTGACCTTCGGTGTGCCTTCCATCGCCATGTCTCCCCGTTTTGTTCTTGCATCTGCAATGACCGTGAAAAGAGCGTTCTAATGCAAAGGCTTAACGCGAGGTTCAGCTTCTTTCCGCAGACCTCAAATTGGGATTACGTTGGTAAAACGCTTGTTTGTCATCGTACATCTGAGTATCTGCAACGCGTAGCAAACTGCGGATATCGGCTGTGTTTTCGCTGAAAACCGTGCCTATGGCAAGATTCACATCGTCGGCATTTTCGGCGTGTCGTTTTAGCTCTGCTGAATATTTGTCCAGGTCGTTCTTTGCGACGCCTGTACAGATAACCACGAATTCGTCACCGCCTATGCGGTATATTTCGCGGTCATAGAAAATCGTCTTAAGCAAGGCTGCTGTTCTTATTAACAGCTTATCGCCAGCATCGTGACCTTGTGTGTCGTTGATGGTCTTCAGGCCGTTTAAGTCGGCATAGATGATGCCAAGGGTTTCTGAGCCGTTTTGCCCGCTTGATTCGAGCCTTCTAATCGTGTCATCCATTGCATTGCGGTTTCCTACACCGGTCAGCGAGTCAACCTTGCTTAAATACTCGAGTCGTTCAAGCATCTGATGATTGGCGATAGTCGAGGCGATAAAGAACGAATTCAGTTCGAGGATCTCTTTGATCTTGAGGGTGTCTTGCGTATTGAAATTAGCGGTCCACATGAATCCGACAAGATCTTCTTTGAAGCGCAAAGCGAAGAATACGAGATTCTTGACCGAATACGCCTGCAGAGATCCATACCAAGCGGGGTCGCGCTGTTCAAGAACTTGCAGGTCGTCTTCATTTTCCAGAATCAGATAGTCGGAGCCTGCTAAGTCAGCTTCCCAGGATAGGGCCACTTCATAGGGGGTGCGGTTCATGCTTGCGGCGATTTCATTCCCATATTGTTTCTGGCGTCCCGCTTCCGTGATAATGGCGCAGTTTGCATGCGCCTTGTCGACGATCATGAAGATACATTTTTTTGTGCCGCATATCTGGGCGATATCTGTGCATGCTGCCTGCATCGCCTCGGTAAAGTCGCCTGTCTTGTGCAGTTTAAGGCTGGTAGCAAGCACGGCATTGGCGATTTCAGGATCGAGGCTGGGCAAAATGCTCAGGCCTGCTTTTTCCAGGCGTCCGATTACGCAAGCGAAGTAATAGACATTTTTTTCGTTCGAATCCAAGGGAAAACATGAACCGTGCAGCCGTGCGGCATCAACGCTGGTAGAGAAATGGAGCGGCTCTTTAGTAGACACGCACCTATGGCAGAGCTTTTCGAAATTCGTATCTTGAAGGTAATGACGAAGGGGAGTTCCGGGTTTGAATTGCTGTGTCGCGGTATCTGGGATGAGGGTTTTTGCAAAATGCTCGTTGATTGCTACGAGCTGAATCTCGCTACAGCTTCCATCCGGGAGTCTCTCGAACGAGCATATGCTCGCGCCTGTATCGACGTTGTCGATAAGTCGTTGATAGTCTCTTTGTTCCATGAAAGAAGCTTTCTTGTTGATTGTCATCCCCAAAGGCATTGTAAGAGAATTGATGCGGTTTGAGGACCGTGCGATAGAAATTTGTTGCATAGTTTATTTAAGCTCCGTTCTTCAATTGCCGCGGCCCCGCAGGCTAAGGCCTGTGGGGCCGCTTTCATCTGTAGAAAACAGGCTTCGAAAGTTCCGCGTTTTCTCAGGTCGTGCAAACCGACGAGTTAGATAAGGCCGGCTTGGTAGGGTTTGTTGCATTTAGGATTGCTCAAGGGGCAATTCTTATTGCATAACGTGCATGTTCCGCTTACGGTCGTGCTCGAGTTGCTCGACGATCCCGTATTGCTCGAACTGGTGCTGCTTGAGCTGGAACTGCTGGAGCTTGAACTGCTGGAGTTACTGGTTGAACTTGTGTTGGAGCTGCTGTTTGTGCTCGTGCCGGTCTCAGCGATAGCCTGATTACCACGTTTGGTATTCACTTTCATCTCTGTTGGTGTTCCGGCGCTGCTTACAGATGAATCATCTGCTGTGGAAGCGGTGTTCGAACTTGTCGGTGTTTGCGTACTCGCATCGCCCATAAGACCGACGGCTTTGAGGCCCGCACCGCCGATGATGGCCGCACCCACAACGGCGACTGCCGTTACGCCCGTGTTGATGGCAGCTCGGCGTGAGGGGTCGTAGCTAATGTTCATTGCAGCTAACGCACTGGCCCAGTGTATGGCTAAATGCACGGCAGTTACGGCGCATAGTCCATACGAGCTGATGGTATGGATGGCGACAAGAACGCTATAGAAAGTGCCGGTAAACATGAAGCCAGTGAACGAGGTAAGAATCTGGCTGATGGCAATCGACGTCACGATAAGCGCGATCATGAACACGGCAAGCATAATGACGAGCGCGAGCTGGAATTTATGAAGGCCCTTCAGGCGCTTGCCATTCGAGATCTTGCGTGCCGTCGTTTTCATCCAGGGCTTAGAAAGCGCAAGATGCACTGCGACCGAGCTGAAAAAGACCGCTCCAACGACCTCATGCAGAAAATCTCCTGTGAGTTGAAAGAACTTCTCGAAGACGATCATGATCGTCAGAACGATGTCGAGAAGAAGTTTTCCGCGCAGCTTTGCCATTGCTTTTCCTGTTCCGTTTCGCCCCGATGCGCATAGTCGCTGTGGGGGATTGATACGTACTGTATAAAACGCAGCTGAATTCATCCTGAAACTCAATAAGAGCGGCGGTGGAAGCGCCCGGCGGGGTCTTTGCGTAAAGCGTGTGGGCGGTTACAATGATTCGGCTATCAGTATGTTCAGGAGAGGACGGCCATGAACGATCAGCAATTGACCGAGTACCTGCAGCGCATCGGCCTAGACGAGAAGCCCCCCTGCACTGTCGAGGGCCTTACTGCCATTCAGCACGCGCATCTTGAGAACGTGCCGTTCGAATGTCTCGACATCTTTGCCGCCCCTGTGATATTGAAAACCGACGAGGCCTCGTTGTTCGATAAAATCGTGAAGCGTCGACGGGGCGGCATCTGCTACGAAGTCGGTTATCTTTACGCCTCCGCTTTGCGCGTGCTTGGGTTTGACGTGCGCATAATGGGTGCTCGCGTGTTTGATTATGGGACCGACTACGATCATGTGTTCTTGATGGTCGCAGATCCGGAAGACCCGTATGGATTGCCACTGATAACCGATGTCGGGTTTGCGCGAAACTTTGCACGGCCGTTGCGGTTTGAGCCCTATACGATGCAAAACGACGGGTTTGACGATTATTTCATTCGCGTCGAGGTCGAAGATGTCGATACACGCTATCGCATCTTGAAGATGAACGGAGACAGCGAGGAAAGCGTATTCTCGTTCAGAGACGTCACGCGTACGCCGAGAAGTTTTACTGCGCGCTGTAACTTCTATTCGACAAACGACGAGTCGCGTTTTCGCCGCGGTGCGTTGGTGAGCATCGATTCTTCAAGCGGTCGCAAGACGCTGTCGACGCATCATTTCATCGAAATACGTGATGGCGTGCGTATCGAGCGAGAAATCGAATATCCTGGCGAATTCAATACCCTGCTCAAGACTGTTTTCAAGCTTGATCTCTGAATGAGCGATTAACGGCTACTCGATTCCCAGCGGTGCGAGAAAGATGCGACCGGCATGTTCCTTGCCTTCCCGGCTGGTCAGACCGGGCTTTACCGCGAGCATCGTTACCGTGTAGTCAGCCTTGATAGTGGGCAGTGCACAAGTTCCGTCTTGCGCTGAAAGCCCGCTTGGAACATCGGCTGAAAAAATCCAGGATCCTCGTTGACGCGCTTCGTTGGCAAGTTTGATCCAGGTGTCATACGGTGCACGTACGACGTCGCCTGAAAACCCCGTGCCCAAAACGGCGTCGATGATGGCGTCTGAGTGACGCATGATGTCCTCGATCTTCTCGGCGTCAGGGTCAACATAGACAAGAATCGGCAGATCACGTTCCTTGATCGCCTCCATGGTCTGGCATGCAGCATCGTGGGCAGGCTGCGTTGTGATGTCTTGCGCTTCGCGTTTGGTGATGATGCGGACTTGCGCTCCTGCCAAAGCCAGTAAACGGGCGACGACCCAGCCGTCACCGCCGTTATTGCCTGATCCTGCTAGGACCGTGACGCTATCAGAAGATGCGAATGCGTGCTCGTGCACGCACGAGACGATCGCTTCGCCTGCCCGTTTCATCAGTTCGCCGAGCGATGTCCCTTCTGAGGAGATGCGCTGTTCAAGAGCTGTGACATCGGCGACGTCCATCACGGGTTCGAGAGTCTCGCAAAGCGTGTCCATAGCTACCTTTCGTATATGTGGTGCAGGCTTGTGTATGTACCCATGGTATCATTGCGACGATTGTGGGGCGTACATAAGATGAGCTGGGAAAGAGGCCTTTTTTGTGAGCAGGGCGAAGCATTCGAATAAGACGGATAGACATAAGCAGATACCTCTTTCAGCACGCCCCAATGCATTTGCGCGGATTAAAGATGTTGAAGAAAACATCGAGGAACGCGTTGAGGAAAGGCAGGCACGTCAAGCTCGTGAAAGCGAGGAAGAAAAGATCCTGCCAGCAAAGCTTCCCAAGGCGAATCGCGTTATAGCCATACTCGTCCTTCTTTCGCTGGGTATCACCGTTTTTCAGTTCGCGGCACAGCTTTATTATGACTGGGATAATTTAAGCACCATGCTCACCGGCACGTTTGATGCGCATGGCAGTGTTGCAATCGCGTATTTTGTAATCGCGCTCATGAATTTCGTCGGTCTGATTTTGGTTATACGCTTCGACCATAACGGTAAAATATTCGAAGCGCGTATGGTCATTCGCGTTCTCGTTGTCCTTCTTATCGCAGGATTGCTTGCAAGCGTTGCACTCAACGGCGTTGTCTGGCTAGAGACCGCCTATTTATTTCAGTTTATCTGCGCTATTGCTTATCAGATCTATAACGATCCCAATCTGAATCGGGTACCCGCGTTCAGAAACCCTTTCAAGGAAGGCAAAAGCGCACGGAAACAGGTTTATGAGCTCGACCCCGAGCGCCGCGGGTTCATTCCGCTTAATTTCTTCAATCTGTTCTGGATTTTCATGACGGCCTGCGTTTTGGGCCTGTGCATGGAGATGGTGTTTTGCCTGATGGTAAACCATGTATGGGCTGACCGAGCGGGGCTTTTATGGGGACCGTTTTCTCCCATTTACGGCCTGGGCGCCGTGCTTATGACTATCGTGCTCAATCGTTATTGGTATCGCAATGTTTTGATTATCTTCGCGGTCGCCGGGGTCATCGGCGCGGGATTCGAGTTCTTTGTATCCTGGTATATGCAAGCGGCGTTCGGCGTCATGGCCTGGGATTACAGCGGAAGTTTCTTGTCCCTTCAAGGACGTACCGACTTCGCGCACGCATGCGCTTGGGGTGCTTTGGGTGTGATGTGGATTCGTATTATCTTGCCCGAGGTCATGCGTATCGTCGAACTGATTCAGTTAAAATGGCGCGCCACGATTACCATTGCGTTTCTTGTTTTCATGTTGGCGAATGGCATTATGACGATTATGTCACTTGACTGTTGGTCGCAGCGCGAAGCAGGTCTGCCCGTTGAAAGCGAGCGACAGGTCTGGTTTGCCGAACACTATGATGATCAGTTTATGCAGACCCGGTTTTCTACGATGAGCCTGAGCCAGGAAAGCGCTTTGCGCGCGCAGCAAGCCGACGAACGCCAATAATGACACTTGAAATGACGCGTTGTCGGCGGCAGGTCCCCCTCGCGTTCCTTTTTGGTACACTTGCACAGTTCATTTTTCCGAATCGAGGCTGCACCATGCATATCTATATTTCACCCGATCCCGTCTTGCGCGAGGTTTGCGAACCGGTCGAGATTGGCGATAAGACAATGAAACGCACTGCCAAGCAGATGCTGAAAGAAATGTACAAGGCAGACGGCGTGGGCCTTGCGGCGCCGCAGGTCGGCCTTTTGAAACGCCTCGTCGTTATCGACACAACCTATGTTCAAGAAGATGAAGACGGCAAACCGTTGGGCAAGAAGCCGCTTGTCATGATTAACCCTGAAATCGTCGATCATTCCGAAGAGCAATATGATTCAAGCGAGGGCTGCCTTTCGCTGCCGGGCATTTCCGTTGGCGTGAAGCGCTGGGCATGGGTCAAGGTGAAGTGCTACGACGCGGATTATACTGTCAACGAATATGAGGGTGATGGTCTGTTTGGCTGCTGTATTCAGCATGAGCTCGACCATCTCGATGGCATAACGCTTTTCGAGCGCGCCGAACCCATTGCAAGGATCAAGGCGCTTGAAGCGTATAAAGCCGCAGCTGAACGCGGTGCGCGTCCGGGGGATTGCTAGTTTGGATTTGCAACGTATACGCGAAGGGGGCGCGCAGTGAATATCGTCTTCATGGGCTCGCCGTCGTTTGCGCTGCCCGCACTTGATAAGCTTGCCGAAGCACCGGAACACAGGGTGCTTGCGGTCTGCACGCGCCCCGATGCTCCCGCCGGCCGCGGCAGCAAAATGCAGCCGACGCTTGTCAAAATGCGTGCCCAAGAGTTGGGTATTCCCGTCATCGCACCGCAAAATCCGCGCGACCCAGCAGTTATAGCCCAGTTGAGGGCGCTTGCCCCTGACATAATCGTCGTGGCGGCTTACGGTGGCTTGCTCAACCGCGAGGTATTGGATATTCCCCGCTATGGCTGTGTGAACGTCCACTGTTCGCTTTTGCCGCGCTGGCGTGGCGCGGCTCCGGTTCAGCGCGCGATTCTGGATGGCGACGATATTGCGGGCGTCTGCATCATGCAGATGGACGAAGGCTTGGATACCGGCCCGTATCACACGGTCGGTTCTGTCGAGATCGCAAGCAAGACGACTGAGGAGCTGCTTGGACAACTTGCTGAAATCGGTGCAGAGGGCATGCTGAACGCTCTCCCGCAGATCGAGGACGAAACCTTTGAGTGGGTTACGCAAGATGAGGGGTCTGTCACCTATGCAGAAAAGGTAGGTAAAGACGAGACCCTGCTGCGACCGGGTCTCACCAATGCCGAATTTCTTCGTCGCGTGCAGGCTTCATCGCACCGGACACCTTCGCGTTGTGTCGTATGCGGCAAGAAAGTCACCATTCTTCGGGCGCATCCTGCGGATCATGTGCTTGCGCAAGGCCAGGTCGTGCTTGAAAAGAAGCATATTTTCCTGGGTCTGAAGGGCCGAGCCGTCGAACTCGACGTCGTCAAACCGGAAAACAAGCGTGAAATGCCGGCCAAGGCATGGATAGCAGGCTTGCACGGGACCGATGAACTGACCTGGGGCGTATTGCCCGAGTACTATCACAAGCTTCCGGTCTATGGCTAGCAAGCGACCTGAAAAGGCAACACCTGCCAGGGTTTTAGCCTTGCAGCTTACGCGTGACGTCAGGTTGCGCGATGCCTATTTACGCGAACTTGTCGATGCGCAGAGGTCGGAAACCACGTTTCCCGCAGAGGAGTTTGCATTTGCGCAGGTGTTGGCTTTTGGCGTCGTAATGTGTTCCGGGACGCTCGACGAACTTATAAACCGCAACCTCTCGTCTTTGCATGATATCAAGCCAAAAGTACGCGATGCGCTTCGTATCTCTGCCTACGAGTTGCTGTTCTTGCATAAGCCCGATCACGTCGTCGTTGACCAGGGCGTTGAGCTCGTTCGCCACGTGACGCCACGCGCTGCTGGACTTGCAAATGCGGTGCTCCGTAAGATGATCGCCGATGCGCAACAGTTCCCGTGGGGTGATCCGACAATAGACGACGACGCTTTTGCCCGCTCTGTCGGTATGCCGCAATGGATATGCACGCGTTTGATTGCGCAGTACGGACGCGGTCAGGCAGCCGATATCTTACAGGCGTGTCTTGCGTCTGCGCCTACCTATTTGCGCGAAAATCCGTTTATTCCGGATGAACCCTATGCATGCGACCTGTCCGCGCAGCATGTCGCTTCCCTTGTGCCGCTTGACGGTATGATTCTCGAGATAGGCGCAGGAAGGGGCACCAAGACGATGCTTCTTGAATCGCGGGCGCTTGAGACGTTGGGACATACGGTTCCCATTCATGCAGTCGATTTGCATGAATACCGCAAACATTTGCTCGAGCAGCGCATGGATCAAAATGGGATTGAGGGTGTCGTCGCCCATGTGGGTGATGCGCGCAACCTTGATGCGATTGAGGGGTTGCCGACAGCTTTCGAAAGCGCGCTTGTGGACGCCCCTTGTTCTGGAACGGGCACACTTCGACGTCATCCAGAGATCCGCTGGCGCTTAACACCTCACGATGTCGACGAGCTTGCAGGCCTTCAACTTGCGCTGCTGCGTTCAACGGCGATGCGCATGGCGCCGGGCGCTCTATTGGTGTACGCGACCTGCAGTATCTTTGAAGAAGAAAACCAGCAGGTAGTCGACGCGTTTTTGGCGAGTCCGGACATGGGGGAGTGGCAGAGGGTGGAAAAGGACTTCCAGTCGCTGCCGCAGCTTGGTGGACCCGACGGACATTTCGCCTGCATTCTGCGCCGTGGGGTACAATAATCTACAAGCGACTCATTCCAACCGAAGGAGCGGCAATGGCAACTGCTCTCTATATATCCGATGTCCATGGCGAATACGATATGTTCGCGCATATATTGCAGACGCACCGGCATGTCGACCGAGTACATCTTATCGGCGATATCTATGATCGCGGACCTGCACCGCATAAGATCATGGACTTACTCATAGACACGCCGAATATTGACGTGCAGTGGGGAAACCATGACATAGTCTGGATGGGTGCCTCGCTTGGTCAGCGCGGATGCATCGCACATGTTGTGCGCAATTGCGCTCGTTACGGCAATCTCGATATTTTGACCGGCCCCTATGGCATGGATATCAAGCCGCTCGTGGATTTTGCGCTCAAGGCTTATGCCGATGACCCCTGCGACGCCTTCGGTCTCAAGGGCAATCCCGGTTTGTCGCCCCAGGAACTCGAAACGAATATTAAGATCCAGAAGGCGATGGCGGTCCTGCAGTTCAAAGTCGAGGGCAAGATTATCGACGATAACCCAGGCTTCGGCCTCGAAGATCGCAAGCTTTTAGACAAGATCGATTACGAGCATGCCACTGTCCCTGTCGATGGTGTTGTCTACGAAATGACCGATACGTATTTTCCGACGGTCGACCGCGACGATCCTTATGCGCTTACTTCTGAAGAGGAGCAGGTCATGCAGGCTCTCGAGCATGCATTCACAAGCTGCACGATACTGCAGGAACATATACGGTTTCTGCTCGAGGCTGGCAGTCTTTACAAGATCGCAGAGGGCAATCTGCTGCTCCACGCCTGTGTTCCGCTCGATGACGACGGAAGCTTGAAAGAGGTCGATGTTTTCGGAACGACCTGCAAGGGCAAGACGCTTTATGACACTATGCAGGAGTGGGTATATAAAGCATTTCGCTCGAATAGTGAAACAGAGCGTCGATGCGGGCGGGATATGATTTGGTATCTATGGCTCGGCCAAGGCTCACCGCTATTTGCGAAGAGCAAAATGGCGACATTTGAGATTTACCTGTGTAAAGACAAGGCGGCTCGCAAAGAAATCAAGAATCCGTTTTACAGCATGTTTGAGCAAAGTGCCCCTTACGAGAATATCTTCAGGGACTTCTGCCTTGATCCAGATACGTCCCGAATCATATGTGGACATGTGCCTGTTAAGGTCAAAGATGGCGAAGACCCGGTTAAAGCTGGGGGCCGAGTTATCTGCATTGACGGGGGCATGTCTGCTGCATACCAAAAGACAACGGGTATAGCAGGTTATGCGTTGGAAAATGACGGCCAAAACCTTATGCTTCTCTCGCTTGATACCGATCGAAACGCTACCTCCCGACTGATAGCCGCTCGTTAACACCTCAAAATCATACAAACAGTCAGCAAAATCGCGAAAATCGCGACTGTTTGTATGATTT
>CAYSZR010000048.1:0-14686 GCA_964435565.1 uncultured Coriobacteriaceae bacterium
AAGAAGCCTTTTTTCGACTGTTTGTATGATTTTTGAATTCAATAATGCTCAACTAGTAAAGATTTGAGGAGTATCTCGCCTTAGAAACCACCCTGGCTGAACCGGTATGGCATACTGCTCTTAATCTGGTCACGAATTTCGTTATGCCATGTATCGGAATGTGCCGACCTATAGAATTTAACTTCATTGAACTTGAAGTTTTCTGCGTACATCTGTGCAAATGCACGTAAATCCTGCAGCATTTCCTCAGTCGTGCCTTCATAGACGTCATCGATAAAATACTTGAAGACGCTATAAACCTCGTCACGCGTGCGCGCATGCACGCCCGGCAAATTTACTGCCAGCCAGCCCTTAATGGCATTATTGAGCTTGGTAGCTTCCTTATCATCATCGAACATGCTCTCGATGGGCAACCAGTACTCTTTATAAAGCCGCGTCTGCTCTTCATGGCTTTCGGCAATCAGAAAACGATTGCGAACCAAATCGGCCGTGGTGAGCGGCATTCCTTTTGAATTCATGCTGTCAAAGACATATTGTGGATGATCGCCTTGTGCAAGTTGAGCTTCGATAAGCAGAAGATGCTGCATGCCCGTCCAGAATACACTGGCATCAAAACCGTTTTCGTTCATCTTGCCAACAAACAGCTCCAGATTTTCCACCACGCGTTGGGCAGGTTCATCAGGCAAGGGCATGCCGTTGACTAAAGAAACCATCGTCGCCATATCGAGGCGCGAAAGTATAAGCTTGCACGCACCCTCATCACCCGAATCCGCATGAAGATAGCGCTCATCAAGAAAACGGCCTGTTACAGGAACGTCAGCATCAGGGTGGTCCTGAAGGTACTTTCTGAATGCGACAAGTAGCAATACGAGCGTAGCGGTTCTTTGCTGTCCATCGATAATTGCAAGCCGATGCGCCGTAGCATCTGCAGGCTGCGGCTCGGAAACATAGAGCAGGGTCCCGATAAAATGCACGGACCGAGTCCGGCCGGCGCGCATTATGTCACTCCACAGCTCGTCGCATTGTTTTTCAACCCATGCATACGACCGTTGATAAACCGGAATGATGAACTGGATGTCGCGTTGGCCGATTAAATCAAGGAACATCTCTTGTTTAGTTTCCACGTGCTCTCCTTACCACCCTATGCGTCCCTTACGCTTCGGAATTTTGGTTTTTAGATGCAGCGAGAGCACGGCTGTTCTCAGTTCGCGCTTCGTTCATGTTGCGCTCAATACGCTTATACATCACCAAAAAGACAAGTATGCCGGCAAGAGCTACGCCGAACATGACCAGGTACATCTCAGAAAATCCGCAGACTTCGCTTCCCGACGATTCATAGAAATGCTCCGCAATGGCGCCGGCAACGCCAGGCCCCACAAGCTGCGCAAAGTCGAGGCCCGTAAACGTCGTGCTGCTCGCCGCGCCGCTGCGCGAGCGCGGTGCGCCGGCCATCGCAAGAGTCTGAAGCAACGTCGTAGCCGATCCATAACCAATGGCCGTAAGCACACCCGCAACGATAAACATCGGAAGCGTCGTCGCATTGGCAATAAGAATATATGCTGCGGCATTGACCACAAGGGAAGGAACGATAACCTTGGCGAATCCAAAACGGTCAGCAGCCCGTCCAAAGACAGGCCTCGTTACGATAAGACAGAGCGCATGAACAGTGAAATACATGCCGATGCCCTCGACACCAAGCTCACCCGCATAAATAGCGACAAAAGCCATAATGGATGAATTGATTGCCGAAAAAATACAAATCAGAACTGCAGACGGAACGGAGCCTGCGGCAAAGCACCTGTTAAACGCAACCTTATAGGGAGGTCGAGCCTCAAGATGCGGTGGCTCTTTAACAAAAAGGATAAGCACGAGCGCAATCGCCATCGATATGCCTGCAACGCGAAACGTTAGCTGAAAACCGACAGCGCCTATAAGCCATAATCCAAGAGCGGGACCAATAGACTGCGAAAGAGCCTGAGCAAGCGAGAAGATACCCAGACCAGAACCCATTCGTTGCTGCGGTATGACCTCGCTTGCCAAGGCGAGCGCCAAAGGCCCCGTACACCCCATAGCCAGCCCGTGAAGCATGCGCACGGCGGTAAGCAGGGCCACCGAATCAGCGGCCCCGTAAAGAAACGTGCATACCACGACAAGTGCCAGAGCGCCAAAGAGAATGGGCTTTTTAGGAAAGCTATCGAACGCCGGACTCGTGACCGGCCGCGTTAAAATCGCCGTTACGGCAAACGAGCCCACGACAATACCCACGATCGAAGACGCAGCGCCCATATCACGCGCATAAAGCGGTATGACTGTCGTCATCATCATCTGTCCCGTAACCTGGAACAGATTGACGATGCACAACAACACAAAGGTACGCGACCAAATGGAGGGCATATCTGAGGATTTAGTATCGCTTTTCGAATTCACGTGCCCAGTATAGAACAGTCTACGGGTGTATTTACCTTCTGATGCAGAATTGTGCGATATGCACACGGCGCGCTGCCGATGGCTATAATGAGACAAGCAGAAATTGTTTTAGACAATGCGCATCGTGGTCAGGGGAACTCACATGTCACCTGTGAGCAAGCATGGGCTCGACACATTTGGAAACGAAAACGAGCGCGAGCCCGCCCAGCTCGAAGAGACCATTCGCATGTATCAACGCGCGACGGAAACAGCGCAGCTCACCGTCTGGAGATACGATATCCCCAATCGCCGCATCACCATGTCCGAAACCGCAAAAAACACCACCGACTACGAAACGCTCGGGATTCCAAAAATCATCGAGAACGTCCCCGAATCCTTGATCCCCTTCATGGACGAAGGATCCGTTGATGCGTTTCTTGAAATGTATCGACAGGTTGATGAAGGCGCCCCGGTGGCAAGTTGCGAGATTTGGTCAAAACCGGCACCAGGATACGAGCCGCACTGTGACAGACTGTCATACGCAACCGTTTTAGACGAAAACGGCAAACCGATCGTTGCATACGGATTCGGGATTGATATAACCTCTCGAAAATCCGCAGAACGCCGCTTGCAAAAAGAACATGATGAACTTGAGAGCCTGCGACAGACCCTGCTTGCTGCCAGCAGCTTTAATGCCACTAAAGACAAGCCAACCATTCTGAATGGATTGAATGCATCCATCAAAACGGAGCCATACAGTGATTGGGTCTATCAAGAAGCGATCGCGCTCGATCCACGTATCGCAGATCAGAATCCAGAGACATTGGCAACGCTCCTCTCGTCAGCCGAACAGGTTATCGACCCTGAATTGCGCCATGAATTCATCATGATGTGCTCGCACCCTGGAATACTCGATATGTTCAATGCGGGCAAACGCGGAAAGACGCTCGAATACCAGCGCAACATGCCCGATGGCCCCAAATGGGTCTCCACTCAGCTCGTACTCCTGCCAGATCCAAAAACGCGCGACGTGCAGGCGTTTTTCTATACACGCGATATCGACAATGACAAGAGAAATGAACGAATCGTTGACCTGATCACTTCTGAAGACCTCGACTATATAGGCCTCATCCATACCGCAAGCCAGACATTTGAGCTGATCAAACAGGGAAACGACGACGCGCTGCCCTTTGGAAGCTCTATCGATCAAGAGACATCGAACATAGATATACAAAGACCAGATGGATCCCCAAAAACCTCCTCAACATTCTGGGAAGCATTGGAACAAAATACCGTCATCGATGCGCTGGATAAGAACGGAAGCCATCTCGTCTCTTTTGAAACAGTTGAAGGCACGTCGCATCGTCATAAGCAGGTCCTCTACCGCTGGCTTGATGAACCAGGCGGCGACATCCTTGTCACGCAGCGTGATATAACGGAGTCCTTCGAACGCGAACAGCAGCGCATCCGACAAGAGACGCTTATCGATGCCTACGAACACGACCCTCTGACTGGAATGTACAGTCGCGATGCCGCAATCATGCATATCAAGGCCACAGTCTCTGAGGACAGTAAATACACCATGATCGTCATCATCATCGACAACCTTCGATTCATCAGGGATTCGTACGGATACGCGATTGGCGATGCCGTCATTCGGGCTGAGGCACAAAGGCTTTCGAAGTACTTCGAAGCACGCGAGGAAGACTGCACGATCGCGCATACCGGCGGCGGCCGCTTTCTCGTCTTTATCCCTCAATGCCTTATCTGCAACGACGCAGAGACCGAGCTCCGTGCAATAGAACGTGTCGCACGTGGAAAGATCACGCTTGACGCTGTCGAGACTAATACGCGTAAGGGCATAACGATCTGGCCGCACACAAGCATCGGAGCAGCATCGTCTGACGAAGTGTCCGGCCCCAGTGAAATCTGGCACAAAGCAGGCCTGGCGGGCGATTCAGCACGCGACGATGCAGAACACATCCGCTTTTATACAGACGAGCTCTCTATCGATGCCAAGCGCCGCAGGGAAATTCTTGCCGCGCTCACACATGCAATGGATGAAGAAACGCTCGTCATGGTCTACCAACCAAAAATCGACGTCCAGCACAACTGCATAACCGGCTTCGAAGCACTGGTCCGCATGAAAAATGATGCCGCCTTGCCCGGCGAATTCATACCCGTTGCCGAAGAGGCTGGTTTTATCAGCCGAATCGGACGAATAACGACCCGTCTTGTCATTGAGCAGCTGGCCGCTTGGCGAGATGCCAGCAGAGAACCCTTGCCCGTCTCCATAAACTACTCGAGCAAGCAGCTGGGAGATCGGGAGTACCTAGCTTTCTTACTCGACCTTTTGCAAGAGCACAAGCTTCCAACGTCTTTAGTGGAAATCGAAATCACGGAAAGCCTCCTACTACGCCCGAGCCAGACAGCTCGACATTTCTTCGCGCGTGTGAAAGAGGCTGGTATACGTATGCTCATGGACGACTTCGGAAGCGGGTATTCGTCATTAAGCTATCTTTCGTATGTACCGGCAGAAATCATCAAACTGGATAAATCGATAATCGACACGTATCTTGTTCCTGCAAAAGGCGCAGATTGCGAAGGCAATGAATTTATCCGCGACATCATCTTACTCATGCACGACCTTGGAAAGACCGTCACGGCCGAAGGAGTCGAACACGCGTGGCAGGCAGAGATTTTGCACAACTGTGGTTGCGATGTCATCCAGGGCTTTTTCTTCGCACGCCCGATGCAGCCAAACGCCGCTATCGAATTTAGCGTCTAGAGCACATCGCCTGATTGTATGCTTCAAGAATGTGCGGATGGACGGTCATAGAAAAAAGTCGCCCATCCGCTTTATGCAACGTTACTAAGGCTCGACCGTCACCTTTACGCTGTCGCCGACTTTCCAGCCGTCTTTGACCTCGGCTATGAATGTCACTCTGAGCAGCTTCTCACATTTTGCCGTGACCTTGACCCACTCTGACTCGTAGCCCTCTGCGTTTTTGGTCACACGCTGCGTTGCCTCGACCTTTGCCGTCACGTTCATACAAACGCCCCCCTTACGGTCCCGATCTGACAGAATTCAAACCGCCCTCTTGCACCCCTTGGTAGCAAGAAGCGTTTTTCTAAAAAAAGATGATAGAAGATTTTCTACAAAGAAAACGGCAAAGGTGGAACAAAGCTCGCCAAGAGGGACAAGGGGTCACGTAGATGTTGTGAAAGCACCAAATAACACGGTTGGCCGATTCTAGTTATCTAGTTGGTAATGACCATATAAAGTTTGTAACATTTTTTGTACAGTTTTCAAATATCTCTTAACATAGTTATCAAAACCATATAGAATCATGTTCATCGATGGAGGATATGATGGAACAGACGATAACCAGAAACGTGCCGACGCGAACTATGACAACCAAACCACTTTCTAAATGGCTTGCCAAAATCAACATACCCGCATACGGGAAAGGTGAGGATCTTTTCAATGCGATATCCCACCTTCTTGGCGCCTTGCTTGGGCTTTTCGCATCCGGCTGGTTTCTGAGCGCTGCGTTTGAAAACCCTTCGGTTCCAAAGATTGCCGGCGTCGCCATCTATAGCTTCTCGCTCATCGCGCTCTATGGAGTGAGCGGCACCTACCATCTGCTTAAACCGAGCAATGCAAAACGGGTCATGCGCGTAATGGACCATTGCACCATCTATCTGCTCATCGCCGGATGCTATACGCCCATCGTGCTTATCGATTTCTGGAGCTATTCATGGGCTCCCGCGATGCTTGCGGCCGAATGGGGAATCGCACTTGTGGGCATCATCATCAACGCAATCGATATGACATCGAAACGCGTGAAGGTCATCAGCATCATCAGCTACATCGTCATGGGTTGGCTGGTTATCATTATTCCTTTCGACCAGCTGCTTAGCATCGGTGCACTTTGGTTTCCCTGGGTGTTGGCGGGCGGTATCGCCTATATGGTCGGCATGATCTTCTATGGATTAGGCAGCAAGGTGCGCTATATGCACTGCATCTGGCATATTTTCGTACTCGCCGGCTCCATCCTGCAGTTCATCGGCTTCATCCAAATGCTCTAACGCAAAATAGGCGCGAGCCTGAAGCTCCCTATGCAAACACGATTTTGGCGGGACTTCCCCATTCCCAAGTCCCCTTGCGCTGACAGCCTAATTCGAAATGCAGCTTTGCAATGCCCAAATCGGTATAGATAAGATCGGTCTTGGATTTGTGAACTTCCGCCGTCACTTCGTCTGCACGCAAGCTAAATACAACCGGTTGTTCATCAACAGCAGACGGGGCTTTCTCTACAGCCCGCATACCTGCCTTGAACCACTCGGGGGCCTGATCGTAATCAACATCGGTATCTGAAAGCGCTGCGGCGTCCTTATGGTTTTTTCGAACGGCGGCGCGAATCGTCCTCTGTTTAATCGGTTGCTTTTCGCAAGGATGCCCCAGGGGGATAACATCATGCAGATATTCATCCGGCCCAACTTCTGCAACAACACTTGACCGATCAAACGTCCCCGCTACCCAACATGTCCCCAACCCCATCCGCTGAGCAAGAAGCACGAGCTTTTCGCCGTAATAGCCGGCGAATTCTGCACCGAGCTTTGTATTGGGAGCAACAAGTGCCAGATAATAAGGCGCAGGGGTTGCGAACATAGCTTTTTTCAACGTGAGCGACCCAGGGTTATCGGCAGCGCCATAGAGCTGAAAGTGCACGCCGACCAGCTCATTCAGCTCCTCTACCGCTTCTTTGATTCGAGAAAAATCGCTCGCGCTCAATGGCTCGTCCGTAAACGCACGTACCGATATTCGCGTATCAATCGCCTGAAGAATGTCCATCACAGCACCTCGTCCCTGCAGGTCGCGCAAACTTACCGAATGAAGTTCGTTGATTCAATCGCATCTTCTGGCTTGGGCAAATCGATGCCGGCTTTTTTCCCTGCATCAAGGCATTTGAGCATCCAGGCAAGGTTGCGCGCAAGATAGCGCATAGTCTGCAGGCCTTCTGCATCCTGCATGACCTCTTCAGGCGTGTTTCCGTGAACCATATTCCAGTAGCGTGAGGGAACCTGGGGCATCTGCTGGTGAAGCAAATACTTGCCCATCTGATCGAGTGTCGCCGTCGTTCCGGCGCGACGTGCCGAAGTCACGCAGGCGGCCGGCTTGAACGCAAACGCGTTGACCGGCCCGCGATTCGAGAAGAATGCACGATCTAAGAAGCTTCCCAGCTGGCCCGTCATACCCGCATAGTACACGGGAGAACCGAAGACAAACCCGTCGGCTGAACGTGCAAGCTCAACGAATTCGTTGACCAGGTCGTCATCAAAAACGCATTTGCCAAGTTCAACGCATTTTCGACACGCAATGCAATCATGATATGGCTTGTTGCCAATCCAGTATTCCTGGATCTCGATACCCTCTTCTTCAAGTACCTGTGCAACCTGCTTAAGAGCTGTATGAGTGCAGCCTTCCTTGTTCAAAGACCCGTTGACCAGAACTACCTTCATGGCAAAACCCCATTTCCTTCTATATACGCTTTAAATGCAGCTTACTCTGCTTCGAGCAGGGAGATTTCAAATGTAAGCGCCTGGCCGGCGAGTTCGTGATTCATATCAAACGTGATGAACTCATCGTCTTTTTCATGAACCTTTGCAGGAATCGGACGGCCGCTGTTGCCGCTGAGCATGACCTTATCGCCAACGGACAGTTTATCAGCGCCCGGCAGCATCTCGATAGGCAGCTTATTCAGGCCGCGTTCGTCCCACTCGCCATAGGCCTCTGCCGGCTCAAGGCGCACGGTCTTCGTCTCGCCGACTTCCATATCCCTAACCGTTTTATCAAAACCGGGAATCATCTGACCAGCCATGCAAGTAAACGCAAGCGGCTCATTGCGATCATATGAAGAATCGAACTTACTTCCATCATCAAGCGTGCCGTTGTAATGAACCTTCACGCTTTTTCCTTCGTTGCTCATGAAAATCCTCTCTTAAAAGTACGTTGTATGCAAAACACTGTGCGAAGCATAGCGCAAAAAGGGTGTTTCGTCGTGTTTCCTGCGTACAGAAGCGGCAACGAACTCCAGTCTTTATTAAGCCGCATGCCTTTGGTAACGTACCCATATCGGGCAAAGGAGGAAAAGATGTCCCTGAAGACAGACGCATGCACAACGATGCTGCTCGATTATCAACAACCATACCCATATGACTTACTCGTCGCCTTTCTGCGTTTGCGCGGAATAGAGGGGGTCGAAAGCGTTGGAGAAGACGGCGTATACCGGCGCATTGCGCACATCGGCGCGAATAGCGGCTGGCTCTGCGTCCGCAACGTCCCCAGAGAAAATGCCATCGAGCTTACGGTGTCTGCTTCGCTTGCCAGCGATATCGAACATGTTGGCGAAAAAGTCCGACGCCTTTTCGACACCGGCTGCAACCCGGCAGATGTCGAAGCCGGACTTACCGATTTCTATAGTCGGGTCAGCATCGCAAACCATATCCCCGGCATCCGCGTGCCATGCAGCTTCGACGGTTTCGAGATGTTCGTCCGCGCGGTTTTAGGGCAACAGATCACGGTAAAGGCCGCAAGCACTCTTGCGGGACGAGTTGCTGCATCGTTTGGAGACCCTTATCCCGCAAGCAGCCACAACCCGATGCCGCCGTTTTCCGAACTCACGACCGTATTCCCAAGTCCCTCTGCTTTCTGCGCAGAAAATGCCGCCTCACGCTTGGGCGAGCTCGGTGTCATCAACTTACGGGCACAAGCGATTTGCGAAGTCGCAAGCAGAATTGTCGAGGGAAAACTCGATCTGAGTCCCTGTTCGAATGTCGATGAGACCATGAAGACCTTGCTCGACGTGAAGGGCATCGGACCATGGACGGCACACTATGTCGCGATGCGCGCACTTGCCTTCCCAGACGCCTTTCCCGCCGAAGATTACGGCGTAAAATCAGCGTTCCCCAACATGAAGCCGCGTGACTTGCGAAAACTATCAGCTGCCTGGAGTCCCTATCGCTCGTATGCCGTGATGTCACTATGGCAGGCGCCGCACAGGTAGTCCACAGGCGTCAAAGCAGTGCACTATCTTCTAGCAACTTGATGATAGCCTCTTTGGGCACTGGCCCCATCAAACGACGTTCGAGCGGCTGGCCCTTGCTAAAAACAATCAAAGTCGGAGCAAGGGAGACACCGTAAGTCCCCGAGATATCGACATTCGTATCCATGCGTATGCGAACGACCTTCACGCGATCCACGTATTCACGTGCAAACTCCTCGAGCGTTGGCTCAAGTTCTCGACATGGAGGACAGAATACCGTGAAGAATTCGAGTACAACGGGAAGTTCGTTTTCAAGAACGGCCTTTTCAAAATCAGAAGAATCGATGGCCTGCATAAGACTGTCAGCAGCCCCTTTGCCAGATTGAGACGCGCGTGTCTGGATGCGACGCGCTGCCCATTTCTTGCCGCTTCCCTTTTCAGGCTGTGGAATACCGTCCATATTCAAACACCATGCCTTTCCCGTAAATATATTCGCGCCGATGCGAATAGTAACACCAAAGTACTCGTCATCTTCAGCCAGCCAAATCACCGCTAGCTGAAAGCAAAATACAGAATTGCCTGTTGCAGAACATGAACGACGGCTTTATCCTTTTCCTATATCACCCGCAGAAAGGCACACTATGACTGACCGGCACATCGGCGATGCACTGGAAAGCGACATCCTCGATACTGCATACGCCTATCTCGAGGAGCACGAATCACTTGACGGATTTGACTTTGGCGAAGCAGGGGCAGCGCCTCTCTTAGAAGATTTCGTCAATCACATCAATCTCATGCCCTGCGGATTCTTCCGCTATGAGGCAGACCGTCAGGGAAAGCAGCAATTCTCGTATGTCAGCCGCTCCATGCTCAAACTCTTAGGATATAAATCCTATGCCGAGTTCAGCGCGAAGTTCGACAACAGCTTTATCAACCTCGTCTACGAGCTTGATCGCGCGCGTGTGATGGACGAAATCTACGAGCAGGTTTCCCGCAGCAGCGAAGACTATTGCGAATACCGCGTCGAACGTGCTGACGGCCGCTTGATGTGGGTATTCGACCGTGGCAGCCTGACAGTTGATTCAGCTTGAAAAGAATGGTTCTACGTCGTCATCGTAGACGCCGATAAAGCAAAACGCGCGCAGATGAGAACTGCCTGGGAACAAGAAGAGCTCATCATGCTGATGCACACCCCCGGAACGACCACGTACAACTACGATCCTGTAATCGACAGAGTCGAGCTGGATATCTGCGATAAAGACGGCTCCATGCGCACACTCACAAGGGAGGGTTTTGTCTATGGGGACCCCGACCTAGACTGGCTTGCACCCGAAAGTCGTGAGGTATTCCGCAACACATGGGAACATCTCCTTCGCACAGGAGACTCCGGATACTACGATATCAATACGCGCCTGATAACCGAAGACTTCGAATGGCATCGCGTTACATACCGATGCGTCAAAGATGCCGATGGCAGCGTTTATCGTGTCGTCGGGCGCACCGATAACATCAACATCTATATGGAAATGGTCGATGATTGGAAAGACCGCGCGATGCATGACCCCCTCACGGGGCTGCTCAACACCTCTGCCTTCAGACTCTCTATGGAAAAAACCGTGAAATCGGGGACGGCAGGCGCTTTACTCATGTTCGATATCGATAAATTCAAGAGCATAAACGACCTGTATGGTCATCTCTATGGCGATCATGTTCTTAAAGGGCTGGCAGCATGCATGCGTCGGCTCTTCCGTGGTATCGATATGCTCGGTCGCTTTGGCGGCGATGAATTTCAAGCGTTCTTGCCAGGCCTTACCAATCAAGAGCTCTTGAAACAACGTATCGATACCTTGATGCAAGCAGTCTGCGAAATTGGCGAGCCCGAAGGACGATCCGTTTCTATCAGCATAGGCGCCACGATATACGGCGGAGGCAGATGCGCCGTCAAAGAGCTTTTCGAACAAACGGATCAGGCGCTGTATGAATCCAAGGCGAAAGGCGGGAATACCTATACGATTTTCCAGAAAGACGAACGTTCATAGCATCTTTCTGAAATACCTCAGATAAAAGGCGGGCACCCTAATGGATGCCCGCTTTTCCTTTCCCAAAACAAGATCGACTATTTCGCGACCGCGTTTGCCGTGAGCGAGGCAAGTTCGGCATCGCTCAGATCGTAACCATAGAATGTCTTGTAATAGCTCTTGGTCACATCGCTGATGCTCGTCTTGAACTTATCGGGATAGCATAGGCGCGAGAACCATTGCATACCCATGACCTGGTTGACGGTTGGCGGATTATTGAGCCAGCACCATGGGTCATTGGGGCACTCGTAATAGTTCTTGTTGGCAATGGCCGCGATGCCTTGCCACGCAGCGTCACTTCCAACCTTGCTATAAATACTTCCCTGCTGAAAGACGATCATCTGCGGGTTCCAGTTGGCGAGCTGCTCAAGACTGATTTCGTTGCCTGTGCCGCTCCCGCTGGCCTTTTCGACTTGAACGACGTTAGTCGCGCACATGTCGATGACGCCACCTTGATACGAACCCTTGGCAATCGCATTGAGGCCTGCATCACCCGACAAATACGCAACCTTCACGCGCTGCGCTTCGGGGACGGCATCGACAGCGGTCTTGGTCTCGTTATAGGCATTAGTGCAATAATCGGCAAGCGTCTTCGCACGATCTTGCGTACCGAGCAAATCACCCAGCATCGTATACGCTGAACCGTAATCAGAAAGCTTCGTCTCGATGAATACGCACGGTATCCCCAGCTGCTCTTGAAGCTTATCGAGATCTGCAGCAATACCGTCCTTATACTCTCCCGTGTCGATCAGAATCTGAGCACCCGATGCAGCGACTGCCTCTTTATTGAGGTTGCCCTTTGCTCCGAATGCAGCCCCAAACTCAGGAAGACTGGCATATTGGCTGCCAAGATACTTGATCTGCGAATCGCTCATCTTCTGCGCAAGGCCAACAAGCTTGTCAGGCGCGATGGTAAGCAGAACCTGTTGTGCCGTAAACCCAGAGGGTGCGATCTTGGTGATAGAAGCAGGCACCTGCACCTGACGCCCCGCAGAATCCGTAAACGTACGCGTAGATGACTGGCTTGCCGCCGACGAGCTCGAACTGCTCGAACCGCCACAGGCTGTTAGGCCCGCAACCATGCAAAGGCACAGGGCCACCGCGCATGCAAACGCTATCGCAAGCCTTCCTCGAGAAAAGAGTGCTTTGTGATTCATGACTTTCCTTCCCTTTCTGATTGTATTTCCTGAACAGGCACGCATACGCGCACCGTATCCCCATAAAGAGAGTTAACCTCCACGTCAACGTGATAAATCGTTCCGACAAGTTCGCTCGTGATCACGTCTTTGGGGTCTCCATATGCCCAGACACATCCTTCGTTAAGCACAAGCGTCTTATCCGAATACAGAAACGCCTGGTCGGGCTGATGTGTCGATTGAACGATACTCATCCCTTCGCGTGCGAGCTGGCGTACGCATGAAAGAACGCGCACGGTATTCCCGTAATCCAGGGCGCTCGTGGGCTCGTCCATAATGACGGCCTTCGCATTCTGGGCGATTGCACGCGCTATAAGGACGAGTTGCTGTTCGCCACCCGATATCTGCGTATACGCGCGGTTGGCAAGATGCGAGATACCCACCCGTTCGAGCGCATCTTGGGCCTGTCTGACCTGCCGTTGCCCCGGTGAAGAAAGTGCGGAAAAATTCGTGCTCGTACTCATAAGCACAACATCGAGCACCTCGTAATCAAATACCGATGCATGCGTCTGTGGAATATAGGAAACCTCACGGGCACGTTCGCGGATATTCAGATCTTTAAGATTCTTCCCGTTAATGAGAATCTCGCCGGAATAGTCTCTGTTCAGGCCAAGTATGCACCTGAAAAGCGTCGATTTACCCACACCATTCGGACCCAGAACATTCACCAACGTGGCATCGGGAATCTCAAGGTTGATATCGTGAAGCACCTGATGTGACCCATATGAAAAACTGAGGTTTTTAACGGTGATACTCATAGCTTCCTCTTTCGCGTGATGAGATAGAGGAAGAAGGGAGCGCCCACAAACGCCGTCAAGATACCGATGGGAATTTCAGCGGTTGTCGCAAGGCGCGATATATCGTCAACGACGAGCAAAAACGATGCACCCATGAGCATGCTCGTCGGTAGAAGCTTTCGATAATCAGCCCCAACGATCATACGCGAAAGATGCGGAATAACCAGACCAACCCAGCCAATCATGCCCGTCATCGAGACACTCGCAGCCGTAACGAGCGTTGCAGCGATAATGACAACGAGTCTAGTCTTGCGCGCATCGATACCCATGGTCGAAGCCTCATCATCGCCCATGGTAAGAACGTTGATGCGCCAGCGCATCGCGATGAGTACGACGCATCCTAAAACCATGGGAATCGCCGTGAGCGCAAGGTCCATGTCAAGCTTGGCTCCCGTCAAGCTACCCATGAGCCAATAGGTAATTGCGGGGAGCTGGTCAGTAGGATCGGCGACAAGCTTGGTGAACGAAACGCCAGCCGAAAAGAGCGAAGAGATCATGACACCGGCTAAAACGGTGATGAGAACATGATTGCCCTTCGCCCTGCCGCTCACAATCAAAACCAGCATGACCGTGATTATGGACACGACGAAGGCCGACAGGG
This sequence comes from uncultured Coriobacteriaceae bacterium, assembly GCA_964435565.1. Taxonomy (GTDB): domain Bacteria; phylum Actinomycetota; class Coriobacteriia; order Coriobacteriales; family QAMH01; genus QAMH01. The sequence continues at coordinate 14,128 of CAYSZR010000048.1, forward strand.
AGACCATCGCCGAGCTCACACCGGCAAGAATCGCCAGAGCAGCGCCAAAGGCGGCACCTTGAGATGCACCCAGGATGTCAGGGGAAACGAGGGGGTTTTGAAACGTACCCTGAAAAGCAGCGCCAGCGGCGGCAAGGCAACATCCCACCATCAGCGCAAGGATGATTCGCGGCATGCGAACATTGAAGAAAAGCGTCGCTTGCTGGTCGGTCCAGGTCTGATCGATGGGCACAATCGAATTGACGAGCATCTGAATCGCCTGTATGGGCTCGATGGGATACTTGCCCAGCATCAAAGATACCCCCATGGCAAGGACCATAAAGATACCGAGTGCGATGATGCACAAGTCCGAGCGTCGTTTTGTCTTACTCGTCTCGACGACAAGTTGTTCTGTCTTCACTTCTTATTTCATTCTCTAGAGCATTTATTTTAATTCGAGACTAATTCTGCGTAAGTATAGTACATTGTTCGTGAAGTGAAACCCCTCTTTTGCATTTAAGAGAATTCGCTATCCATGCAAGCTAGTTGTTGACAATAAAGAGGTTAGGCTTTGTAAACC
>CAYSZR010000049.1:0-12716 GCA_964435565.1 uncultured Coriobacteriaceae bacterium
TTCGCGGATATGCCCACAACTCCGGGTGAGATGCATGCGAAGCAGGAACTAGAAGTGCCTGCTCCTCAACCAGGTGAACAGGTTGTCAATGAAGATGCAGCTGCAGCGCAGGTGCCTCAGGATGAGACTTCAGCCCAAGCTGGCCAGAACCCCGAGACTTCCGGTCGGGCAGATGTCCAGACGCAGCCTGAAATTGTTCAGGACGTTATCGATTTCGAAATTCCGGATGATCAGCTCGACGAGCTAAGCCCAGATGCGAGTGGCCTGTTCGGGCGTATCAATCCTGTCGGCAAGAGCGATGACACAGGCGGCGTCGTGGAGAACGGGCCGGAAGGCCTTACCTCAAGAATTCCAAATATCGGTTCTTCCGATGACAAAGAGCGTGCCGGACGCAAGGCGGCTCAAGAAGAGCGCGCGTCGCATGGTGTACGTCCGGAGCTGCAGGGTATCCCGGCTATCCTTGATGGCGGCGCAGCGCCTGCTGCCGAAGCATCTGCTGCCACGCATCAGCAGCGCAAAAAGCCGACCGCGCGTCATATAACCGAGCAGTTCACGCCAACACCTGCGGTAGACGCACGCGATAATCGCCCGTTTGGCGATAATAGGCAAGAGGCACCGGTCAGCTCAACATATGAAGACACGCCGCAGGCAACTTCGGCGTTCGATCCGTTTGCCCCGAAAGAAGAGCGCTATGCAAGTGAGCGAGCCGCGCATGTCGCTCCGCGTGTACGCCCAGAAGCGTCGGGGAGGATGCCCCGCGTACGCCTGGACGAGGGAGCTGTTTCGTCATCTCCTGCGAATACATCCTCATTCCCGTCTTTGACGGGTTCATTCCCAGCTCTTTCAGGATCGATGCCCGTAGTAAACGCAGACGATTTTGCTGATGTGCCGCAAGGCATGATTGCCAGTGACGAGGCGCTCGATAATTTTATGGCGCCAAGCAAGACGTCGGATATCAGCATTCCCGAGTCTCGTTTCCATAATGCGGTCGATAAGGTCGGTGGGCTGTTCGGCAAGAAAAAGAAAAAAGGACGCGACGCCCAGAGCGATGGTTCGAATGTCGAGAACTGGGACGAAGACGATGATTTTGGCTGGAAGGGCGGCGGCTATTTCGAGGAAGAGAAGGAATCCGCGCTGGATGCCGTTCGCGAGCGTGCTGCACAGATTCGCGAGTCGGTCGTGACTATGACCGAAAGCGATTTGTTGGACAAAGAGGTTTGGTTTGTTGCTCTAGGCGCTTCAGGGGCCGGCGGACAGGGAATGAAGAACTTCCTCGATCTGCATTCATCTGAGCTTCGCGGTTCCCTCATCATCAATCTTGAGGCGGTTGGCGCAGGCAAGATCTCTTATATAGACGTCGAAGGCACGGGCAAATCGCGTCGTAGCGACCGTCGTCTGCAGAGCCTGATCAAGAAAGCGTCCAAAGAGCTCAAGGGTTCTGAAATGAAGCCTAAGAGTCTCGAATGGCGTAATACGGATGCCACTCCCGCTATGATTGCGGGCATGCGCTCGATAACACTCATGGGCTTCGATGAAAACGGAGTGGCTCCGGTGAACTGGCACTGTGTGGACGATACTGCCGATATCGTCGATGAGGACAACCTTGAATACGTGACGCGTTTGTTACTCAAGGTTATAGAGAACTCGTAGCGCTGCCAGCGCCTTTCATGAATGACAAACGACGCTTCATCGAAAACTGAAGCGTCGTTGTTTTTTGTATGATAACGAGCGGCTATTTTGGTAAGGTCAGCTGTGCTTCAGGGCGAAAGGGGCTTTTATGCAGGATCCCAAAATCAAGCGTGCCATTATTTCTCTTACCGACAAGACGGGCATTGAAGAATTCGCGCGTACGCTTGTCGATGAGTTTGGCGTTGAGATAGTCAGCACGGGGGGTACTGCAAAGGCGCTTGAAGCAGCGGGTATTCCCGTTGTGCCGATTGACCAACTGACTGGGTTTCCCGAGATGATGGATGGTCGTGTGAAGACTCTGCATCCCAAAGTCCATGGGGGGCTCCTCGCGCGTCGCGATCTTGAGACCCATATGAAAGACGCACAGGATAACGGCATCGGCATGATAGATATGGTTGTCGTTAACCTGTATGAATTTGGGGCTACTATCGCAAAGCCCGATGTTGATTATCAAGATGCCGTTGAGCATATAGATATCGGTGGACCGTCAATGCTGCGTAGCGCTGCGAAAAACCATGCATCTGTGACGGTGGTGACTGATCCCGCAATATATGGTGCCATTGTGGCTGAAATGCGGGCAAATGGCGGAGCTACTACCCTGGAGACACGTAAGAAGCTAGCCCTTGAAGTTTTTCGTACTACGAGCGCATATGACAATAGCATCTACTATTGGTTGTTGAATGAACTTGAGGGCGATGACGCCTTCTGTGCGGATAAGCGCGTATCGCTCGAGAAGGTTGCCGACCTGCGCTATGGTGAAAACCCCCATCAGCAAGCTGCTTTTTACAAGCGAATCATGGTTGGTCATGAAGGTCCGTGTCCAGAATCGGAATCGCATACACTTGCCGCTGCCGAACAGATTCAGGGCAAAGCGCTGAGCTATAACAATTATCTGGATACCGATGCCGCATGGGCGTCTGTACGTGAATTTGGCACGGAAGTTCCCACTTGTGTGGTCATCAAGCATCTTACCCCGTGCGGAATTGCCCAGGGTGACGATCTGCTTACTGCGTATAGAGACGCATGGGCTTGCGACAAGGTGAGCGCTTTTGGCGGTGTGATGGCATTCAATCAGACGGTGACTGGTGCAGTTGCTCGTGAGATCGTCGAAGTGAACAAGCAGTTTATCGAGGTAATCATTGCCCCGGCGTATGACCAAGAGGCTCTGGACGTCTTCGCGCAGAAGGAAAACGCGCGCATTTTGCGTACGGGTGCCGTGAACCCCGCTGGCAACGATATCGATATCAGGTCTGTTGAAGGTGGCATGGTCGTACAAACGCTCGATAGTGTCACTGAAGATCCGACGACATTCACGGTACCAACCAAGACGCAGCCGACAGAAGAGCAGATGCAAGCGCTCCTGTTTGCCTGGAAATGCTGCAAATGCATAAAATCAAATGCGATTGTACTGGTCAAAGATATGCATACCGTTGGTATCGGCGGCGGTCAGCCCAACCGTGTCAACTCTGCCCGTATAGCTGTCGAGCAAGCGGGTGAACGGGCGAAAGGCGCCGTTGTTGCAAGCGATGCGTTTCTTCCGTTTCCAGATACGCTCGAGGTCGTTCGCGACGCTGGCTGCTGCGCCCTTATACAGCCAGGCGGATCTATCCGCGATGATCTTTCAATTGAGTGTGCGGATGCAGCTGGTATCCCAATGGTATTTACCGGCCACAGGCATTTCAGGCACTAGAAAACGACGGGCATATTCATGAAAGAGGAATCGATACCCTTTAACAAAGTGGGTGCTCAAGCGCCTGACGATGTCGGTGAGCTTGCACAAAGCGATGGCGTTACCGAGATGCAGTGGCGCGCTAAAAATCTGCCCGCAACGGCGCTCGAGTTTCGTTGGCGATATACGAATAAGACGATTCACCTGTACGAACGCCGACTGCGCTCACTTGCTTCGTTCAATGTTGGTCCCTCTGTTCAGGCATGGGTGCGCTCGCGTCTTGAATGGGTGCGCGATAACCGGTTTCGAGATATGCCGCAGGGCATTATCATTCTCACGATAGACCCAGACGGGGATGTCGACATACGGCAAGAACCGATAGGCGAGGTGCCCGTTTTTGAGAGGGGCGCCAAGGCTTCGGGCACTTTATGGGCGGCAAAGGGCAATGTGCTCTATATGCCTGTCGAGATAAAGCATGCAGCCGATACGCTTGTACGCGATCTTGCGAAGACCCTTGGTTTTGATCTTGTCGGGCAGTCTTGTGACAGGGGAGATGCGGGTGTTTTTGCGGTAAGCGACGAATTTGGCATCATCGCGCGTGAAGACAATAAAGAGGACGCGGTTGAAAAACTAATTGCGTGTTTCGACAAGCTATGGACACTCGATACGCGCTAGCATATCAATCAGCTACAATCGTTTTTGCGGAAAAACTAACACCTTGAAGGAGAGCCACGTGGCTGTAGAACCAAAACAGGTTGTCGAGACGATTTCGATGGTCACTCAACAACATCTTGATATTCGTACGATTACGCTTGGCCTTTCTTTGCGGGGCTGCGTGCATGAAGATATCGATGTAATGGCTCAACGTATATACGACCGTTTGACATCGGCAGCTCAGAACTTGGTGCCCTGCGCCGAGCAGCTCGAGCGTGAGTATGGCATTCCCATCATTAACAAGCGTATCGCAGTCACACCTATTGCTGAAATCAGCGGTGCCACCAAGGCTGAAGACCTTACTCCGCTGGCTATCGCGCTTGATAAAGCCGGGAAAGAGGTCGGTGTCAATTTCATCGGCGGCTTTACCGCCTTGGTGCAAAAGGGCATGAGTGATAGCGATCGCCGTCTTATAAACAGCATCCCCCGTGCGCTTTCCGAAACCGACATAGTATGTTCAAGCGTGAATATCGGCTCTACACGTGCGGGTATCAATATGGATGCCGTGTTGCGTATGTCCCAAATTGTGCGCGAGTGTGCGGAGATCACGGCAGATCGTGATTCAATCGCGTGTGCCAAACTCGTGGTCTTCTGTAACATGGTCGAGGATAATCCCTTCATGGCAGGCGCTATGCACGGAAGCGGCGAGGCCGGCGAGGTTATCAATGTCGGCGTTAGCGGTCCTGGCGTCGTGCATGCCGTGCTCAAAGATATGCCTAAGGACGCTTCGATGACCGAGATTGCCGAGGCAATCAAAGCGACCACGTTCAAGATCACACGCGCGGGCGAGCTTATCGCTCGCGAAGCGGCAAAACGCCTTGGTTACGAAAAGGGGATACTGGACCTTTCGCTTGCGCCGACTCCGGCACGCGGCGATTCGGTCGCTCAGATCCTCGAGGCTATCGGCGTCGGCCAATGTGGTGGCCCTGGTACGACTGCGGCGCTTGCTTTGCTTAATGACGCAGTGAAGAAAGGCGGCGTCATGGCGAGTTCGAGCGTCGGCGGACTTTCCGGTGCCTTTATCCCGGTAAGTGAAGATGCGGGTATGATAAAAGCAGTCGAGGACGGTGCGCTGTGCATCGAGAAGCTCGAGGCTATGACGAGCGTATGCTCGGTTGGCCTAGATATGATTGCAATTCCCGGTGATACCACGGTTGAATCAATCGCGGGTATTATTGCAGATGAGGCTGCGATTGGCCTTATCAACAACAAAACGACTGCCGTGCGCGTGATTCCGGCAGTTGGGCGCGATGCTGGCGAAACCCTTCATTTTGGTGGCTTGCTGGGAGATGCACCTATTATGCCGGTGAACACGCATGCGGGCACCGTATTCGCGCATCGCGGAGGGCGTTTTCCTGCGCCAATCAACTCGCTGAAGAACTAGAGTTCAATAACCAAATTCCATCATGGATTGATTCGTGTATTCGGGCGTTTGCGATATTCGCGCAAACGCCCGAAGAGTCTCCCCTTGTCTTTCAGAGAAATCTATTTACAATGTTTAGTAAATAGACATCGCGTTCAATAATGTGCTTGGTGTCGAATTAGACACGGAGGATGGACAATGCCCGAGACAGTCAGTATCGACAGAAGGATCGTGAAGACAAAACATGCGCTGCATACGAGCCTCATCGAACTTATGGACGAGCGCGGATTTGATGGTTTTACCGTAAACGACCTGTGCGAAAGCGCAAATGTCAATCGCGGTACATTCTATAATCACTACCATGACAAGGAAGATGTACTCGCTGCAGTGGAAGACCAGTTCTTCAAAGAAGTCTCTGTCTATTCGGAACAGCTAAGGAATGTGACGCTGCTTACGGTCACGCATTGTCTGGCATGCAAGAAACCTCTGCCGGCCCTTGTTGACCTGTTTGCATATCTGCGAAGCCAGGGAGGGTTTTTAAGCGGTGTTTTGGGCGTTGGCGGAGATGCGAGTTTTGGGGCGCGCATGCGTGACTATGTCTGCACCGGTTTCATCGAATCGATACTCCATGAAAAGTATCGCAAAGATCCCACATCATTCGTCAATTACTACATTATTTTCTATGCATCGGCCTATCTGGGCATCATAACCAAATGGGTTGAGATGGGCATGCTCGAAACTGACGAGGAAATGGCACGCATCGCGATGCGTCTCTTGTTTATCAAACCCGGCGAATCCATCAAGCTCTAGGAGATTGCAATGACTGAAAAAACGACTGCTGCCGACATAATGCGCATCGGAGTCGACGTAGGCTCCACAACAGTAAAGCTGCTTGTCCTTAACACGCAGGACGAAGTGGTTTTTTCGGTGTATCGCCGCCACCATTCTGATATCAGGGCGACTATCGCTGGTATCGTTGATGAAGCCCTCGATGCGGTTGGGAGTGGCCAAGCGGCAATAACCATTACCGGATCGGGCGGTTTGCTGCTTGCAAATTGGCTGGGCGTTCCATTCGTGCAGGAAGTTATCGCCAATAAAACCGCAATCGAACGTGTCGTCCCCGCAACAGATGTCGCCATTGAACTTGGCGGCGAGGATGCGAAGATCATCTATTTCGATGGCGGCATCGAGCAGCGCATGAACGGGACCTGTGCTGGTGGCACTGGTGCGTTTATCGACCAGATGGCCATGCTTTTGAATACCGATGCAGCGGGCCTCAATGAAATGGCCAAGCAACATGGCATTATCTATCCCATCGCATCACGCTGCGGTGTGTTTGCAAAGACTGACGTGCAGCCATTGTTGAACGAAGGAGCCAAGCGCGAAGATGTGGCAGCTTCCATATTTCAGGCAGTCGTTATGCAGACAATTTCTGGACTTGCATGCGGGCGTCCCATACGGGGCAATGTCGCCTTTCTGGGCGGCCCACTCCACTATCTTTCCGAGCTGCGTCAGCGTTTTATCGAAACGCTCGAGCTAACTCCTGAAACTACGATCATCCCCGAGGAATCGCATTTGTTCGTTGCCCGTGGTGCAGCATTTGCATCGGAAGAGAACGAGGAAACGGTTAGCCTGGGTGAATTGAAAGACCGTATGGAGCACCTGGGAAATATCCAAGGAAGCGAAGTCCAGCGTCTTGATCCACTTTTTGCCACCGAGCGCGAATACGCTACATTCAAAAAACGACATGCCAAGGCAACCGTCCCCAAGGCGAGCTTGGATGATTATCGCGGAACGGCCTATCTGGGCATTGATGCCGGATCGACGACCCTGAAGTCTGTTTTGATCGGCAATGACGGCGAGATTCTCTATAGCTATTACGTCAACAATAAAGGAGACGTGCTTGGCGCAACGCGCAAGATGTTGGGCGATCTGTTCGATTTGATTCCGCGCGATGCTTCGGGTGACCCCCTCGTCCGTATTGGGCACACGACTACTACCGGCTACGGTGAGGCACTCTTGCTTGAGGCTATTCAGGCTGACAGCGGCGAGATCGAAACCGTTGCGCATTTGCGCGGCGCTCGCGAGCTTTGTCCTGATGTCGATTTCATTCTTGATATCGGCGGACAGGACATGAAGTGCATGCGCGTGAAAGATGGTGTCATTGAACATATCATGCTCAATGAGGCGTGCTCGGCTGGTTGCGGATCTTTTATCGAGGCGTTTGCGTCGTCTCTCAAGATGTCTATCGAGGACTTCGCAGCTGAGGCTCTCGAGGCAGAAGGCCCCGTTGATTTGGGAAGCCGATGCACGGTCTTCATGAATTCACGCGTCAAGCAGGCGCAAAAAGAAGGCGCAACACCCGCGGATATCTCTGCGGGCCTTTCCTATTCAGTTATCAAAAATGCGCTTTTCAAGGTTATCAAGCTGCGCGATGCTTCAGAGCTGGGTGAACACGCCGTCGTGCAAGGTGGCACTTTTTTGAACGACGCGGTATTGCGCGCCTTTGAAAACCTGAGTGGGCATGATGCCATTCGACCTGACATTGCCGGTAATATGGGTGCATGGGGCGCTGCGCTTTTGGCGCGCGATCGCGCAACGGGTGCACTTTCCAGGCTGCTCACCCCTGCGCAAATCGACGGTCTTGAGGTCAAGCACACCGCAGTGCGTTGCGGACGTTGCGAAAACAACTGCCTGCTCACCATCAACGACTTTGGCGTAGACGAGTCTACGGGAAGGCATCGTCGTTTTATCACGGGCAATCGCTGTGAAAAGGGAGCGGGTGTGAAAAGCTCGGCAGCAAAGGTGCCCAATCTGTTTGATTACAAGAACAAGCTTCTTTTCGATCGTGATCCTTTGGTGCCTGAAGCGCAAAAATACGGATCGGTTGGCATCCCGCGCGCGCTCAACATGTATGAAAACTATCCTTTCTGGCATAGCTTCTTCACGCATCTGGGCTATCGTGTCGAGCTTTCGGGCCAGTCGACAAAGAAAGTCTATGAGGCTGGTATCGAGTCCATGCCATCGGAAAACGCGTGCTATCCGGCAAAGCTTTCGCATGGTCATATCATGGACTTGCTCGAAAAAGACGTCGATTTCATTTGGATGCCCTGCATACGCTGGGAACGACAGGAAGATGCTGGGGCAAACAATCACTTTAACTGCCCGATTGTCATGAGCTATTCGGAAGCACTCAAGCTCAACATCGATGAACTGAGGACAAGCCGCACGCAGTTCTTGAATCCGTTCATTCCCTACGATGATAAGCAGGCTTTGAAGAAGCGTCTCTTCGAGCATTTGGTTAAGAACCGCAAAGCCGACCTCAAGGCGCGCGGTGTCGATACTGCAAACATGGCATTTCCAACGCGTGTAGAAATCTCAGATGCTGTTGATCTGGCTTGGCAGACCGACCTCGATTTTAAATCGGCAGTGCGCGCGAAAGGCGAGGAAACCTTGCGCTGGATAGAGCAGAACAATGCTCATGGCATTGTACTGGCCGGTCGACCGTATCATATTGACCCAGAAATCAATCATGCGTTGCCAGAGCTCATAAGCGGTTTTGGCATGGCAGTCCTGACCGAGGATTCCGTTGCGCATCTGGGTGATCTCGAGCGTAACCTGCGTGTTTATGACCAGTGGATGTATCATACGCGCTTGTACAACGCGGCTAAAGTCGTGACGCAGCGAAACGATCTTGACCTTGTACAGATGAATTCGTTTGGCTGCGGACTTGATGCGCTTACGACCGACGAGGTGCAAGAGATCATCGAGGGGAGCGGCAAGGTTTATACCGTTCTCAAAATTGACGAAGTCAGCAATCTTGGAGCTGCACGTATTCGTATTCGTTCGTTAATGGCGGCATTACGCCAGCAAGGTGAAATGCGTGCGAAGAACGCGCTCCCCAAGTCGCCAAGTGCCTTGGTCGATATTGCTTCGAGTTCTGTTGAAAGTACGTGTGAGGGTGCAGACGCTACCGGCGTGGCGACGGCTGGAGATGAAACGCAGCCTGCCTGTCCGGCAGATGATTTTGATTTCGAGCCAAATCGCAGCGCCGGATCGACTGAATTCCCGCGTGTGGAATTTACCGCTGAAATGCGCGATGCGGGTTACACCATTTTGGCACCGCAAATGTCGCCTATTCATTTCGAGCTGCTCATCCCCATTTTCCGGGCATGTGGATATAACGTTGAGTTGTTGCCGAGCGTTGATCCAAGCGCCGTTGATGCAGGCCTTAAATATGTCAATAATGATATCTGCTATCCGTCCATTCTTGTGACTGGCCAGATTATGGAAGCTGCGACGAGTGGCGCATACGATATGGATAAGACGGCTTTCATCATCACGCAGACCGGCGGTGGCTGCCGTGCGACAAATTACATCAGTCTTATTCGCAAGGGATTACATGAGGCGGGACTTGACCAGGTACCGGTCATTAGCCTTGCATTCAATGACACAGGCGAGACGAATTCGGGTTTCGAAGTGAGCCCGCAGATGCTGAAAATCGCCGTCCCTGCTTTGATCATAGGCGATCTGCTTATGATGTGCCTTTATAGGACGCGCCCCTATGAGGCTGAGCCTGGCAGCGCGGAAAAGCTTTTCCGCAAGTGGATGGATTACATGAAAGAGCACGAATGCGCTATGAAGCTGCGCGATTTGAAAGGCGTCGCCGAAAAAATCGTACACGAGTTTGATACGTTGCCATGCATTGATTTCGGATCGAAACCGCGGGTGGGTGTCGTAGGAGAAATCCTAGTGAAATTCCATCCGACTGCCAACAATCAGATTGTCCAGACCATCGAAGATGAGGGGTGCGAGGCGACGGTCCCCGGCTTGGTCGATTTCTTTTTGTTCGGCATTCTCAATCCTGCTTATCGCCATAAAGAGCTTACGCCGAATTTGAAGAAATTCATGACTGCGAAAGGCGTCATCGGCTTTCTTGAAAAACTTCGTGGCCCAGTGCGCAAGGCCCTGGCCGCTTCAGACCGTTTCGAGCCGTGGATGCACATTGAGGATATCGCGCAAGGCGCAAGCGATATCATCGATCTAGGCAATACGATGGGGGAAGGGTGGCTACTGACAGGCGAGATGGTCGAACTCGTGAAAGAGGGGACGCCTAATATCGTTTGCTGCCAGCCGTTCGCGTGCTTGCCTAACCATGTTGTCGGAAAAGCTGTCATCAAGGAAATGCGACGCCAATATCCGCAGAGTAATATCGTGGCTGTTGACTATGATCCAGGCGCAAGCGAAGTTAACCAGCTCAATCGTATCAAGCTCATGATTGCCGTTGCGTTTAGCAATCAAAAGGAAGCGGCGGAGAAGGAATCCGCCTCCGTTTAGAGAACCTCAGGATAGAAACGGGAGCTCGTATGGATGAGACTACGAAAAGCGTCGCCGTTATAGGTGGTGGCGCATCAGGTCTGGCAGCAGCGATATCCGCTGCGTATGCAGGTGCTCAGGTAACTATTTTCGAGGCATCCAAGCGCGTCGGGCAAAAGATTCTCAAGACGGGAAACGGGCGATGCAATCTGACGAATACGCAAGTTGCGCCCACAGATTATTTCGAGACGTTTTATGTGGAGCCGCTTATAGAAGCCTATCCCGCAGCGCGCGTCCTCGATTTTTTCGACAAGCTTGGTTTGCTCACAATCGAAGAAGACGACGGACGCGTGTACCCGTTTTCGAATACGGCGAATACGGTTCTCGATGTTTTGCGTAATTCATGTGCTTGTTTAGGTATCACGGTGCTTTGCGAGAGTGAAGTGGTGAAGGTCGTTCCAAAGGACGCACGGTACGAGGTAGTGTGTGCTCAAGGGGCCACGCATGTTTTTGACCGCGTTATCGTTTCAACAGGCGGAGGTACCGATCTGCTATCCGGGCTTGGTCACGAGATCGTTCCGTTTCATCCTGTCCTTTGCCCGCTTGCCACAGACGTTGAACCATTGCGCGGACTTTCGGGCGTGCGCGCCCATGCCAAAGTCAGTGCATACGAATCTATGGAAGCAGAGGAGCCTTACGCCTGGCTGTTTGGCGAGGTTTTGTTCCGCGAGTATGGGCTGTCGGGAATCGTGATCTTCGATATGTCTCGTGAAGTTGAGCTAGAAGATTATCTCGGTTTGGATTTTCTGCCTCAAGCTACTACTGATGAGTTTATAGGTCTTCTTACCAGTAAATATGAAAATATGAAAAAATGCACATATGTAGAAAATATAAGTCCTTTAACCTACTCTGATCTTATGTGTGGGATATTCCACACGCGTTTGAACAATGCCATAGTGCATAAAACCGGCTGCAAGCCTTCGTCGCCTGTCGATCCTGCGATGTTTGCGGCGCTCGTCGCTACGGCTAAAGATTTTCGCGTTCGAGTAACGGGATTGGGCGATGCTTCCAAAGCGCAAGTGACGCGGGGCGGCGCGGCAATCGACGAATTCGATTTGCTCACGCTCGAATCTAAGCTAAATCCGGGCTTGTTCGCGGCGGGAGAGACGCTGAGTGTCGATGGTCGTTGTGGCGGATTCAACTTACATTGGGCATGGGCAAGCGGAATGGCCGCAGGCGCAGCTGCTGCAGCGGACTAGAGGGTGCGTAATGGAAATAGAGTACAAATGGAACCTGCCCGACGAGCAGACCTTGATCCATATTCTTGATGATGTCGCCAATAGCAGGGGCATAGTCGATACGACGTTATTTTCGATGCATGCCATATATTATGATACCGTCGCGGGCGATGTAAGGCGCATGCATGGCGGCCTGCGCATGCGACGTGAAAATGATGACAACATATGTTGTTTGAAACTTTCCGCCTGTGCGCAAGATGCGTGTAAGACGCGAGAAGAATATCAGGTTGCAGCCAAAGATATTCTCGATGGTCTGAGGCATCTTCCCGATGTCGGGGCGCCGCAAGATGTTTGCGAACTTCTGCTAGCCGGGAATCCGGTTGTCATTTGCGAGACAGAGTTTGTACGCGAAGCCCGTCAAGTCGAGACGGATGATTTTGTCGCCGAGCTCGCTGTCGATAGAGGCGAAATGCGCCGTGGCGGCAAGTCTGCTCCCATCAACGAAGTGGAGCTGGAGTTTAAGTCGGGTTCTATGGAAGCTTTTCATCGATTCGCCGCCGAACTTCAGCAGACGTACCCCCTTGCTGTTCAGCCTTTATCGAAATTGGCGCGAGCCATGGCTTTGTAGCAGCCCGTTCACCGTCGAGCTTTCCCGCGATACAACGTCGAGTGGTATTGTCTGTGCCACGAGTTTTCTTATGTAAGATGAGAGGAATCACCATGGCTT
>CAYSZR010000049.1:12726-13834 GCA_964435565.1 uncultured Coriobacteriaceae bacterium
TTGGAACAAGGTCATGCCTGCCAATCCCGTCATCGCGGTTGCAGGTGCCACGGGCGTCGTCGGACGCGAAATGCTCAAGGTTTTGGAACAAAGGGATTTTCCGGCTTCCAAGATAAAGCCTCTTGCCTCTGCTCGCTCTGCCGGCACAACAGTTCCTTTCAAGGATACTAATTTGACCGTGGAGGAGATGACTCCTTCGAGCTTTGATGGCGTCGACATTGCGCTTTTCGCATGTGGCGGAGACACCTCGAAGGAATACCGTCAGGCTGTCGTTGATGCTGGCTGCATCATGATAGACAACTCGAGTGCATTTCGTGTTGATTCCGACGTCCCGCTCGTTGTTCCCGAGGTCAATGCGGGTGATCTATCCTGGCATTCTGGTGTTATAGCCAATCCCAATTGTTCGACTATCGAAATGGTTGTCGCGCTCAAGCCGCTCTATGATTTGGGCGGTGGCATAAAGCGCGTTGTCGTAAGTACGTACCAAGCGTCAAGTGGCGCTGGTATGAAGGCGATGAACGAGCTTTTCGAGCAGACGCGCCAGTTTCTTGACGGTGACGAGCTCGTCGTCGAAGCATTTTCTGACCAGATCGCCTTTAACGTGATTCCGCATATTGATGTCTTCCTCGAAGATGATTACACCAAAGAGGAATGGAAGATGGTTGCGGAAACCGTGAAGATCTTTGGTGATGATAGCATCAAGGTTGCACCTACAGCCGTGCGTATCCCCGTGCTGCGTTGCCATGCTGAAAGCGTGAACGTCGAGCTTAACAAGCGCGTCACTACTGAAGAGGCGCGGGCGGCTTTCGAGAAGGCGCATGGCGTTACGGTGATGGATGACCCCACGCATAACGTTTATCCGATGCCTGGCTTACTGCAGGGGACCGACGATGTGTATGTTGGACGTTTGCGTGATGATCCGACTGTTGAAAATGGACTTGCGTTCTGGCTGGTTATGGACCAAATCAGAAAGGGCGCTGCATTGAACGCAGTGCAAATCGCCGAGGCGCTTTTACCGGCTTAGGCACATCTGCTTTAAAGATAGCGGGCCGCCACAAGGATATCTTCTTGGGCGGCCCGTATTTTTTGGCTATTTGTTGAGTGCTGC
>CAYSZR010000050.1:0-4818 GCA_964435565.1 uncultured Coriobacteriaceae bacterium
AAGTCGGCATCTTGTCCAGCGCCCAGGCTAACAACCTTCGCCTGGATTCCACGCCATTTACAGCGTCTCTCAAGTGCAATGATATTGCCTCTGTCACCATAGAGATTTAGCAGGTCAGGATACAGATACCCGATGGTCAGGCTTATTGTCTCATCCATTTTCTAGCCTTCCCAAAAGCCGGCAAGCCCGAGCTCATCTGCGACTTTCGCACGAAATTCAAGCATAGCGGAATAATTGGCCACTACAGTCACGTCGTGGTCCATCTTTCCAAGTTCGTCAATAAGGCATTCGTAGTCATGGATGATGCGGATACCTTCGGCAGGCATTCCGGCGTATTTCAAACGTAGCGCCATATCCTCAGCACGATCGCCGCTGCACAACGCAGCCGTCTTATGATCGCAGACAGCCTCCCAGCCCGCATCGTATATCCAAGAGACATCCGTTCCATCACATTCCTGATCGTTCAAAATACAGGCGATACCCATATCAGCATCGGGTTCGTTCAAGAGCAGATTGATAATCTGATTGCAGCCTGCGGGGTTTTTCATGAGCATTAGGCGCACCTTCGTGCCTTTGATATCAAAGACCTCTGAACGACCGAACCCATGCTTGAACTTGCCCAAGGCACGAAAAGCCTGCTCTTTGGAAAATCCGAAGGAGATAAGCCCCGCGACAACGCATATGCAGTTGTATATGTCGTAGCTTGCGGGCACGTCCACCGGAACTGTCGACAAAATGCCGTTGACGTTGATTTCGAGCACGCTGCTATTGGTCCTGCGTTCAAGGATTCGATCGACGGCAACATGAGGATGCGGACGGGAATAGCCGCATTTATTGCATCGAAAGCCTCCCAGATGCGCATATGTGACGTAATCGTATTCATATTCGCCACCGCACTCGATGCAATGCGTAGCATCTGATAAATCTTGGACGCGCTCTGGATAGATTTCGCAGTTCACGCCATAGAAGACGACTTCGTTATCAACTTTACCCGCAATAGATGCGACCATCGAGTCGTCGGCATTCAAACATAACGTTGCATGAGGGGAGTTTCTAACGCCTGCCATGACATTTTCGAGCGTGTGCGTAACTTCGCCATAACGGTCGAGCTGATCCCGAAAGATATTCGTCACGACTAGCACTGCCGGATCGACTTCCTTGCAGACGCGGCGCAGTGCGCCCTCATCGCATTCGATTGCGGCCATGCTGCACCGCGGCTTGCCCGTGATACTCGATCTAATGGCGAACTCCGTAGTGATCCCCTGTATAAGATTGGCACCACTTCGGTTATAGAATGCCTCTTCGCCCGTGTTTTCGAGCGCTTGCGCAACAATATGCGTCGAGGTCGTCTTGCCGTTTGTGCCAGTGATGATGATAGTGCGCACGTTCGTGCTCAGTCGATGCAGATAACCTGGATCGATCTTCAGCGCGAGCTTGCCCGGAAGCGACGTGCCTCCGCGCTTCATCAGCCGAAGCAGATGATACGTCGATTTGCAGACAAGCGATGCACAGACCGTTCGAAAGCCCATTGACTAGTCCTCAGTGCCCGCCTCGGGAGTATTTTGCACGTCCCGATTATCGCGTCCCAGAAGATGCGCTATGCGCTCTGAATACACCGGGTCAGTAATGCCCGCAAGTGCGACATCGATTGAAGGCGCATTGTCCCACAGCTGCTCGAGTCGATAATAATCACGAGTTGCGGGTTGGAATATATGGACGACAATCGAGCCATAGTCCATTAGAACCCATTTGCTATCCTCAAGTCCTTCGATACCCAAAGGCTTGATCTTGCATTCCTTGCCAATCTGCTCTTCCACTGCTTCTGCGATGGAATCAACGCGCCTGTTGTTGGCCGCGGTACAGAGCACGAAGTAATCAGTGACGCCAAGAAGCTCTGACACCTCCTGTATGACGATATCGGTGCCCTTTTTCTCGTCAATTGCCCGAGCGGCGACAAGCGCTTGCTCTTTAGACGTGTTCTGTTCAGTCAATTCGTTCCCTTTCCCTCGATATCTGCCGCGTCTGCACGCGCATGAGATACCGCTATCTATTTGAGTCTCGCATTGTATTACAGAACGACGTTAGAATCGCCCTGACGTGATTTATCAATCGGATGATACTTCTCTACAAGGTCATTCCAAATGTCAAAAGCCATGGGATGAATAAAACGTCGACGTTCGACCAACGATTTCATAGTCGCACAATAACCCGCGAAATACAGCTCCCCAAGCGGGACCTTTCCAACCATCTTGCGGATGTTCTTAATTTCCGGGCGTCCTTTTGTCTTGCGCAACGGTTCAACCATGTCCGCAACGAAGATGATGATATCAAGATCGCTCATTTCGACAGCGCCAAGCGTGTGATTGCGTATGGCGCTTGCAATGTCATCTGAAAGCTCTGGATACTCGCGCTGCACAGCTGCTGCACCCGTAAATGAATGGAGGACGGGATACAAGTATTCGATATCATCCGGACGCTCGATACCGAGCTCATCAAGGCGCGCAGGCAGCTCGTCATCTGTCAAAAGCTTATCCCAGTCATGAAGTAATCCGGCGATACGCGCATCGTATTCGTTAACGGAATATATTCTCGCAAGTTCAACCGCATAGTCGGATACCGAATGCACATGGGCCAGGCGTTTGCCCGAAAGTCGCGCGTCAACCGCTTTCGTGACGCGCTTCAGGAACTGTTTATCTGGTTCCAACGTTCGAAACTCCTTCCGTTTTCCTTAATTCATATACGCACGGTGTCATCTATACAATCCAGCCTGTTCGATAAATGCAATTACAGCATCGGGCAACATACCATGCACCGATTCGCCACGTGCAACCCGTCTTCTGATTTCCGTCGATGAAACATCGACTTGAGACACATCGAGATAGATCGTATCGAAGGCAACTTCGCATGCTGCATGGACCTTCCGCACTTGTTCGATCGATTGGCCGGGTCGATGCGCAACTACTATCGTGCAAAGACGCGCCACGTCTTCTGCCTGTTTCCAGTGCACGAGCGTCGCCGCTGAATCTGCGCCCATAATGAAATAAAACCTTGTATCAGGAGAAGCGTCCGTAAGGAGTTCAAGCGTATCCGCTGTGTACGTCACACCGGGACGATCCACTTCACATCTATCAAGCTTGAACAGCGGATTGCCGGCGATGGCGAGCTGTACCATATGCGCCCGATCCTCTGCAGAAGACACATGCGTCCCCTGCTTGAAGTTCGGTTTTCCCGTGGGGATAAACAGTACTTGCTCAAGCCGAAGTTGCTTGGCGACATCTGCTGCTATTGCAAGATGACCGTTATGGATGGGGTCAAAGGTCCCGCCCATTATTCCGATCTGCCGACTCATCGCGTGCCTATCCTCGCGTCTGCCCGTCACCTGAAACCAGGTATTTTGTCGAAGTAAGCGCAGCCGCACCCATAGGGCCCCTTGCATGGAGTTTTTGCGTACTGATACCAATTTCGGCACCTAGGCCGAATTCTGCTCCATCGGTAAACCGAGTCGAGGCGTTGGCATACACAACCGCCGCATCGACCTCACGCTGAAACCGATTCAATGCATACGTGTCCTCGGAGATAATGCATTCCGAATGACCCGTGCCGTATCTGTTCACATGAGCAATTGCCTCATCGACATCAGCAATGCACTTAACGCTGATTTCCATATCCAGATATTCCGTACCCCAGTCATCCTCGCGCGCAGCAACCGTCTCGACTCCAGCATCCGCGGCTATCGCAGCGGCCTGATTATCGACATGCATGGTCACACCCGCATTAGCAAGGGCCAAAAGAACGTCGGGAAGCACCTCTGATGCAATCTCTGTATCAATAAGGAGGCTTTCGCATGCATTGCAAACGCCCGGACGCTGAGTCTTCGCGTTTAGAATAATGGGGACAATATAATCGCGTCTTGCATCTCTATGTATATAGACATGACAGTTCCCTGTTCCAGTCTCGATAACCGGCACCTTGGCATTCTTCACGCAGTATTTGATCAAGCCAGCACCGCCACGTGGAATGAGTACATCTACCAGCCCGACAAGACCCATAAGCTCATCGGTGGCATCATGTCCCGCAGATTCGATGCTCTGAATGCAGTCTTTCGGAAGCCCCGCTTCGCACGCCGCTTCTGCCAAGACCTCTGATATCGCCAAGCAGGAATGCTGAGCAAGGCTTCCGCCTCGCAAGATGCACGCGTTTCCTGTCTTGATACACAGACCTGCAGCATCCGCTGTCACATTGGGGCGCGCCTCATAAATCATGGCAACCACCCCTAAAGGCACGCGGTATTTGACCATCTGCAAACCGTTATAAAGCTCTCGCCCCTCAACGACCTCGCCAAGCACCTCGGGCTGCGCTGCGACCTGACGCAAACCTTCCGCAATGCCCTCGATACGCTCAGATGTAAGCAATAGGCGATCTAGGAGCGGGGCAGGCGTATCCTTATCGCGCGCAGCATCCATGTCGGTATCGTTTGCCTTAAGAATGCCCGATGTATGACTTATGAGCTGATCGGCCATCTTATTCAGCGCGGCATTTCGCTGTTGCGAATTCGTCACTCGCAATGACTCTGCCGCGAGTCTCGCTTTCTTGGCCTTTTCGAGTGCTTCGCCCATCGGGAGACGCCTTTCTCTTTGATTCTGGGAATATTCATTATAGGGCAGGAGGAGAAAAGCAACGAAACGCAATGGCCCAGCGGACGCGAGGCAATGTCTAGGGGGTCTGCGCGAGTGCCGCAATGCGACGGAGGCGATGATAGACCGCGTTTTTTGAAAGCGGGGGGTCTGCGAGTTCACCGAGCTCCTTAATTGATGCGTC
>CAYSZR010000050.1:4828-13719 GCA_964435565.1 uncultured Coriobacteriaceae bacterium
GGTTGCGCAAACGCAAAGCGGCAACCTCTTGCAAAGACGAGGGAATCGAATCGATTCCCTGCTGATCGACAAGACGCCTGATCTGCTCGATCTGCTCCATCGCGGCATTCGAGGTTTTCACCTGATTGGCTATTTCAGCGTTCACCCTGCGATTAGTGTCATTCCGCACGGATTTGATCACACGCACATTCTCGATAGCAAGCGCACTGTGATGTGCCCCGACAAAAGCAAGAAACGCGATAATCTGATCGACGCCCTTGATATAGATCGTATACATATTGTGTCTGCGGATATAGCGCGCCTTGATGTCATGTTCCCCCATCACTCTAAGACACGCGCGTATCAGCTCCTCAGAGGCTCCTGCGAGTTCGAAATGAAAATCTCCCCGCGGATCAGCTATATAGCCACCGCCCATGAAAGCCCCGCGCAGGTATGCACCCGCACAGCACCCACGCTCCACCAGCTCTTCTTTGATGCCGCCCTCGAAACCGTCAGACCCTAAAATGCCCATATCGTGCAAAGCATCGGTCAAGCCGGATTGAGCCGGCGCCGTAATAAGATAGTTATGCGTCTTGTGAAGAATGCTACGCCTAACCGTCAGATCGGTTTTCAGATCGTACACGCTATGCAGCAGGCGAATAGCCGTACGTGCGACGCTCGCCGTCTCTGTCGCAAGCTCAAGGCGTGGTCCATCCCCGCTGATAGACAGCGTGCCCTCGATACGAATAAGCGCCGAGAGCTCGGATTTTTCACAACGCGAGCAGGTAGGTTCGACACGCGACAGCTCATCTTTCACCTCTGACGTGAATGACACGCCGCCAGCACCTCCTGAAGAGCCTTTGCAAGATTGTCCCGATCATGCCATGTCGGGCGGTCGGGATCGACAAGATCACGTACCATCGGCTGAACGCCAAGCTCGTGTATCTGGTCTAAAAGGTTCTGGTTAACTTCCACATGTCTGACCTGACCGATACGCCTGCCACGTGTAGCCATCCTCGCATCGGAATAATCAGTCAGTGCCGGGAAAAGCCCGCTTGCCATTGGGCTCGTCTCCGCATTGCGATGAATGAGCGCGATATCGAGCAAACCCCGCATGCCGTGGCGCAAAAGCGCATCGACATGGTCAAAACAATTCATTCCCCATGTTTCGCCCTGCATGTCTGCAAGCGAACAGACAAAGACCGTATACGCCGGGTCTTCCTCACGTGTGCGCGCATCTCGTATCGCCTCGATAACACCCGGGACAAGCAGGTTGGGAATAATCGAAGTGAACAGCGAGCCTGGTCCGAGCACGATAAGATTCGCTTCTCGAATGACGCGCAGGGCCGTTGGGTACGCTTGGGCATCTGCAGGCACTAACGACACATAGCGCATACTGCATTCCGAATCGCTGATAAGCGCCTGACCCTCGAGTTCATCGCCATCGACAGTCATGCCGCGCAAGTTCACATCATGCAACGTCGAAGGATATACGTGCCCACGCGCCTCGAGCAGGTCCTCGCATACGCGAATAGAATCCGGAAAAGAGTTCGTCTCCTCGGCCAGTGCCGTCAAAATGAGATTGCCCAGCGAATGATTGTCCAGGTAGTCGAAGCGATGCCGAAAAGCCTTTGCGACGATTCCTTCGTAGTTGGCCGACATCGCACCGATGCACTTTCGAATATCGCCTGGCGGTATGACACCTCCGCGCTCGCGCAGAATCCCCGTAGAACCACCATCATCGACCATGGCAACCACCGAAGAGACACCGCAGCCCATATCGAGCAAGGTACGAATGGAAACGGGCGCGCCCGTGCCACCGCCAATCACTACTGCTCTTGTTCGGTTCATGAATCCCCCTAATGCACTTCTGCAAGCGCCAGATCACGATGGCTGACGCTAACGTGATAGCCCGTCTGCGAAAGATGCTGGCCGGTCATCTTGGCAAGCACAACACTGCGATGCTGCCCACCCGTACAGCCAACGCCAATAGACAGGTACTGTTTTCCCTCTTTAACATAGCCCGGCATGATTTCGTCGAGCAGCGCGTACCATTTATTCAAAAAGGCAGTCGTCTCCAAACGACCAAGCACAAAATCTGAAACTTCTTTATCCATACCCGTCTTTGCCCGAAGATCGGGTTCGTAGAACGGATTTGGCAAAAATCGAACGTCGATGATTATATCCGCATCGGCAGGAGTTCCATGTTTAAAACCAAACGAGAAAACTGAAACCGCCATACCTTCCTGTTCGTTATCTGATGTAAATAGCGAACGAATCTTGGCACGCATTTCCTGAGGACGGGCAAGGCTTGTGTCAAGCACGTAATCAGCCGTATCCCTGGCTTCCGCAAGAAGCTTGCGTTCTTTATGAATACCATCGAAGACCGTCATGTTGCCCTCGCAAAGCGGATGACGGCGGCGCGTCGTCTTAAAACGGTTCAAGAGCTCTTCATCGGTCGAATCGAGAAAGAGAACCCTGTAAGAAAGGCCCATCTCTTTGAGCTTGGCCAGTTCTCGCGTAAGTTCGGGAAAGAACTCCTTGGCACGCAGATCGCACACGACGGCAAGTTTGCGCAGGGTGCCCGTATTCAAACCAGCAAGGCTCACAAGATTCATAAGCAATGATGGGGGCAGGTTATCTATGCAGAAATACCCCAAGTCCTCAAATGTGTGCATGGCCTCGGTACGCCCAGCACCAGACATACCGGTAATAACAATGAGATCGGGGCTCGTCGATGGGGAAATGAGCTCTTCAGGGCTTTCTTGAGAAGGCATGGCAATCTCCTTTGCTCAATCTGCAATAGCGTCAAGTATAACGCAGCGCCATCGTGCAGCCCCTACGCATTCGAGTCGAGAATGACGGCATACAGGTCTTCGGCGACCTGTCTGGGAATCCCGGGGACTGCCTCGATATCCTCAAGCGATGCCTCACGCATGCGTTTCACGCTGCCAAAATGTTTGATAAGCAGCTTCTTTCGCTTGGGTCCCAAACCGGGGACATCATCCAAGATCGAAGCGACCATTCCCTTGTCACGTAGCTCACGATGAAACGTGATCGCAAACCGGTGGGCCTCATCTCGTACGTGCTTGACTAAATAGAGCGAAGGACTCCCGCTTGGCAAGACAACCGGGCCCGTTTCGTCCCAAGGCACGTACAGCTCTTCGTCCTTCTTTGCCAAGCCAGCCATAGGAATGTCGAGACCCAGTTCCGATAGCTCGGTCATCGCCGCCGAAAGCTGCGGCTTGCCACCATCAAGAATCAAGAGGTCAGGACAGCTTCCAAAGCGTTCGTCGTCCATGCGATCAGGACTGTAACGACGGCGCAGTACCTCGCTCATCATCGCAAAGTCATTCGCCTCGCCATAATCCTTTCGAATCTTGAATCGACGGTACTGGGATTTATCGGGCTGGCCCGCCGTGAAAACCACCATCGAGGCGACCGAATAGTTTCCATGTATGGTTGAAATATCAAAGCATTCGATGCGCATTGGAGGGTCGGGCAAAGCGAGGGCGCTTTCAAGTTGCAAAAGGGCAAGGTCTATCCGCTCTTCATCGTAGCGAGTGCGAACCTTGAAACGCATGAGGGCATGCTTTGCATTGAGCTGCGCCATTCTGAGTAAGTCGCTTCGTTCCCCGCGTTCGGGAACAACCACGTGAACACGTGCACCGTGAGGACTTGCCAAACGATCCGTAAGCCACTGTTCCAATGGACGAATGGTCTCTTCGGGAAGCTCCTCTGCTATAACAACCTCATGAGGCAACTCGCTTGTGGCATCGTAATGCTTGCTCAAGAACTGCCCAACCAAATCGGAATTGGGAACATTCAGGCCCTTGTCCAAGATGAAATCGTTACTGATGATGATGCGTCCGCCTCGCACCACGAAAACATGGGCCGCGGCAATGGTCTCTTCTCTGAAAAATCCGATGACATCAACATTGAGCGGGCGTGAAAGTACCGCTTTCTGCTTTTCCTGCAGCGCTTTTATCGCTTCAAGCCGGTCTCTCGCGCGCGCCGCGTGCTCGAAGTCGAGCTCGGACGCCGCATGACGCATCTCGTCTTCGAGTTCACGAACAAATTCCTCTCGTTCGCCCGAAAGAAAGCGCTCGACACGTTCAACAAGCGGCGCATAGGCTTCGGGGGTAATCGCAGCGCAACAAGGTCCGGTTCCCTTGCCGATATGGAAGGCGAAGCAGGCTTTGTCATTGGAGTCGGGCCATCTGCCTGATTCGATCATGCGGTTCGTCTTGCGATATTGCTCACATGAAACAGCGCAGATGGGGACTATGCGCCGAACCGTATCTATGGTTTCGCGTGCTGCATGCGCGTCCGTATAGGGTCCAAAATACCGCGTTCCCGTCTTATGTTTTTCCCGCGTGAACTTGATTGCCGGATAGGCCGCGCCTTCCGTAATCGCTATATACGGATAACTCTTATTGTCACGATAATCGACATTGAAGGGCGGATGATACTGCTGGATGAGGTTCTTTTCAAGAACAAGGGACTCGGTTTTATTGCTAACGACGATGTAGTCGAAGCTCGAAACCTGCTCCATCATCAAGGGAATTTTCAGACGTTCATCCTGACCCGTCACATACTGTGTCATCCGGGCGCGCAAGTCGATAGCCTTGCCAACATACAGAATCTCGCCAGCAGCGTTCTTCCACAGATAGCACCCGGGGCTTTCGGGCACGCTGCGCAATTGCTCGCGCAAATCCGGAGATACGCTATGCGCCCTTTTGCTCGTCATCGGGGTCCTCTTCTGAAGGATCTACGCCCTCTGTGTCATAGACAACGTCACGGCGTCCGTGCCTTTGGCGTATCGGCCCGAACAATCCGAGTTTGTGAACAATTATTCCCGAAGTGATGAGCAATACGATAAATATCGCGATTTTTTCGGGATCGCCAAGTTCCCACATGAGCAAAGCGCCAACGCATAAGATCGCCGTCCACAGATAGATAAGCAAAACGGCCTTTCTCTGCGAAAACCCACGCAAGAGCAGCCGGTGATGAATATGCCCCGCATCGGGCGTCGCAATGGACTCGTGCTTGCGAAGACGTCGAACGATCGCCGCGGCCGTATCGATGATGGGAACAAGGGCGACAATAACAGGAACGATGAGCATAGTCACCGAAAGCAGGCGCGTAGTACCGACCAGGGAAACCGTGCCAAGAAGTAATCCTAGCAACATCGAGCCCGAATCGCCCATGAATACGCTCGCGGGATTGAAGTTGTACATCAAAAATCCGATTGCGATCGCTGCGGCAATCGCCGCAAACAAGGCGGCGCTGGATTCAACAAGCGTCATGAACATGACGAACAAGGTAATGGACGCGAGCGCCGTGATTCCCGCCGCAAGGCCATCCAGCCCATCTATAAGATTGATGATATTGATAAAGCACACCAGGTAGATAACCGTAATGGGATATGACCATATACCCAATTCTATAACCTGAGCTGATTCGGGCATATGAAAATGGAAGAGCAAGGTGCCCGTTCCCGCGATAATGCATGACGCCGCAATCTGTCCCAGAAACTTCACCCCGGGGCGAATCGAGTAAATGTCATCGACGACTCCCACGAAGACCACGAAAGAAAGACCGATAACAATTCCTATTACCTGGACGTTTACCTGACCTGGCATATAGATAGGACCATGCCATACGCCCATACGCTCGAGGATATATTCAACGAGCAGCGCGACCAGAAAGCCTCCGAACATGGCGATGCCGCCCATACGGGGAACAGGTTTTCGATTCACTCGCCGTGGACCGGGTTCGTCGACAATCCCACGTGCCCTGGCAAAACGCCGGACAGGGGGAACAAGAACAGCCGTCGCAAAGAGAGCGATGGAAAAAATCAAGAGATAGTGAATCCACATTAACATACAGGCCAGTATAGAGCATTGCTCCCAGTGGCTAAAGATTACAGCTCCCAAAGGTCACTTGGCCGTCAAAAACGTGCGTTCAAGCAAAAACCAGCTACTAGACGTTTCGCGGATATGAACCGATGACCTTCACCTCACGCATTTTCATTCGCAGGCAATTCAGAGCGATCTGTATGTCCGGTTCATCAACATACCCTTCGATATCCATGAAGAACATATAATCACCCAGATCGCGCTTAGTGGGCCGCGATTGCACCATAGTAAGATTGGCCCCTGCATAGAAAAATTCGGAGAGAATCATCTGGAGGGTGCCCGGACGGTCTTCATTCATGAACAACGCCAACGTGCTTTTTCCTGGCCCGTCATGTTCGGCAGGACCCGTACCGATGATAACGAAGCGCGTCTGACTGCTCAGATTATCTTCAATTGCCTCTTCATAGACAGATGCCCCATAGAGTTCGGCAGCAAGCGTCGATGCTATGGCAGCGACTGCCTTATCGTCAGCAGCCATCTGGGCCGCCGCAGCCGTGGAATCCGCCAGGTGGACTTTGCGACGAGGAAGATTGAGATCAATCCAGCGTCGACACTGACCTATGCCCTGCGGATGAGAAGCAATCGTCTCGACATCGGACAACCCCGCGCCCGGTGCCAATACAAGAGCTTGGTGAATATCGATAGCTGTTTCTCCTAGGATTTCAGCTCGAGAAGTGAACGCAAAGGCATCGAGCACAGCCGTGACAGGCCCCTCAAGCGAATTCTCAATAGGAACAACGCCGTAATCTGCCTTGCCGCGCTCGACCGATTCAAAGACATCCGCAAGCGTCTCGCAAGCAAGAGGAGTATATTCGGCAGCAAGAGCCCCCCGAGCCACAAACGCTCGAACAGCCATATCACTGAACGTTCCTTCAGGGCCAAGAAACGCATAGGCCGGCTTGTTTTTTGTCATATCGAACCAATCCCTTGTCTATCTAACATATGGACAGGATTCTATCACCCACAAGGGGCAAAGATGCGAACTCCGGCCATGCAACGCGACACAAGATTATTCTGCGCATGCCCACAGATCGCCCTGGAATTCTACGAATCCCTCGGCAGAGAGCTCATCAAGAATCGACTGAAGTTCCTCTTTCGTAGGATCTTCGCGTCCCGCCTGCCGTTCGTGCTCTATAAGATCCAAGTTCAGATCATCAATCGACAGGGGCATTTCGAGAAGTCTTCGAAGCACGTACGCGCGTTTCTGGCGGTGACTACCTTCAAACTTTGATTGACGCGCGTACTGCCTGCTTCTGCGCGATGGATTGGGCAACACTTTCTTCAAATGGGCGCCGTAATCGAGCAAGGCATAATACCAGCTGCGAACCATATCGGCACGAGGACATGTCGCTTCAACCAATGGAATAAGCTCTTTATCTGCAATCTTGTCCTGGCCGGGAAACAGCTCATGAATGAAAACAGCACGTACGTTGGTTTCGAGATACATATCTTGCTCTTGAAATGCGAATACACGAACACCGGCAGCAGTAGAAGGGCCAATGCCGGGAAGATCGAGCAGCGCCTTTCTGTCATGCGGAATCATCGCATTGTGCTCTCCAACCACCCGTTCTGCGCATCGCTTGAGATTGAGCGCCCTGCGGTTATAGCCCATTCCCTGCCATAGCTCCAATACCGGAGGCAACGGAGCGGCAGCAAGATCTTCGAGGGTGGGAAAGACGTTCAGCCACTCTTCCCAGCGATTCAAAACACGAGCTACCTGCGTTTGCTGAAGCATGACCTCTGAAAGCAAGATGGCATACGGGTCATATGTGTTTCGCCAGGGAAGATCGCGATAAAGGCTCTTTCCCTGATCCCAGACGACGGTTTCGAATTCCGCGAGCTTGGCCTTGGAGACGGACATGTCCGTCAGCCCCAGTCGGCTATCGTCCATCCGCGACGCTTGGCCGCGCGCTCAAGCTTGTTATCAGGATCGATAACCGTGACCTCACGGGCAAGCTCAAGCATGGGGATATCGCTATAGTGATCGCTGTATGCCCGTTCGAGCGACCACGCGCCCGGCCCATATTTATCGACGCATAGCTGAACTAGTAAACGTAGCTTCTCACGACCCTGCACGGGCACGCCAACGACATTCCCCGTATAATGCCCGTTCTTCTCTTCCATGATGGTTGAGACCTGCCCATCAAATCCAAATTCTTTTGCAATAGTCGTGGTGATGGGCTTGAAAGATGCCGAAGCGAGAACAAGTTTCATGCCGTCTGCCCTGCAGCGCTCTATCTCTTCGAAAGCACCGGGGCGTATATGTTTTCGAATACGACGCTCGAAGATATCCATTATCTCGGCATCCACTTCTTCGACCGTTGGCTCAGTAAGCGCAGAAAAAAGAAGCTCCCTGGGGGTTGATTCGACCTGGGGCAAGCGAAGGCGGTAACGCAGCCCCCACCAGCCCATTGCAATGCCCTTATGCACGGGAAGCTCACGATGTCGAAGCAAGCTCGTTGTAAGCTTGAGTGGAGACTCCCCATCAAGGATCGTCCCATCAAGGTCAAATGCAGCAACACGAATCAAGTGGATATCTCCAAAGAACGCCGTTCGAAAATAGTAGGGGGATTATACGCCAACTGATCTGTTCTCATATATCGGCTGATCGTCAAACTCGTCAATACAATCATTGAATTGGGAATCATAGAGTTCTGCATAGAACCCATCTTTGGCAAGAAGCTCTTCATGCGTGCCCTGCTCGACGATATCGCCTTCACGAAGCACGAGAATCACGTCGGCCTCGCGAATAGTCGAGAGCCTGTGCGCGATGACGAAACTCGTCCGTCCTTCCGCAAGCCTCGACATCGCCTGTTGCACAAGATGCTCGGTGCGCGTGTCGATAGAACTGGTCGCTTCATCGAGAATAAGTATTTCGGGGTCGATGAGCAGCGCACGGGCAATGGTTATAAGCTGCCTTTGACCAACTGAAATGTTGGAGGCTTCCTCATTGATTATCGTCGAATATCCATCGGGCAAGGTCTGTATAAA
>CAYSZR010000051.1:0-12004 GCA_964435565.1 uncultured Coriobacteriaceae bacterium
TTTTCCCAAATTTACCCATATACAACATAGGTGTATTTCTATTACAGTTCGCGAGCGGCTCATCGTGGGCGAACAGGAGGCATCCAGTCGCCTGCTTGTTTCAGCTATAATCACGTCGACATAGCCAAACAATTATCCCGAATGCGATTGACCATAATGACAAATCCCGTGCTCGAAAGCGCTCTGAAAGAATATGAAAACGTAGAGAAAACCTACGTCAAAGCCCTGCAGGATAAAGGCCTGAAATTTGGCAAGGAGCATGCAGGCGATGCTGAAACAGCACGTCTACGCTCCGAACTTGCAGACCGAGGTGCTGAATTCAGAAACGCCGGTGCGAGCATACGCGTCGGCTGGCTTTCAAAAGCATGCGTCGAGTGCACGGGAACCAACGGTAGCGAGACGTTCTCCACGACGTTCAAATGTCACCGCGATTGCTATTTCTGCTTTAACTACAATCTTGCTGATTACGAGAAATTCGTCCGTGAAGGCTGCCCTTGGCAAGAAGGCCTTGAAGCTGCGCACAAAAAAACCGGCGGGAACATGGCCGTTCTTGGATTGACCGGCGGCGAACCGCTGCTCAACTTCGAAGACACGATAGCGTTCCTAGATCGGGCGCGCGAGCTCTTTGGGGCTTCGCATAAGCGCATGTACACGTCGGGCGATCTGCTTACCGAAGACATGGCTGCAAAGCTGCAGGAAGCCGGTCTCGACGAGATTCGATTCTCGATTAAACAAGATGACCCAGATGACGTGCGCGAACGCGTTCTTGCCAATATGAAGATGGCAAGCAGCTTCATTCAGGACGTCATGGTTGAGATGCCCATCGTCCCTGGTACGGGCGATACCATGCGCGAATGGATGCGCAGATTCGACGATGCGGGCATTGCCGGAATGAACCTGCTCGAATTCTGCTTTCCGTTCCACAGCTGGGATGAATTCGCGAAACGCGGTTATGAACTTCGCAACCCGCCGTTTCCCATTATGTATGACTATGGATATTCGGGCGGACTGGCCATCGCCGGCAGCGAAGAGCTTGCGCTCGAACTTATGCTCTGGGCAATGGATACGGGCCTTGGCTTCGGTATGCACTACTGTTCGCTCGAGAACAAGCACCGCAGCGAGATGCGCCAGCAAAACGAACCGTACCGCGACGTCCATCCATGCTACGTCTTTGACGACGGCGATTTCTTCTTGAAAACGGCAAAGGTGTTCGGAAACGATGTCGACCTTGCGCGCGAACTGCTCCGCGCTGCTGGATGCAGGGATTTTATCGAGAATAAAAGGGAGCAATCGCTCGCATTTGCACCGCAGTATGCGGAGCGGATCAAAGCCTCAGGATGCGATGTCGTAATTGCGCTCAACGCGCTCGAAGGCGATGAACGGGGGCATTATCTTCGCGAGGTTGCATTGCAACTCGTGTAACCGATACGCTATTCCTCATCTTCGTCATCGACGCCCTCATAGGCATCGAGACATTCCATGAGCTTTCTGAGACTCGCGACGATGGTGTTGAGCTCTGCATTCGAAATTGGCTCGAACAGCTCGTTGGTCTTGCGCGCCGCCAGGTCATCGTTTTCCTCGAAATAACGATACGCTTTGTCGGTTAGGTCAACATGTAGCGCACGTCCGTCTTCGCTCGATCGCGAACAGGTCACGTAGTCTTTTTTCTCAAGGGACGCCAGCATCTTCTTGACGTTTTGTCGCGAGGTTCCCGTATATTCGGCAATATCACGCACGTTTTTGGGGTCATCGCCCATGCGTGAAATCATCATGAGCAAAAACCACTGCTTGAAGGTGATGTCTTTATGCAACGAATCTGCAAAACGGCTAAACCTGTTGGAAAGAAGCGAAACCGCTCCAATGACAAAATCTTCCGTGTCAGTACGTCGCATTACCTGTCCTTTCACGCATTACGCAACATGTTGCCAATAGTGTAGCAGATTTGCAACAAAGGTAACCTTTAATTGCTGATTGGTGGTTGGCGATTTACGCAAGAGACATGCGAACGCTCATATCGAGCGGCTTGGCAAAATGCAGGCAGGTCGTTGCAAGCCCGTCAACGCCGGTCGCAGCATACTCACGCGCATTTTTTAGGTTTACGCCACCTGCAGCGACAAGCGCAATCCGCGGATTGATCGCACGAAGCTTCTTCACCAGCGCAGCGACTTCATCTGCGGGGATCTTATCGAATTGAAGACCGTCGACGCCCGCTGCAGCCAATCGTTCCGCGTCGTCTGCTCCTGTTTCGACAAAAAGCTTCTTCTCGCAACATTTCGCCTTGAGTTCTGGAAGTTTAGCGATAAAGGAATCCATGCCGCCTTCGAAAAAAGTCAGGTGGTGATCGAACACGAGCACGGTTTCCGACAGCCCGAGCCTATGGGGAAACGCGCCGCCTACCATAATCGCCTTGGTATCCAACACCTTAGTTCCAGACATTCGCTTGCGCGTCGTCAACACCTCGCAGTTGGGATTTGCCTCGTGCGCAAGATCGACCATCGCGCGCGTCTTCGTGGCTATCGCGCAGTAATACTCGAAGATATTCAGGCAGCACTTCCATCCCATATGCTGCACGTCAGCTGTCGCCTGCACACGCATGAAGGTCTCACCAGCGCAAACACGCGTGCCCGATGGTTGTGCCTCGCTCGTGTCACATCCGAGTTTCGTGAAGATTCGCTGAGCTTCTTCGGTACCGCACAAGATGGCATCATCGCGCGTGTAGTATTCGATACAACCCCGCTCGCTTCCAATTCCGAGTAGATGTGTCGTCAAATCGATGTCTGGCACGTCTTCTCTGATAAGCTGCTCAAGGTATGAGTCGCTGATGTACATGGAACGCTCCATTTCCTGCGATATGCGCGCGAGGCGATTAGTTGATTGAGCCGAGACTGAATCTTACAGCATTAGTCTGCGCAAAAGCTATAGTCAACGAACAACCATCTGATGCACGAAAGGATATAGCACGTGGATTTCGCACTACTTCAATGGATTCAACAGTACCTGACAAATCCGTTTATGGACACGCTCATGCCCATCATCACGACCTGTGGTACACATGGCCATCTTTGGCTGGCTGCCGTCATCATCTTGCTCATTCCCCAGAAAACAAGGCGTTATGGCATCACGTTGCTCATAACGATGGGCCTCATCTGGCTCATTTGCGAGTTCGGCGTCAAGCCGATCATCGCGCGTCCGCGCCCCTTCATGCTTGATGAAAGCATCCAGCTGCTCATCAACCCGCCAAGCGGATATTCGTTCCCATCTGGTCACACGCTCACGGCATTTTGCGCAGCGACGATACTCACCTTCGCCCCGCTGCAAAAGGGTTATAAAATTGCCGGATGGGTTATGGCCACACTTATCGCATTTTCGCGTCTCTACCTGTTCGTGCACTTTCCCAGCGACGTCCTTGCAGGCGTTGCCATCGGCGTGCCCTCAGGACTTTTAGGCATATGGGTCAGCGACCGTCTTTCAGCATGGCGGCAATCACAACAAGAAACCGATGATTCCCCAAAGGACAAGGTAAGCGTAGAATAATCCGACATGGACGTTCAAGGAGATGACATAGTGGAAGAGCAGCGCGATGATGGGACAGAAGCGCCCGTCAAATCCGAAATGACAGCCGCAGAGCTTTTCGCATACCAATCGCTGCCCGCAGACCTTCGTCATCGAAAGGAATACGTCGAAGAATCCGTATCGCGCATTTCTGACTTTCTGCGTCACGTCAAGGAATTTGGCGAGGAGCTCGTCGAGCTTGGATATTCCGAATACTCGGAGGACAGCACTCCTTCCTATGATTGCGAGCATGTCACCAAGCGAGAGGCATTGCTTGGTCCAGAATATGCCGGCGAACTCAATGCGTTGCAGGTCTTTGACCAGGTGCATCATAAGAATATTCGTCGGGAAGTCGGCCGTTTGGGCAAAGATTTCGTAAAAAAGGTCACTGCCCTTCAGCAGCTCATGGAGTCGCTTTCGGTACGCTTCAACAAGGCGATGCTGCCGTTCACGCGATCGAAAGAACCGGAACTCGCTAAGTTCGAGCGCGAAATGCGCCAGCGCATGAACGACATCACCTATCTGACCCGTCAACATACCGAGCTCGTTGCTGCCGCTCAGGATGCGAAAGCAGGCGACGAGGAGGAAACGAACTCGGAAATCGAAGTCAACTACCAGATCGCAGTACAACCGCTTGTCGACGAAAGCGAATCCCTGAGCGAAGAGCTGAGCAAGCTTTCGCGCCTTTCGTTCCGCAAACGTCGCAGCGTGCTCGAAAAGATCGACGCATGCGCACAGTCCATTTGCGATCTTAACGAAGAGTATTCGCAATACGACTTCATCGATTTTGTCGCATTCGAACCACCACAAGATGATGAATAATTCCACGAAGCGCGCGTTTGCGCCCATTTCCGCAGACCAAATGAAGGAACGCGGATGGGAAAGCGTCGACTTCGTCTATGTGAGCGGCGATGCCTATATCGACCACCCATCGTTTGGCATGGCTATCATCACGCGCCTGCTCGAGGCACGAGGTTATCGCATCGGCGTGATTGCACAGCCCGATTGGCGTGACCCGGAAAGCGTAACCACGTTTGGAACGCCACGTCTGGGGTTTCTTGTCAGTTCGGGCAATATGGATTCGATGGTGAATCGTTACACGGTTTCAAAGAAGCCGCGTCATACAGATGCGTATTCGCCGGGCGGGCAAGCCGGCATGCGTCCCGACCATGCCTGCGTTGTCTATGGCAACCTCATTCGACGCACCTATAAGAACACCCCGATCATCTTAGGCGGCATCGAGGCGAGCCTGCGGCGTCTCGCGCATTATGATTACTGGTCTGATAGCCTCAAGCGCTCCATCCTGCTTGATTCGGGTGCCGACCTTATCAGCTATGGCATGGGCGAACGATCCATCGTGCAGATAGCCGACGCCCTCAACAGCGGCCTTGACGTGCATGACCTCACTTTCATTGATGGAACGGTGTATCGCACGCGGTCAACTTCGCATTTGGTCGAAGATGCCATCGAATTGCCTCCATTCGAGAAGCTCAAAAACGACCGGATCGCCTATGCGCAAAGCTTCAAGATCCAATATCAGAACCTTGACCCGTTCTCTGCTCATACGCTTGTCGAAGAATACCCGCATGATGTCTTCGTCGTTCAAAACCCCCCTGCGCAGCCGCTTTCCACCGAAGAGATGGATGCCGTCTATGCGCTGCCCTACCAACGTACCTACCATCCAAGTTACGAAGCGGCAGGCGGCGTGCCCGCCATTGCCGAAGTCAGGTTCTCGCTCATCAGCAACCGCGGTTGCCTGGGAGAATGCTCTTTTTGCGCGCTTAATTTCCACCAGGGACGCATCATCCAGGCAAGAAGCCACGAATCGATTCTTGCTGAAGCGCAGCTCATGACCGAAGACGCCGATTTCAAAGGATATATCCACGACGTAGGCGGCCCCACCGCCAATTTCCGCATTCCAGCCTGTGACAAGCAGCGCACGCATGGAGCCTGCGTCAACAAGCGCTGCCTTTCCCCCAAGCCGTGCTCTTCACTTCGTGTCACACATGAAGATTATCTGGACCTGCTGCATGAGCTTCGTGCCATGCCGGGCGTGAAGAAAGTCTTCATACGCAGCGGCCTGCGCTTCGACTACATCATGCTCGATCATGATTCAACGTTCATGCACGAACTTGTCGAGTACCATGTGAGCGGGCAGCTCAAGGTCGCCCCCGAACATGTTTCTGATGCCGTGCTCTCTGTCATGGGCAAGCCGCCCAATAGCGTCTACAAACGCTTTGCCCACGAATATGCCCAGCTCAATAAGGAGCTAGGCCTCAAGCAGTATCTCGTGCCATATCTCATGTCGTCGCATCCCGGCTCGACGCTTGCCGAAGCGGTCGAACTGGCCGAATTTGTCCGCGACATGGGCTATAACCCAGAGCAGGTACAGGACTTCTATCCCACGCCATCGACGATTTCAACATGCATCTACTATACAGGCGTCGATCCGCGCACCATGAAGCCCGTCTATGTTGCAAAGTCGCCGCACGAAAAGGCGATGCAGCGCGCGCTTATCCAATACCGCAACCCCAAGAACCATGAACTGGTACGCGAGGCTCTGCTGACAGCCGGACGCGAGGACCTGATAGGCTATGGTCCCGAATGTCTGATACGGCCGAATGGCCACAAGAGCAAAGGCGGCGCGGCAAAGAAACACGCGAGCACCACGCATGCGGCACCGAAGAAGAACACGAGAAAGAGGAACCAACATGGCAGAGTCTCTGGCGGGAAACCCCGCAAAACCCGAGGGTGACGATGGACGCGCCCTTTTAGAGCGCATGAATAGCGGGCATCATGAGGAACTCGCCCTTTGGGGCCTTTCCCATCTTTCTATTCCCGATAACGCAATTATGCTCGACATTGGATGCGGCGGCGGCGCCAATCTGAAGCGTTTGCTCGACCGGTCGCAAGGCGGCAAAGTCTACGGTATCGACTACTCCCCCGTGAGCGTCGAGATGTCCAGCGAAGTCTGCGCCGATGAAATCACGCGTGGCGCCTGTACGGTCTGCCAAGGCGACGTGGTGCAGCTGCCATACGGAGATGCGGTGTTCGATGTGATCTGCGCATTTGAGACCGTCTATTTCTGGCAAGACATGTTTGAAGCCCTTATGCAGGTCAACCGTGTGCTTGCGCCAAACGGCCGTTTTCTTATCTGCAACGAAGCAAACGGCGCGACGCCGGCGATGTACGAACAGGCCGACGCCATTGAAGGAATGGTCATGTACACCGCCGCAGAACTCAAGATCCTGCTGATTGGCTGTGGATTTGAAATCGAAGCGATTCATGACGAGGGCGTAAGCGGACGTATCGCCATCATTGCCCGCAAAAGCCAAGGTTAAGCTGTTAAACGTGGGTATTATGGTCTTGATAGTTCGCCAGATACTGCGCGAACTCAGGACTCGTATCCGAATTTCCCGTGCGCCACATCTTGTGGTCTATGATCGTGCTCGTAAAACCGTAATATGAGTTGATGTAGGCAATGAGCTTGTCAAGCGCCGCAAGCTGTTCTTGCGTGTAGGCATCCCCGTCTCCCCTATGCACCATCTCGATGCCCACAGAGTACGAATTCATTCCATAATCGCTTGCCCAGCTGCCTATTGGCACAGTGCCCACCTTGTCGTCGCGCGATTCATCCGTCACCGCATACAAGGCGTCATGCCCGGTGTCGCCAAACCCCGCATGATGGGCGATTTTATCGAGCGGCACGCACTGCACAATGCTGCCGTCGCGATTGACGATGAAATGCGACGCAATACCAGCAGCTGACTCATCCCAATATTCGACGATGGAAGAAGCCGAGGCCCCGCTTTCCGTATCGTGCAAGACGATGTATTTCTGGTATGCAGCACCTTTGTCGCCATGCACAAAAGACGCACGGTAATCCTCGACAATGCCAAGACCAGCACGCAACGCGCTTGGGTCGGCAGAACGCGCGGCAGACGAGGTCGAAGACGACGATGACGACGAAGTCGCCGATGAAGAAGTCGCCGATGACGATGAGCTCTGCTTGGATCCGTCCGCATCGATGATTTTGATTCTGCTCGATTTGCTGCTTGAGGCTTGTGTATTTGAAGAACAGGCAGCTAGAGTGCCCATTGACAGAAGCGCGACTGCAGCCAGCAGCATGAACGCGCGCGCTATTCGCCTTTGCATCTGACTCCCCTTTGCGTGCACTGGCTTCGATCGCCATCGAACCATATATTCATGATACATGGCAGCGCGAGGGTTTGACCCCATCTTGGCAATTTCGTTGTAAACTGTTGAGCCACGTCAGATATATGGAAAGGATGGCTCGTGGCCAAAATCAACGAGAACTACCAAAAGCTCCCCGGCAGCTATCTCTTTATCGAAATCGCGCGACGCACAGCGCGCTATTCAGCCGAACACCCTGAAGCAAAACTCATCAAGATGGGCATCGGCGATGTGACGCGCCCACTGGCACCTGCCGTTGTGCAGGCAATGCACGATGCAGTCGATGATCTTTCCAAGGCCGAAACCTTCTATGGCTATGGCCCCGAACAAGGCTATGACTTCTTGCGCGAGGCAATTGCCGAAAACGACTTTCGCGCACGCGGTATCGAGATGGACGTCGAAGAGATTTTCGTTTCAGATGGCGCAAAAAGCGACTGCGGAAACATAGGCGACCTCTTTGCCGTCGACAACAAGATTGCCGTATGCGACCCCGTCTACCCGGTCTATGTCGATACGAACGCGATGGCCGGCCGTGCGGGCGAATATGACGAAACGGCGCAGGAGTGGACGAATATCATCTATATGCCCACAACCGCTGAAAACGGCTTTTTCCCCGCTTTGCCCGAAGAACGCGCCGATATCATCTACCTGTGTTCGCCCAACAATCCCACTGGCACGGTGCTCAATGCCGAGCAGCTCAAAATCTGGGTCGACTATGCGAACGACAATGATTCGATTATCCTTTTCGATGCCGCTTACGAACGCTTTATCACCGAAGCTGGCATTCCGCATTCCATCTTCGAGATTGAAGGCGCGAAAAACTGCGCCATCGAATTTCGCTCGTTTTCGAAAACCGCTGGTTTCACTGGCGCGCGTTGTGGATACACCGTTGTGCCCAAAACGCTCATGCGTCAATCGAGGAGCTTGAACGCCATGTGGAATCGCCGTCAGACCACCAAGTTCAACGGCGCATCATATGTGATTCAGCGCGGTGCAGCTGCAATCTACACGGCCGAAGGCGCTCAGCAGATCGAAGAGACCCTCGAGTACTATCGGGCCAACGCTCGCATCATCAAGGAGGGTCTGGAGCGAGCGGGCTTCACCGTCTATGGTGCCGTGAACAGCCCCTATGTTTGGTGCAAGACGCCCGAGGGCATGGGTTCGTGGGACTTTTTCACCCTGCTGCTCGAAAAGGCAAACGTCATCACGACTCCGGGTGCTGGTTTCGGTCCTTCGGGCGAAGGCTATATACGGCTTACCGCCTTTGGCGATGCCGAAGCGACCAAGGAAGCCGTTCGACGCATCGAATCGCTCAAACTGTAAGCTCACACCCATCAGCAATCAAAGGTAGCCTTTGATTGCTGATTTTGTGCCGAGGAGGAAACGTGGAAGATTACAAGCGGGAATTCATCGACTTCATGGTTGCATCCGATGTGCTGAAGTTTGGCGAATTCACCCTGAAGAGCGGACGCAAATCACCGTTTTTCATGAACGCCGGCGCCTATGTGACCGGCGAACAGCTGCATAAGCTCGGACACTATTACGCGCGTGCCATCCACGACAACTTCGGGTTTGATTTCGATGTCGTCTTCGGTCCAGCCTATAAGGGAATCCCGCTTTCGGTCATAACATGCATCGCCCTCGAAGAGCTCTATGGCAAGGAAACGCGCTACTGCTCTAACCGCAAAGAGGCGAAAGACCACGGTGATGCGGGCATTCTTTTGGGAAGCGACCTAGAAGACGGCATGCGCGTTGTCATGGTCGAAGACGTAACGACTTCGGGCAAATCCATCGATGAGACCTATCCGCTTATCCGCAGCATTGCAGATGTCGAGGTCAAAGGACTTATCGTTTCGCTCAACCGACAAGAGGTCGGACCAGGTGGGAAACGGTGTGCCATCGACGAAGTCAGCGAACGCTACGGTTTTCCCACTGCGGCGATCGTAAACATGGATGAAGTCGTCGAACACCTGTATAACCAGGAACGAGACGGACGAATCGTGATCGATGACGCGATCAAGGCCGCCCTCGACAAATACTATGCCCACTACGGCGCAAGCGAATAACCGCCCTTGCGCGCGGGCGCACGAACCGATATTATCGGCGGTTGTGAGAGAAAAACCGCGGGCTTGAAAGCCGCGCAGAGAGAGGGAACGACAATGATTCTGAATCCTGAGAAGGCACTTGAAAACTCCGCCGCGCAGCAGCGCTACGGCTCGCCCGTAACGCCTAAGGCCAAGAATTTCAGAGAGAAGATCCTCACTTCGACCGCTGGCTACATCGCCTCCGGCCTTGTGATCGTCTGCTTCTTCCTCATCGCGGCAGCCGGCGCGTAAAACGCTCGAACGCAAAAGAGCAGGGGCGACGCGTTTGTCATATGCGCGTCGCCTTCTTTTTTTCAAACACCGAAATTCGATCGGGGAGGAATTTGCAATCAAGGGCTACCTTTAATTGCAAATTATAAATTACCAGGAAAGCAGCTCGTAGCCGTCTTCAGTGACGACGATTTGGACTTCCCATTGTGCAGATGGCGTGCCATCGGCTGTACGTACGGTCCATTGGTTGGGGTCGTTCATATCAATAGCCGCACCACCAAGATTCACCATAGGCTCGATGGTAAAGCACATGCCGGGAACAAGCACAGGGCCGCTACCGGCTTCGGCCACGAAGCTCACGAACGGCTCTTCGTGGAACTCCACCCCGATTCCGTGTCCGCCGAATTCAACGACAACCGAAAAACCCGCATCAGTTGCGACCTTGTTCACCGCAGCGCTTACATCGCCTAGGTGCGCCCACGGTTTAACCGCGGCAAGACCTGCCTGAACCGATTCGTATACAACATCGACCAGGCGTTTCCATTCGTCATCAACCGTCCCAATACAAAACATGCGTGAAGAATCAGAATAATAGCCATCCAGGATCGTCGACATGTCAACGTTTACGATATCGCCGTCTGCCAGGATGTCATCTTCAGAAGGGATGCCGTGGCAAACGACTTCATTGATCGACGTGCACACGCTCTTGGGAAACCCCTCGTAATTGAGATCGGCAGGGATTGCCCCGCGCTCGATACAATAGTCGTGTACCCATTTATCGATTTCGGCCGTGTTCACGCCTGCGGCGATATGTTCGGCAACATAGTCAAGCGCACCCACGTTAACTTTGGCAGATGCCCGAATGCCCTCGAGCTCTTCCTTGGTTTTGAGCAGATCGCGCGGCATCATAATCTCGCCTTCGTCATAGAGATCTTGAAGCCGTTTATCAAATTCGAGATGGCACTTCTTGTATTTCCTGCCGCTGCCACACCAGCAATCATCGTTGCGGCCGGGGCTTTCCAATCCGTCGTACACGTGAATCCTCGCCAATCATCTTGTCAATACGTCTGATTCATCATAGTCCTCTTCGCGCCTTGCGTTGTAGTGAAAGACGGATTTGCCCGAACAGCAGACCCGCAATAGCGCATCGCTACAAATCGAAGTCGATAGCACAGTCGTTGAACAACCGGCGCTTGATTTCGAGCAGATAGCCGGTCATCGCCGCATCTCGCAGCTTGCCGACAGCATCGATCACGGGAAGCAGCGTTTCTCGACCGATAAATCCCAGATCGACCAACGCATCGATTGCGTCACGATTGTCGTGGCGCGCAATCGCCACGCACATATCCACCAGACTCGCTCGAACCATCTGCTCATACATTCTTTGCGTGTTCTCGCTCAGATATAAGGGGTCTTGCAAGCGCTTTATAATGCGGGTCGCCTGACCATACACATCAAGTGGGCGCGCGGTCATCGCATCAAGATCATGCATATTGATCACCGCTGCGTCATAGCGCGCGAGCAATTTCTCTGCGCTAATGCAGGTCGTACGGTCAAAACCCATCATGATTTCGCGTTTGCTTCGTTCGGTATCGGGAAAATACAAATCCAGCTTCGAGTGTCCCTCCTCAGGAGGCACAATATCGATATGTATGTACTCGATCAGGCAGCTGACGTTCAATCCCTTCGGCTCGATATGAGACACCCGCGTGCTTATGGAAAGCTCACGCAGGTTCATGGCATTGCCAAATGCATAAGATGCGATCGTATCGACATCGTCGGGGATCTTGACACTTTCGCGTGTCCCGTCATAGAGCACGACGCGTGAGGTGCCATCATCCATATACTCGCAGAGCAAGCTATCCGCATAATAGAACCGCTGGCATTTGGGGTTAACCCGCACCGACTGCAAACTCGGCGTTGACTCTTGCGCGCGGGCACCT
>CAYSZR010000051.1:12014-13601 GCA_964435565.1 uncultured Coriobacteriaceae bacterium
CCTTTCATGACGAGCGCAAGCGGCCCAAGATACTCAAGCGATGCGCCTATATAGGCCGACCGCAGATTCGTGTCATAAAACGCCTCCGCCTCGATACGACGCAGGGTTTCGGGGAATGCCGCCTCTGCAAGATTGCAGCACCCGCGAAATGCAGCCTCCCCGATTTCAAGCAGTCCTTCGGGCAGTTGCACCATCTGAAGGGCATTCATGCGCATGCAGGCAAAAGGGGCGATGGCGCGCGTCCCCGGTTCGACCTGATAGCTATGCGCCTGCATATCGAAAAAGCTCACGAGCGTCTTAGGCTGCGTTTCCGATTCGCGATACAAACCGCCAGATTCATCCAGCCTAAGCTCGCCTCCAGGTTCAATGCGAAGCGTCGCATCTTTGCCACAGCACCGCACGGATGTATTACTTGTTGCATCACGTGCAATTGTGCGAATACTCGCAGGCACGTGCAATGCCGAAAGAGCCGTAGCGGCAAACGCCTCTTCGCCGATTTCCACCAGCCCGAAGGCAAGCGCGGCGCAATCGAGCGCATGGCATCGATAAAACGCGCGTTTCTCAATGCGCCTCAAGCTCGCCGGCATCTCAACGGAACGCAAGGCGGTGTGCTCAAACGCGTGGGCACCTATAACTTCGAGCGTTTCTGGAAACGCAATACGCTCAAGCCCTGGACTCGACGCAAACGCTTTGGGGGCAATCTGCTCGACACCCTGGGGAATCTCAAAATCTATGCGAGGAGAGGCGGCGGCGATAAGGCACGAACGATCAAAAGAAAAGACGCTCGTTCCATCAGTTGCAAGAAAGGGATTCTGCGAATCTATTCGCAGCTCGTGCAATGTGCTTTTGGCAAACGCACCGGGATTTACGGCACGCGTGCCCGCACCCAAAACAAGCGTCTTGAGCCCTTCAACATCAAAGACATCGGGCATCATGCACGCAAGCATGCCTGGAAGAACCAGCTCTTCGAGTTTGCGACATTGCGCGACCCAGCCAGAATCAAAAACATCGACATTGCGCGGCAAAACAAGACGGCGCAGCTCATTGCAGCCCCGAAACGCGGCGGGGCCGATGGACTCGATACAATCGGCGCAGATGATTTCAGTCACGTTCATCATAAACGCGCAGGCATCTACCCCCAGCTCCAAAACGGGAAGCCCTTCGATCGTCTCGGGAATCATCACCCGTTCGCAATCCGCCTGACAATCAACGATACGCTGAAACTCGTCGTTCACGGTTTGGAACTCGAAAGATACCCCATCGCAAGTTCGTATGGTACGAGATTCGCTGACGCGGCCCAAACGCTGCAAGCGACGCTGCTCCATCAGTTCCTGATGTTCGTCAAGCGCACGTTTAACGGCCTCGATCGCTTCGCGTTCGGTTATAGGCTCGCCAACTTCGCCACCCAGATTATCGGGCGCCGTTTTCCAGCTGCTCACCATCATTGCATCACCAAAGATTTCCATGCTTCTACTATACACGCATCACAATTCGATGATATTGACGCCGATTTGCAGCGAGATTTGCAGCGAGATTTGCAGCGAAGGCTACCCTTGATTGCTGAGAATTCGCGGCATGCACCGCGTT
>CAYSZR010000052.1:0-13593 GCA_964435565.1 uncultured Coriobacteriaceae bacterium
GGCGAGCGTACCCGTGAAGGTACGGACCTTTTCCTCGAGATGAGCGAGTCGGGCGTTATCAACAAGACCGCTCTTGTGTATGGTCAGATGAACGAGCCGCCGGGAGCACGTCTTCGTGTCGGTCTGGCTGGTTTGACCGTCGCCGAGTATTTCCGCGACCAGGGCCAGGACGTCTTGCTGTTCATCGACAACATCTTCCGCTTCACCCAGGCTGGTTCCGAGGTATCCGCGCTTCTTGGCCGCATGCCTTCGGCTGTAGGCTATCAGCCCACTTTGGCTACAGAGATGGGCGATCTGCAGGAGCGCATTACTTCAACTGCAACGGGTGCTATCACCTCTGTTCAGGCAGTCTACGTTCCCGCAGACGACCTGACAGACCCGGCGCCTGCAACGGCCTTCATCCACTTGGATGCAACGACGGTTCTGTCGCGCTCCATCGCTGAGCTCGGTATCTACCCGGCCGTTGACCCGCTTGCTTCCACGAGCCGCGCTCTCGATCCTTCTGTCGTGGGCGAGGAGCATTACCGTGTGGCTGTCGAGGTCCAGGAGATTCTCCAGGCATATACCGACCTGCAGGACATCATTGCCATTCTGGGTATGGACGAACTTTCAGAAGAGCAGAAGCTCGTTGTTGCCCGCGCTCGTAAGGTGCAGCAGTTCCTGGGTCAGCCGTTCCATGTTGCTAAGCAGTTCACCGGCATCGATGGCAAGTACGTCAAGGTCGAGGACACGGTTAGGTCCTTCAAGATGATTATCGATGGCGAACTCGACAATGTTCCCGAGCAGGCATTCCGCAATAAGGGTGCTATCGAGGAAGTTCTCGAAGCTGCCAAGGAACTTGCATAGAGAAAGGTTGCTTGTGAGCCATGCTGCAATGTGAAATCGTAACTCCAGAAAGCAAACTGTATTCCGACGAGGTTAATTTCGTCGTCATCCCAGCCTCTGAAGGCGAGATGGGCATCTATGCTCAGCACGAGCCTGTTGTGACGACGCTCAAATCGGGTAC
Source organism: uncultured Coriobacteriaceae bacterium (assembly GCA_964435565.1). GTDB lineage: Bacteria > Actinomycetota > Coriobacteriia > Coriobacteriales > QAMH01 > QAMH01. The sequence continues at coordinate 1,007 of CAYSZR010000052.1, forward strand.
CGTGCGCGTTACCGAGCAAGAGGGCAAAGAGTCCCTGCGCTTCATTGTGGCAGGCGGATATGCACAGATTGAGGCGGAGCGTGTGATTGTGCTCGCAGATCGCGCTGCCGCCCTGCAAGAGCTCGACGAGACTGCCATCAAGGTCCATATTGACGACCTCAAGGAAAAGATGGCCGACCTTAAGGATGACGATCCCAATCGTGCGTTCATCAATGATGAGGTCAAATGGAACCAGGTTCTTCTCGAGCAAACCAGGCACTAGCGAGCACGTTGTTTCCACTTTTGAAAGGGGCCGCCTGTGTTGGCGGCCCCTTTTTTGTGTCTGTAGGGCAAATAAGGACTCTCAGATGCAAATTTCTGACTGTTTGTATGATTTTGCAAGTTATCTATGAGTATGATAAAGACTTGAAAAGTAAACACGCAGGTCAGAGAGTTGCGGTTTGGCCGATACTTGGGGTACCCCAAAACCGCCCCTCTAAAATCATACAAACAGTCGCGATTTTCAGGATTTTGCTGACTGTTTGTATGATTTTGGGCATTTTTGAGGCGCAAAACGTGATGGACGGAGTCGATTTGCGGGGAATACCCGGCTCGTCTAAACAGGCTTACCGATAAAACGTAGATTCCGTTCGTCGATATCAGTGAAAATAAGCTTCGTCAGCGCTCCCTGCTCAAGGTCTGTGCTGCATGCGACTGTGTGGTATGACTCGCTTGTACCCAGTCCGGGACGCTCGACTATGATTTGCTCGCTTGTGCCGAGACGTCGTTGCATATCCTGTAGCGTGAGTTGTCTGCCTAGGTCACGCAGAATATTCGAACGCTGCGACTTTGTTGCTGGATCGACTTGGTCTAAGCGTGCGGCAGCGGGCGTGCCGGGCCGTTTGGAATAGCGAAAGACATGTAGCCGCATGAATCCGCATCGTTCGATGAACCGGCAACTTTCCTGAAAATCCTCGTCGGTTTCACCGGGGAATCCAACGATTATGTCAGTCGAAAGAGAAAGCACCGGCGCAGCGTTGCGAAGATTTGTGACAAGTGCCGCAAACTCATCGGTTCCATAGTGCCGATTCATCTCTCCGAGCACTTTAGAAGAGCCCGATTGCAGGCATAGATGCAGATGACGACAAAGACGCCCTGTTGACGTGGCAAGCGCCTCTATTAGTGAATCATTCACGCTTTGCGGTTCTACTGATGATACGCGAATGCGTGCAATTTCCGTTTCTGACTGCAGTCGCCCGATAAGCCCTGCAAGGTCGCAGTTTGTATCTTGGTATGCTGCAAGATCGATTCCCACAAGGACAAGCTCTTTGGTTCCGTGCGCGGCAAGGACACGGGCTTGTTCAACGATTTGCACGGCTGGCACTGAACGCGCTTTCCCGCGTGCTGTGTGCACGATGCAATATGAGCAGGCATTGTTACAGCCGTCTTGAATCTTCAAATCGACGCGCGTTCTGAAATTTCCATCGGAACCGGCGCGAACGCCGATAAGCGTCAAATCGTCAAAGATGCGCGAGGTCTTGGCATCGACCCCATCAACAAGTTCTTGCGCGAGACGCGGTAGCCGCGTCTTGTCCTTTTCGCAACGGACTCTGGCGTCGATATCGGCATAATAGTCTCCATCGATGTTGATCGCGCATCCGGTTACCAGGATGGGTGCGCTGGATTCGCGCAGGAGCGATCGGATGAGCTTTCGGTTCTTGGCATCTGCTTCTCCTGTGACCGTGCATGTGTTCACGATTAGGAGCTCCGCGTCTTTCGGACTCGTATTTTCTTTCCAGCCCAGCTCAATGAGGGCAGCGGCAATGGTTTCGGATTCTGCCCGATTGACCTTGCATCCCAGTGTATGTATATAGAATCGCGAAATAGCTGCTCTTATGTCTGCTTATAGGGTTCGAATACGCGCTGGAAGACCTGCTTCGCTTTGGCGAGACTGAACCGATAATCTTCTATTTATGATTTCCAAGGCCGCCAAGCTCGTACATGCACAATGCGGTCGCAACCGTACCGGCTGTCTCTGTACGCAAGATAAGCTCGCCAAGCGTCACGACCTTGACGAAGCTGCCAAGCTCCTTGATCACTCCGACCTCGGATGCGGTCAATCCGCCCTCGGGGCCGACGACGAGTGCGACGCGGCTGTCTATGTCGCAACCCTCGAGTGCGTCGGCAATGGATAGCGGGTTATTGTCAGATGTCTTGTCAGCTTCTTCCCATGCAATGACGACGCGGTCGAAGTCTGAAAGCTCTCGGCAGATATCTTCGAGACTCGTTGGGTCATCGACGATAGGCAGGATATTGCGTCCGGACTGTTTCGCGGCTGAAAGCGCGATACGGCGCCAACGCGAGCCCTTACGTCCGCGCTCGTCGACAACGAGCCGCACGACGGTACGCTCGGACAAGAAGGGGATGATGCGCTGGATTCCCAGCTCAGTGGTTTGCCGAATGGTTTGGCCCATGCGATCGCCTTTTGAGATTCCCTGGACGAGCGTGAGGTTGGGGAGATGCTTGAGCGGCAAGGCTGCTATGCAGCGTCCGGTTACGCTGTCTTCTTCGAGTGCGGTTATCTCGACTTCCCAGCATTTCCCGCCTGGCGCGCATGCGGCGATATGTTCGCCGACTTCAATACGGCGTACAGCCATATGATGAAGCTCTTTTTCCGAGAAGGGGAGTGCAACGACATCGCCGTCGGGCAGGTCGCCTTTCATGAAGAAACGTGGTATGGACATGCTCATCTCCTGTTTATAAACATGCAAACGCGCTGGCAGCGGGTAGTACGGGGTCAAAACATGTGTATTGTACCGCGTTTCAGGTCGTGCTATAGTGTCACAAGTCAAGAGACGCGGTGAGCGTCTCGAGTTTCCTTTCCATAGTCTTTATCCCCATCAGTATTCGCATGTTTCCATGCCTACATACATGCAGTTTCAGTGGCGATAGAGAAATCAGTTCGAAGGAGCAACAGTGAAGTTTTTCCTCGATACCGCGGATTTGTCCGAAATTGAAGAGGTTGCATCATGGGGCGCTCTTGCAGGCGTTACAACTAATCCGAGTCTGTATGCTCGCACGGGTGGCAAGCTCGAAGATTTCGAGAGCCACCTGGTCAAGATCTGCAATTTGGTTGACGGGCCGGTAAGTGGTGAGGTCACGGCAGAAGATCGCGCTGGCATGGTTGAACAAGGCCGCGCGCTCGCCTCTCTTGCAAAAAACATGGTCGTGAAGATTCCTGTTTGCGTCGAGGGCCTTGCTGCTACGCGCACGCTTTCCGAAGAGGGCATTGCCGTGAATATGACTCTCGTGTTCAGCGTGCCCCAGGCATTGCTCGCGGCACGAGCCGGCGCGCGCTACATCAGCCCCTTTGTCGGTCGTTTCGATGACATCGCGGAAGATGGCCTGAGCCAGCTCGAGGATATTGTCATCGCGGTGGGCAACTATGATTTCGGCCATCCTGTTGAGATTATCGCTGCATCCATTAGGTCGGCGAACCACGTGACGCAGGCGGCGCTTATGGGTGCTGATATCGCGACCGTACCGTATGGCGCAATGAAGAAATGCATCGTACACCCGCTTACGGATCAGGGCCTGGAGAAGTTCAAGTCCGATTGGGAGAAAGTTGAAAACGCATGAGCGATGAGACGCTAGAGTCCGCAGAGGCGGCGGTTGAGAAAACGCCCGCCAAGAAGACAACGCGCAAACCCGCTGCAAAGACAGCGACAGCCGCCAAGAAGACGACGACCGCTGCAAAGAAGAAGACGACGTCTACCGCCGCCAAGAAGGCGACGACCGCTGCTAAAACGACAACGGCAAAGGCGGCAACTGCCAAGAAGACGACCGCTGCAAAGAAGACGACGACCGCTGCAAAGAGGACGACTGCTGCAAAGAAGACGGCAGAATCGCCTTCTGCCGCTGAAGAGCAACTTACCTTGACGCCTGCCGCAGAGCAGGCGCCGCAGGCTGCAGACGCAGCGCAGGGCAAAGATAAAAGAACGGTACGCAGACGCAGAGCGGTATCGAGTGCTCCCGCTGATAAGCAGGCGGAAGAATCCAAGGACAAGCCAGCAGATAAGGACGCTGGCAAAGCCGAGGATAAGCCTGCCGAGACGACGGAAACAAACGAAACTGCCGAATCCGGAGAGGATTCCGAGGAAAAAGACCAGCGCGACAACAAGCGCGGCCGCCGTCGCAGCCGTCGCGGTCGCAGTAATCACCAGCGCAAAGAGATCGTGCCTTCTGCTACGCGCGATGAACTGGCCTTGCTCGAGGATGACGATATCATCGTCAAAGCACGCGAACTGGGCGTGGATCCAACCGAGTATGGCGAGCGCGATGACCTTGTGTCGGCTGTGTATGATGCGTTGCTCCAGGCAGAGGGATTCGTCATGGTCGAGGGCATTCTCGATCTGTTGCCCGACGGCTATGGTTTCATTCGCACTGACGGGTATTTACCCGGCGAACATGACGTGTACGTCGGCGTGAGCACTGTGCGTCGCCAGGGTCTGCGCAAGGGCGACCACATTACGGGACGCGTGCGTCCGCCGCGTGAAAATGAAAAATATCCCGCGCTGAATACTATCGTCACGCTTAATGACGAACCGTTCGAGGGTCCGACGCATCGTGTGAAATTTGCTCAACTGACGCCGGTGTATCCCGATGAGCGTTTGATTATGGAACACGGCAAAGATGCGCTCACCGCGCGCGCTATCGACCTGGTCGCGCCTATTGGCAAGGGACAACGTGGTCTGATCGTTTCGCCGCCTAAGGCGGGCAAGACGACGGTGCTCAAGGATATCGCCGCCGCGATCAGCGCGAACAACCCCGAGATACATCTCATGTGCTTGCTTGTCGACGAGCGCCCTGAAGAGGTAACCGATATGGAGCGCAGTATCGACGGCGAGGTCATCTCCTCGACTTTCGATATGCCTTTCGAAAACCATATCGCCGTGGCCGAACTTGTCATCGAGCGCGCCAAACGCCTCGTTGAAAACGGTCAGGACGTCGTCATCTTGCTCGACTCCATCACGCGCCTTGCGCGCGCGTACAATCTGAGCCAGCCGGCAAGTGGCCGTATCCTTTCCGGCGGTGTCGATTCGACGGCGCTGTATCCGCCCAAGCGTTTTCTTGGCGCTGCTCGCAATATCGAGTTCGGCGGCTCGCTCACCATCCTGGGAACGGCTCTTATCGACACGGGCTCTAAGATGGACGAAGTCATATTCGAAGAGTTCAAAGGCACGGGCAATATGGAGCTCAAGCTTGACCGCGCACTGGCAGATCGGCGAATCTTCCCGGCTATCGATCCGGTTGCAAGCGGTACGCGTAAAGAGGAGCTGCTCATCGATCCGCAAGAAGCGCCGCTGGTACGGGGCGTGCGCAGCTTGCTCGCGAACATGAACAATACCGAGCGCGCGATGAAAATGCTCGTTCAATCGCTCAAAGCGACAGAGACGAACAGAGAATTTCTGGTCAAATCGGCACGCAAGGCATCGAAAGCAGCTGCAAGCCTGTAATAAAAATCACACGAACGTCGAAAAAGCGGCATCTGCTGATATGCAGGTGCCGCTTTTCATTGTGCTCGTTTTAGAAGTGGTATCCGTAGCTATCGGCGGCGAGCACATCGAAGGTAAAGCCCTGCGATTGATAGTACTCGATGATGCGGGGAAGGGCGTCAGGGGTTGTGGGTTTGAAGTCGGAATCATGCATGAGGACGCAGCAAGAGTTGCAGCCTTGGGATTCTTCGACAATATTATTGAAGAGCACGTCTGGATCAGACGGTGTTTGCGTCGAATCACCGATGCTTACATTCCAATCAAAATAATGCCAGCCTTGTGCAGCGGCCGCTTTCTTGAACGAGTCGGCTTTTCCGGCGTTGTAGCCGTTGTTGCTGCCCCCGGGAAAGCGGATAAGCGTGGGAGTGAAGCCGATGTAACTGCTTACGACTTTGCCGATTCCCTGGATATCGGCAACGAAATTATCCGTGTTCGCGTAAATCTTATTGTAGTCATGTTCCTGTGAATGCAGACCAATCTGGTTGCCGCGGTCCCAGATATCTTTGACATAGTCAATATGCCCTGTGTTACCCAAGATAAACCAGGTCGCTTTGATTCCGTATTTATCGAGCGTGTCCAAGATTTTGTGCGTATATTCGGAAGGTCCGTCATCAAAGGTAAGGTAGACGACCTTTTTCGTTGGCTTGACGTCGTTTGCGCTCGAGCTTGTCAGGGCGCGGTTTTGTTCATTCGTCGTCAGGGCGCTGTCGTTTGTGCTTGAGCTGCTCGACGACGAGCTGCTCGAAGCGGTAGAAGCGCTTGCACTGCTTGGTTGCTCGTCTTGGTGGGAGCTCGTGCTCGAGCAAGCGATAAACCACACGGCGCATATGACTAAGATACTGAGGAGGATTAAAGCGAATACGATGGGCAGCTTGGGACGAGGCTGTTGTTTGCGCGTCTGCCGCGAATGGGCAGGAGAATATGCGCTATGCGCGGGTCTTTGCCGGGAGCTCGATCCTGGCCGTGTCTGCGGTCGGCTCTGGTAGCGGTTCGCGTCGCGATGATAAGTCGCTGGTGAAGTGCTGTGTTGCCGTTGTTTGCCGTTCCTGTCCGAATTGCTACGTCTGTATTCAGTCATCCTGGTTCCCATATACCCCAACAGTATGCTCGAATAAGGATACCACGTCACTGCGCAGGGGATGTTCCCGTCCGGCGCATGTCAGAGCAATTTCTTTTTATGCGAAAAATAGGTCTGGATATGTGAGGGGGAGACTGGTATCATCTATCAGTCTGTTTAGATGCCTTGGTCGGAAACTAAGGCACGTGCAAGGAGCAATTATATGAAACTCGATATCCATCCCGAATACGTTGAGTGCACGGTACGCTGCAGCTGCGGCAACACCTTCAAGACTCACTCCACGAAGCCCGAGCTCGTTGTGGACCTCTGCAATGAGTGCCATCCGTTCTTCACCGGCCAGCAGAAACTGGTTGACGCCGGCGGACGTGTCCAGCGCTTCTCGAATAAGTTCGGCTCTGCCGCCGAGCAGCTTAAGGCGAAGAAAGAAGCCGAAAAGGAAGCCAAGCTCGCTGCTGCTGAAGAAGTAGCCGCTAAGGCAGCTGAAGAGCGTGCTGCAAAGCAAGCAGCTAAGGAAGAGCGCGCCAAGAAGTACGCGGATAAGGCCGCAAAGGAAGCATCTAAGGCGGAAAAGACGGCCGAGCCCGTTGCTGCCGAGCCCGCTGCTGAAGAGGCTCCTGCCGAAACGGTCGCTGAAGAGACTACAGAAGAGACCGCCGAGTAGGGTAATTTAGACGATTCGGTAATCATTGCGCCGTCTCCTTCGGAGGCGGCGCTTCTTTGTTTAGTATGATGCGAATAAGCTTTGGTTCGGTATATGCCGTCCAATGCGGCCGAGAGAAAGGAATCGTCCATGAATGTCGAAATGCTTTATCATACGCCCGATCCCGAACGCGCCGTCGCTACCGCCGCGCGGTTATGCTATGCGCCGGTGGGCGCTTCCGAGCTCATGGAGACCCTTTCCGATGAAGATATCAGCCGCGTGCTGCACACCATTCTTAGGAGCGGCCATTATTCGACGCTCGAGCATGCGAGCTATACGTTTGCCATCGATGGTGTTTCACGCGCTATGACGCATCAGTTGGTGCGTCATCGTCTGGCATCGTTTAACCAGCAATCGCAGCGGTATGTCACCTTCAAGGACGAACCTGACTTCATTCGCCCCAAAAGCGTCGAGGATGCTGGTGCCCAAGAGGCTTTCGACAAAGCCGCCAACGCGGCGTTTGCAGCTTATGCAGACCTCGTTAAGCTCGGTGTTCCAGCTGAAGACGCGCGCTATCTGCTGCCGAACGCCTGCGAGACCAAGATCGTCGTGACCATGAACATCCGCGAACTGCTGCATTTCTTCAATGTGCGTTGCTGTAACCGCGCGCAGTGGGAAATTCGCGAGGTTGCATGCAAGATGCTCGAATTGGTTCGCCCCACAGCGCCGCTTATCTTCAAACAGGCGGGCCCTGGTTGTGTGCAGGGCGCTTGTCCAGAGGGCAAGATGAGCTGCGGCGAACCATGGGATAGAGTGGAGCTGTAGGTTTGGGCGAATCACGCAAGGCATTTGCTGCTGACAGCGATGTCCAGTGCCGTACGCATATTGGTGGGCAAGCTCTTATCGAGGGCGTCATGATGCGCGGGCGCTATAACTGGGCGGTTGCCGTACGCGAACCCGATGGCGCTATCTATACCGAAGAGCATGATCTTGCGAGTGGACGCAAGAAAAACGCTTGGATGTACTGGCCTATCATCCGCGGGTGCACGGCGTTCGTCGAGTCGCTTGCCCTGGGATACAAGGCGCTGAGCATCTCGAGCGAGCACGCTTATGATTGGGATGAGGAAGAAGGGGAAGACGCGCAGGATGCAGATACCCCGTCTTGTTCTGAGGCACTTTCCGAGGAAAGCCCCGCTACGCCCGATGCCAAAAAGGAATCAGGTGGCGGCATGGGGGCGATGATGGCTGTATCGATGGTAATCGGCATCGTGCTGGGTATCGTCATTTTTATCGTCTTGCCTGCGGCTTTAAGCAATTTGATTCTGGGCGAACAAACAATGAATTCGGCTGCGTGGAATATTTTTGACGGCATACTCCGCGTCGCTATCTTCATCGTCTACATCTGGTTGATAAGCCTGATGAAGGATATCAAGCGCATGTTTTCCTATCATGGCGCCGAACACAAGACGATTCATTGCTACGAGCATGGCGAGGCACTGACGCCGGAAAACGCGATGAAGTATCCGCGCCTGCACGTGCGTTGTGGAACGGCGTTCATGATCATGGTGATGCTCATCGCTATCTTCATCTACACCGCGCTTGGTCAGCCCATCAACGCACTTGTCGATCTGACGGGGGTTCAAGACGGACCGTTGCGCTTTCTGCTCGTTATTTTGACACGCATCGTCTTGATGCCTATCATCGCTGGTGTTTCCTATGAGATTACGGTCAAATGGGCCGGTTCGCATCCCGATAACCTGCTGGTACGCATTATTTTGTGGCCGGGTATGCAAATGCAGCGGCTCACGACCAATCCGCCTGATGAAGGCATGCTCGAGTGCGCGATAGCCGCGACGAATATCGTGCTTGCGCGCGAGGAAGAAGAGGCGAAACGGGCACGTTTGGAGTCTGCGGACCGTTCAGACGGTCTTGACGAAGTGGCATAGCCTATATCAAGGGCTTTCAGGTTGGTTTTGGAATATGGAGTGAGAACATGGAATTCGTGACGGCGGGGGAATCGCATGGACCGGCACTGACGGCGGTCGTGACTGGTGTTCCTGCAGGCGTGCATATCAAGTCGAATGTTATCGACCATGACCTTGCTCGCCGCCAAGGCGGATACGGTCGCGGAGCGCGTCAGAAAATCGAGACCGATTCCGTTCGGATTCTTTCCGGCGTTCGCTTTTCGACGACGCTCGGTACACCCGTCACGCTGCAGGTCGTCAACGACGATTTCGTTAACTGGGAAGACCGCATGGCTATAGACGGCGATGCGCCTGCGGGCCTTGTGCGCGAGACGCATCCGCGCCCAGGGCATGCCGACCTTGTGGGCATGATGAAAATCGGCACCGATGACGCCCGCGATATTCTCGAGCGTTCGAGCGCGCGTGAAACCGCTGCTCGCGTGGCTGCAGGGGGCGTTGCGAAGGCCTTGCTCGCAGAGCTTGGCGTCGAGGTGTATTCCTATGTCAGACGCATTGGCGATGTCGAGATGCCGCAGGATGCCGTAATCGATCGCGTCGTGGTGGAAGCAAGCGATTGCCGCTGTCCAGATAAGGCAACTACGACGAAGATGAAGGCACGAATCGATGAAGCAAAAGCCGCAGGAGAATCGTTGGGCGGCGAGTTCACGGTTGTCGCGCAAGGGCTTGTTGCTGGCTTGGGCAGTTATGCATCGGGACGTGATCGACTAACCTCGCGGCTTGGAGCTGCGCTTTTTTCGATTCCCGCTATCAAGGGCGTCGAGTTCGGTTTGGGCTTTGAGGCTGCACGACGTCCGGGAAGCCAGGTCCACGATTCCATTCTTTATGACAAGACACGCGGGTATTTTCGCAACCATAACAATGCAGGTGGTTTGGAAGGCGGAATGACCAATGGCGAACAGCTCGTCATCACCGCGGCAATGAAGCCCATCCCAACCATGTCAAAACCGCTTGATACTATCGATACCGATACGCTCGATCGAGTCGAGGCATCAAAGGAACGCTCTGATGTGTGCGCTGTGCCCGCTGCCGGAGTGGTCGCCGAGGCAGAAGTTGCGTTCGTCTTGGCCGATGCCTATCTTCAGAAATTCGGTTGCGATGCCCTAGACGACATCATTGCGGCGCGCGATGCCTATATGGAGCGTATTGCCCGATGACAAGCGAAGTCTGCAATGACCATATCCTGTTTGTCGGGTTTATGGGCTCGGGCAAGACGAGCGTATCGCGCAAGATGTCCAAGATCACAGGCATGTCCCTTATAGACATCGATTATCGCATCGAGGCGATCGAGCATCGCAAGATCGTGCAGATCTTTGCCGATGAAGGCGAGGAGGGGTTCCGGCGGATCGAGACCAAAACGCTTGCCGGGCTTGCCTGCGAGCGGCGATCCATCATATCGTGCGGGGGCGGTATCGTCTGCAATCCGGTTAATCGGCCTATACTCAAAGAGTTGGGTACTGTTGTTTTTCTTGATGTACCGGTCCAGGAGGCGATTTCGCGTATTTCGCGACCTGAGACGCGCCCGATGCTCTCGGGCCCTCTTCCCGTCGAGGAAATATATCAGGAACGGCTTCCATGGTATCGTGAGGTGGCCGATATAACTATCAAATCGTCGGGCATGAGCGTCTATAAGGTTGCCTGTCTCTGTGTGGAAGAGCTTGAAAAGAGGGGACTGCTATGAGCAGGGATCGAATCATCCATGTGGTGCTGCCGAGTGGGGATAATTACGACATTCGCATAGGAAGCGGTGCGCTTTCGGCGTTCTGCGCCACGGTGCGTGATTTAAAGGACTGCGAACGCGCGCTCGTGATTTCCGATGAGAACGTAGGACCGGCTTACGGAAAACTGGTGAAGAAGCGCCTGGAAGAAGCTGGATTTGCGGTGAGCGACCTGCTCGTCGCCCCGGGCGAGAATTCGAAGTCGCTTGCGCTTGCCGGCGAGCTGTGGGAAACCATCTCGCAATACGGATTCACCCGCGACGACCTTATCGTCGCCTGTGGCGGCGGTGTGGTTGGCGACTTGGCGGGGTTTGTCGCGTCGACATATATGCGCGGGGTCGACTTCATCCAGGTACCTACGACGCTTCTTGCAATGGTCGATTCTTCTATCGGCGGCAAGACCGCGGTCAACCTTGCCAGCGGAAAGAATCTGGTGGGTACATTCCACCAGCCGATCTTCGTGTGCTCTGACATCCGATGCCTCAAAACGCTTTTGCCCGAAGATTGGGCAAACGGCTTTGCAGAGATAGCAAAAAGCGCGTTCGTGGCGCCGCGACGCTCCTTTTACGAATGGCTGCGTACCAATGCAGACGGCCTTATGGAACATGATGCCGAACTTCTCGAGGAAATCGTCTACATGACCGCCCAATTCAAGGCTTCTGTCGTTGCCTCGGACACTACTGAAAGTGCCGGCAAGCGCGAGTGCCTTAATTATGGGCACACCCTTGCGCATGCAATTGAGAATGCTGCAGGTTATGGCACGATTGCGCATGGACGTGCCGTGGCTGAAGGCATGCGCTTTTCCGCGCGCCTTTCGGTCGAGGTGCTTGGTTGTGACATAAGCGTCGTGAAGGCCACTGATGCGATTCTTGACAGGCTCGGCCTGCCGGCGATCCCTTGGACTTCTCAACCCGAGAGGCTCTTCAATCTCATAAAGGGGGACAAGAAGGCGCGGGGCGGACATGCCAGATTCGTGCTGCTTAACGATATTGCCAGTTGGGAGCTTTGCACGGTGCCCGATGAAACGGTCATGGAACACCTTAAGGCGTGGTGCGCCGCTAAAGAGCGTCTGATTCAAAAGAATGATGGCAAGATGTGGGGGCAACAATGAAGCTGCTGCTTATGAACGGTCCCAATCTCAATTTGCTTGGACAGCGCGAACCAGATGTATACGGGACTACGACGCTTGACGAGATTGAAGCTGCGACGGTGGCCTATGCGCTCGATCACGGTGCACAGATGGACTGCTTTCAATCAAATCACGAGGGGCTGCTGATAGATAAGATTCAGGAATCCCAAGGCCTCTATGATGGCATCGTGTATAACCCCGGGGCGCATACGCACTACAGCTATGCAATTCATGATGCGATTTCCTCGGTAACGACGCCGGTTGTCGAGGTGCATATTTCTGATATCGCCGCACGTGAAGAGTTTAGACGTCATTCGGTTTTGGCTGACGCGTGTATCGGCCAGATCAAAGGACTTGGGCCTGCGGGCTATTTGCGGGGCGTTGATATGCTTATCGAGCACTTGAAAATTACCGCGCATGCGTAAAAAACGACTGTTTGTATGATTTCGCAAGTTATCTCTGAGTATGATAAAGATTTGAAAAGTAAACATGCAGGTCAGAGACTT
>CAYSZR010000053.1:0-12844 GCA_964435565.1 uncultured Coriobacteriaceae bacterium
AAAATTGCGCTCAAAAAGCCGTTTGCGAATTGCAGGAATGCCGCTGCTGGGTCGTTGCGTCAAAAGGACGCGAGCGTAACGGCGCAACGCGATCTGGCGACGTTTATCTATGCGATTGCCGATCAGGCCCAATTGCCTGTTAGAAGTCAGCACGAATTCCTTGATTGGCTCAAGCAGGCAGGATTTGTCGTCAATCCCAATATCCGTGTTGTGGGAAGCGAAGCCGAGGTACACGAGTTCTGCAAGCATGCTCTCGAGAATCGCGATAGTCTTGATTACGATATAGATGGTGTCGTCGTCAAGGTCGATGAATTCGCAATCCAGAACGACCTTGGATTTACCGCGAAGGCGCCCCGATGGGCGATAGCCTTCAAATTTCCTCCTGAGGAAAAAACGACGATATTGCGCAATATCGCGGTCCAGGTTGGACGTACGGGCGTGCTCACGCCGGTTGCCGAGTTCGATCCTACGGTTGTCGACGGGTCTGTCGTGTCTCGCGCGACGTTGCATAACTATGATGAGCTCGCGCGCAAAGACGTGCGCGTGGGAGACACCATCATCATCCATAAAGCGGGAGATGTAATTCCCGAGGTCGTAGGTGCGGTGCCTTCGTTACGGCCGCCAGGGGCTATAGCTCAGATGGCGCCTCAGACATGCCCCAGTTGCGGGTCGCCGGTCTATCGTGATGGCGCTTTTTTGCGCTGTGACAGTGTCGAATGCCCTGCGCAGTTACAGACGAGGCTCGAACATTGGGTGAGTCGGGCGGCAATGGATATCGATGGCTTGGGGACGAAGATCATCGAGAATCTGGTTTCTGCGGGACTTATCAAGGATGTTGTCGATTTTTACAAACTCGATGTCGCAACGCTTGCGAATGTGACGACGGGTGATGTGAAGAAGGATGGTTCTCCGCGCGTATTTGGCGTCAAGAACGCGACAAAGGCCGTGGAGCAGATCGAGGCTTCAAAAGCCCAACCGTTTGATTGCGTGCTCTTCGGCATGGGTATCCGCAATATAGGCAAGACGACAGCTGAAGCGCTTGCGCGGGCGTTTGGGGATATCGAGGGTCTTATCGGTGCTTCAGTTGAAGAACTTTGCCAGGTGGAAGGCATAGGCGAGGTCGTTGCCCAAGGCGTTGTCGAATTCTTTGAAACAGAAGATAACCGTGAGCTTGTCGAACGTCTTCGCGATGTAGGCTTGCAGATGAAAACGGACGCAAGCGATGCCAAGCCGCAGACGCTTGCGGGTCTTACCTTTGTGTTGACAGGTTCTTTAGAGGCATATGACCGTACCGCTGCTGAAGATAGGCTGCGCGAATATGGCGCCAAGGCATCAAGCAGCGTGAGCAAGAAAACTTCTTTTGTCGTTGCAGGTCCGGGAGCTGGCAGCAAATTGCGCAAGGCACAGGAGCTGGGTATACCAACGCTCGATGAGTCTCAGCTCATCAAAATCATAGAGACTGGTCAACCTCCTCAGCTCGATTTGCAGGGAAGGGATTTGCAGGGAAGGTAGCCCTTGATTGTTGGGGATGGATGCGAGAGGTCCATTGCATGACGTGCTCTATTCCGAATAACATCGGATTTTGTTCCGATATCGATTAGAAGCATTACCGAATTTTGTATGAAAGTTGGGGGTAGTTTGATAGGGAGGGGCAGTGGCATAATCAGCGCATGACTTGCGGGCACAACGTGCTTAGAGCAGAAGGGTTCGTTTCATCGTTATGGGAAGCAACGCCACATTTCGTATGACTGCGAGGTACTGCCTCGTTTTCGTGTTGTGCGTTGCACTTATGACAGCGTGTTTCGTTCCTATTGCAAGTGTTAGGGCTGTTGCCGATCCAGAGATATCGAACGGGTCGGATGCTGAAAATCAAACGACCCAAGCTCCCACTACAGATGTTTCCGAAAGTTCGTCGAGCAATGTGGCTAGCTCTTCGACGGGCGACAAGCCAGAATCGGCTAATAGTTCTGCATCGAAGCAGAATCAATCACAAGAGAGCGCGCAGTCGGCCGATCAGGATACTGCAGCGCAACCTGCAGCCGAAACTGCTGTTCAAGAAGCACTTCAAAAGATTTCCAAGGCTGATGAGGCTCTCGCCAGTGCCAATACACGGGCCGGTGAGCTTGCAGGGCTCAAATCGCGCTTCAGCACCGCGTACGCCGAATATAGTAAACGTGCAGTTGAGCTCAAGACATATAAGCAGAAGCGAGAATCCGCTGGTAAAGCTATTGATGATATAGAACAGGACATGCAAAGAGCCCAGTCGATAATCGACGCTGCGAATCTCGAGCTCGCCTTTGGCGATGGATATGGCCTGCTCGCGGTTATGGTCGGCGTAGCGTCATTTGATGATATCGAAGCTCGCCCCTATATGCTGCGCATAGTCATCGAGTCTGAACAAGAGATAATCGATACTGCACGCTCGCAGCTCAAATTGCTTAAAGCCGAGCAGGCATCGTATGGCGCTCTGTACGCGAAGGCGCGCCGTAATGTCGACGATGTGGTTGCCAATGTCAATGCCGCCGCATATGAAATAGAACGATGCAGCTCTTTGGGTAGACAAGCCGTCAATGACACGCGTTCTATCACCGATTCCCTTGACACGAGCCTTGAGGGCGTTGCAGAAGGCAAAAGCCGCATCATCTCCACGCTCGCGTCTGATTCTTCGGTTATTGGAGATGCAGAAGGATCTGTGGGCGCCTGGTATGATGAGCTCGACGCGCTTTCGGGCACGAACGGGGCGATATCCTATGGTCAGGGCATAGATTTTTCCATGAATGAAGCCGCTTTCGTTCAAAAATGGGGCGATGCAATCGACGCATTCTATGCAGATTACAGCGTGCAGATGGGGTCTTCTCCCCTTAACGGATATGGGAAGAAGATTGCAACAGAAGCGTATCGATATAAGATCGACCCACGTCTATGTGCGGCTGTAAGCATTGCGGAGTCAAGTGGCGGAAGAATATGTATCAAGCCCTATAACGCTTGGGGCTGGGGCGCTGCAGATAGCGATCCATACAATCTTGCCAAGGGCTGGTCATCGTGGGATGAAGCGATTGAGGCATGGCATCAGGGTATGGCCACATCGACGACGGGACTTGCGACGGCGCCAACGGTAAGTTCTCTTGCGGCTATCTATTGCTCGAGCCCGGTCTGGGGAGTAACAGTCATTACTCAGATGGAACGAATCAGCGAACGCGCCGCTGTTGGCTAAGCAAAGGATTGCGAGACTTCAAAAGGCAGTTGCCAGGAGCTTAGAAAATCCGTGTAGCTCTCAAGTGGCATGGGGCAGGCATAGAAGAATCCCTGGATATAGTCGGCACCGCATGCGATGATGCGTGCTGCCTGCTCTTTGGTCTCAACGCCTTCGACTACCGTTTCAAAACCATTATTGTGCATGAGGCGAATAAGTGTTTTCAGAGACTCGTAGTCATCATCGCGTCCAAGGTCAACGATACTTTTATCAATCTTGATCTTCTCGAAGGGGAAGCCCATCATAGCCTCGATATTTGAATAGCCCGTTCCAAAATCATCCATCAAGAAGACGTAGCCAAGGCATCGCAGGCGCTCGATTGAACATTCGACACGCGTATCACGGCTTACGAGCATGCGCTCGGTGATTTCAAGTGCGAGCTGACCGCGCTCTATATTATACGTAGCAAGCATTGACTCGAGCTCATCAACAAATCTAGCGTCCATGAGCTGTTGCATCGAAAGATTCACGGAAACGCAGGCCGCCTGTTCGTTCGGGCTGTTGCTCAAAAACCAGCAGACGTCTTCAAGAGTTTGCCTGCTGATATCTGTGACAAGGCGGCTCTCTTCGGCAATGGGAATGAAACGCGCGGGGGAGAGAATTGAATTGTCGGGTCCTTGCAGGCGACAGAGGATTTCTCCGGAAAGGAGTGTATTCGAGCGAACACAGAAAATGGGCTGAACATATGCCATAAAACGATGTTCTTTAACTGAATTCTCAAGATAGGCGGTAAGCTCCTTCTTTTCTTCGAATTCTTTGACCATTCTGTCGTCGACGCGCATTGTTGATATTTCGATTGAGAGCATTTTTCCGTGCGCATACTCGATGCGCTCAAGTACGAGTTCGGGGGTTGCGCTGTCATTGGCCATGTAATCGATGAAGCTCGCAGAAAGCGGGAGGTTTTTGCCATTGATATTCAATGACTTGGGAAGCTCCTTTTGAATCGAAGCAAAGATACGATCGCCTTCTCCAGGTGTGCAATCTGGGTATACAAGAGCAAATGAAGTAGGCGAAATACGGTAAATATTATCGCGCAGGCATTTTTCGCACGCCCATTCGGCGACATCTCTTAAGATGTGATCACTTTGGGCTGATCCATACGTCACGTTTATGGCACGAATCTGGTCGAAGAAAATGACGATAATACGTTTGGGGTTACCGCGTCTTTTCCAGGTTGAGCTTTCAGCGAGAAAATCATTCTGATTTCCAAGGCCGGTTAGGTGGTCTGTCTCGATGCTGTTTCGTTGCAACATAAGCAGCGACACCAGGGCAAAGCATGTGCCTGCTGTTCCAATCATGACGACAGTCGGGTACAAGGCCTGAAAAATAAAAAGCATAATAACGGCGGGGGATCCAATCGCCTGGATTCTTCTGATGGACGTTCCGATTTCTGAACGAAACCGTATGGAACAGAGCGTTACGACCGTGATCGATATGCCAAGCTGCACATAGCCGACTGCCCAAAGTGGGCCGTGGCAATAGAGCAGCGCTGAATCGAGGTAGAACATGTGATGGGTAAAGAGGCTGCTTATCGTTACCACGCAAGAGATAAGCGTTGCGGCCGTCGCAACGCTGGTCGCAATGTCAAGCATGCGGGTTTTGCCGACGCGTTTCTTGATGCAAGCCAATACATAGAGCGTATAGGCATAGAGCATGAAGAAGCTTGCAAACCAGTACAAGGTCAATACGGCATAGTGAAACCACAGGGGAAGAAGGGATCCTTGCCTATATCCCCAAATATATACACCATCGAGAAGAATAGAGATGATATTGAAGAGCACAGCGATTCGAAAATAGCGCTTACTGCCTGTTTTCACGTGCTTGCCCGTTCCGGCGCTTGCGATGATGATTGCGAGTATGACAAGCGCTAAAAATTCAGCAACGAATGTATACACAGCCTAGAGGTCCTCTCGAGCCGTATATGCGACCTGTCGAAATGAGCACAAGTGCCTTCAAGTGCGCATTTGCAGGGGCACGCTTTTCTTCGATGGTTATGGTACTCCAGGTCCACATTGTATTGAATAAAAATAATGTTCAGAAACATGTTGTAAATGACATAAATTGACGGCGATTATCTGCTACATCGTATTCTGCGGAGAGCAGGCCCTTTCGTGATACTATTGCAAGTATGTTGAACGAGATATTCCAATCGATAGATCCAGTCCTTTTTGCCATCGGGCCTCTTTCCGTGCGCTGGTATGGTCTTGCCTATGTCTTAGGGTTTGCGTGCGCTGGTCTTGTCGTATATCGCTATGCCCAACGCTGGAAACTGCGTTTCTCTTCATACGACGTCCTCGTGTTCATCTGCTATTGCGCTTTTGGTGTTATCATCGGCGCTCGTCTTGGCTATTGCCTGTTCTACGGTGACGGTTATTATCTTGGGCACCCAATAGAGATATTTGCGGTTAATAACGGCGGAATGTCATTCCACGGAGGC
Source organism: uncultured Coriobacteriaceae bacterium (assembly GCA_964435565.1). Taxonomy (GTDB): domain Bacteria; phylum Actinomycetota; class Coriobacteriia; order Coriobacteriales; family QAMH01; genus QAMH01. The sequence continues at coordinate 5,691 of CAYSZR010000053.1, forward strand.
CTCATCGGTGTCGTGCTTGCCGGAGTCATCTATTCCCGTGTGTACAAGATGCCGTTTCTTTCCATTGCCGATCTTGTATCGTGCGCTGTGCCTTTGGGCCTCTTGTTCGGCCGCTGCGCAAACTTCATCAATGGGGAACTATATGGGGCACCGACGTCATGGCCTGTCGGCGTTGATTTCACGGGATCGGGAATCATGTATCAGCCTTCTCAATTGTACGAAGCGCTGCTTGAAGGTGTCGTCATTTTCTTGGTCATGTTCGCGCTTTCCAGAAAAAACGATCCTGCGCGCCCGCGTGGCACGTTCCTCGGAATCTTCTTGATTCTCTATGGCCTGTTTCGCATCCTCATCGAATTCGTGCGCCTTCCCGATGTTCAAATCGGTTATTTCTTCGGAACGTGGGGAACGATGGGGCAGCTTCTCTCGCTCCCGATGATACTCGTGGGCATTTGCCTGCTGGTATGGGTGTGTAAAACCAAACTTCCTCAAGTTGGTTTGCCTGATGCGCCCGCTTCAGAAGAATCTGGCAAGGACGAATAGCCATATCTCCCAATTACGGGCGTGTGGTGGTGTCTGAGCTGACATACCTACACGGACGACGGGGGTAGTGCTAGAATACTGCGGTCGTACCAATAGCACAGGAAGGTTTTTACATGTCCGGACATTCTAAGTGGGCAACCACCAAGCATCGTAAGGCTGCGCAGGATTCGAAGCGCTCTGCGATGTTCTCGAAACTCAGCCGTATCATCACCGTCGCAGCTAAGCAGGGTGGCGATCCCAACCCGGACAACAATGCTTCCTTGGCGGCCGCTATTGCCAAGGCCAAGGGCTATTCGATGCCGAAGGATAAGATCAAGATCGCTATCGATAAGGCATTCGGCTCCGGCGCGGACGCGGCAAACTTCGAAGAGGTTACATACGAAGGCTATGGTCCTGCCGGTATCGGCGTGTATGTCGACTGCCTCACCGATAACCGCAATCGTACAGCTGCCGATGTTCGAAGTGCTTTTTCGCACGCGGGCGGCAATCTTGGTGCGAATGGGTCTGTCGCGTTCCAATTCGAGCGCAAGGGGCAGGTTACCATCGATAAAGAGCTTTGCGCCGATGAAGACGAGCTTATGATGGCAGTTGCAGAGGCCGGTGGCGTAGATTACGAAAACGCTGGCGAGGAATGGGTTGTCTATACCGCCCCAGGTGAGCTTATGGACGTAAAGAGCGGCATCGAGGCTCAGGGTATCGAGGTCAGGGGCGCAGAGCTCATCTTCGAGCCGACGAACCCTATGGCCGTCGAGGTCTCTGACGCGAAGAAAGTGCAGCGTCTGATCGATCGACTCGAAGAGCTTGACGACGTTCAGAATGTCTATAGCACGATGGATATTACTGAAGAGATTGCAGCAGCTCTCGACGAGGACTAATCCTCGCTTTTTCGTACATTTAGCACGCGCCTTTCGCAGATAACGAAAGACGCGTGCTTTTTATTACCCCTATTTATCGTCTGTGACATTCAGGATATGCCTGCGGTGCTTCGCGGCTATGACAACGCAGGCGCTTGCTATGACCAGCATGATGAACGCAGCAAAAAGTGCCATATTGCTTGAATCTCCGGTGCTTGCCACGCTGCTTTTACCCGAAGGCCCTGTTGTCGCCATTTGCTGGGCACCTGAATCAATCGCAGCGGCGAGCTGGGTTTCTGGAATGATCTCTTCGCTGGTGACAGTTTGAGCGACGTCTTCGAGGTCTGCATGTTCTGCGATGACTTTATCTTCATGCTCGAGTGTTTCGAAGGCGACGAGAACATCGCTTGTCTGTTTGCTTGCATCAAAAGTGTATTCGACATCGGTAGATCCCGAGACTTCATCGGGCACGAATTTAGCAGAAACGCTTACGGGTTTTCCAGAGGCCTGCAGTGCGGTCCCGGTTTCCTTGTCCATGAGCACGCCATGTATCTCATATTGTTCTTTCGGCACGAGGTTCGCGTATTCTACGGTATCGATAATGCTCACTTCGCTAGCATTCGAGTCAAAGCGTTTGTCGCCGTCAAGTTTGTCAGAAGCGCTTGAAGTCAGTTTTACCGTCTTGATGGTCTGCGTCTCATTTTCAATGTCCTGGTTCAAAGCGATTGGAGAAGAGTCTTCGTTATTCAGTGCGCTGAATACGACAATGTCATGGCCTGCAATGCCTGTAGCGTCAATGTCGAGCGAAAGCTCGATGTCACCTTGCGTTGAATCGGGGATGAGCGTGCGGGACGCTTCGATAGTTTTTCCTTGCGCGTCGCGCAGCGTGTTGCCCGTTGCTTTGTCTACAAGCGTACAGGTTGCAATGTATGTGACGCCGGGCTTGAGACCGGTATATGTAATTCGTTCGGCAATCGTCACGTCCGAACCCATGATGTACTTGTCCTCGTCACCTTTGTCACGGGCGCTTGCGGTAACGATCGGCTCTATATCGAGGGTATTTGATGTCGCGTTTTCATCGGTATTCGAAATCGTCATACCGTCGGCTGACTTTAACTCCTCATAGATGATTACCTGGTCTCCTGCATGCGACGATGTGTCGACGTTGATACGCGCATCGATAATCCCTTCTTTTTCCGAAGGAGAAAATGTTTTGGTGAAGACCGCAGCCGAGCCGCCTTCGTCTTGCAGCGGATTGCCGGTGCTCATCAAAACCGCAGTACAGGTAAGCGTGTATTCTTTCCCAACAATAAGATTGTGGAAGTTGACCTCATCGACGATGCTCGATTTTTGGTCTGGGGCTATAAGCTTGTTTCCATCTTTCGCGTCAGATGTGCTTCCGGCGATGCTTGGCACGGTGTCGACGATATGGTCAAGCGCCACGGTAAAGTCATCGCGGAAGATTGAGAACTGTACGGTTGCCAGATTCATTCCCTGGTTTGCTTTGCACGGGAGCTCTTGGAGCATGTAGGACCCATATGGCAAGGCTCCGAACTGGTCGTGTGGTAGGCAACTTTGGCCGCTGCTGTCCAATGAAAACCAGGTTCCAGCATTCGAGGTCAACTTATTGTCGTCGATGCTCAACGTCGAATCGGCATTGGGCAGGGCGGCTGCATCGTTTCCATTGGTGTTGATAGAGTGGGAGATGTATGCCGAATCAGAGAAATAGTCTCCGTTTTCATTGGTAACCACTACATGGCTTTCCACTAACCCCGCCTCGTCGTTGGCATATGAAAGCAGGAAGGGTATTCCCATAAGTGGTTTGTTGTTCTCGTCGATTTTACGAAAGCAGACATTCCCTCGGATGACCTGCAGATCAACGACAAATGGATCAAAAGAGCAGAGGCAATCTGTCTGCGTAGCAAGGTCGGAGGACACATTGCGCACGAAAGAGACGTTGGAGCGCGCATAGCCGACGGGCGCTTTGACCATGCTGACAACATAGCGTCCTATAGGCAAAATAGGCTGATCTTGCGGTCCTTTAAAAAAGGGCGAACCGTTTGAGAGATATTTATCTGAGAGACGCGCTTCGCCAGATGCGTCGGTCGTGATGGTCCAAGTGCGAGTTGGGCCGTTCAAAGGCGATTCGTCGCCTGCGATGTCGTAATACATGATGGCGTATTCGGCACCTTCGAGCTTTGATCCTCCAACGTTCGCTGCGGCTCCTGTTTCGGCATTTGTTTCATAAAGCACAGTCTCGGGGGAAGAATAACGGGGCGTTTCATAGGCGAGGATCGATGTCGATTTGCCGATTGCAATATCTGCTTGATAGAGGTGATCTGATAGCGCGTAGCCTGTTGAGGCTTGGGTCTGACGGATGAAATATCTACCTGGAGAAAGAGGGGTTGAGACGCCGTGTCCGTTTTCGTCGGTTGAAAGCTCGGTCACCAGTTCGTCGCACTGATAGTCGGTGTAAATGCCGAAGCGTGCGTCGGAAAGGGAATACACGGCAAGACCGCGGGTTAGGGTGGGAAGATCGCTCGACAGAACGATTTCGACTTGTCCGGAGTTATCTGCGGTAGGAGGTTCTGATGAAAATGCAGGAGTGTAGAGCATCGTTACCGCTGCTAATGCCAAAGCCGCGACAAGAGAGATGCCGGTAAATTCCATGAACCGTGCCTTATGTTTCTTCATGCATGCTTCCTTTCGAGTCCAAAGAGCGTAAAAGACGTCTCGAGGAAACTATGCAGCAGGTCAGATCACTAAAACCACCCTCAAAATCCAACAGTTTCTTGAAGAAATTCGGGAATGGATAGGAATAAGATCCGAATTGGATCGGAATGCCACAGCTCATGTAATGGATTTTCGCAGACCAACATCAACAATCGAAGGTTGCCTTGCTCTGCTGCCGCCTTGCTCTGCTGCCCCTTGCTCTGCTGCCTCTGCTGACTTTATTCGATTGGGTAGGGGGTTCCAACATGCTCGTAGGCTTTTCGCGTTGCCTGACGGCCTTTCGGGGTGCGGTTAATAAGGCCCTGCTTCAGCAAGAAAGGCTCATAGACATCTTCAATGGAATCGGTTTCCTCACCAAGAGCGCTTGAGAGCGTCGAAAGACCAACCGGCTTTCCTTCGAATGTGTTGACGAGCATGTCGAGAATGCGATTGTCCATGGGGTCGAGACCAAGTTCGTCGACTTCGAAAAAGGCGAGCGCCTCGCGGGCCGTGTCTTCGTCAATGCTGCCGTCATGACGAACCTGTGCATAGTCTCGCACACGTTTGAGCAAGCGGTTTGCAAGACGCGGTGTTGCACGCGAGCGAGAGGCAATCTCTATGGCACCCGCTTCGTCTACATCGACGTTCAAAATCGTAGCAGATCGCACGACGATGTCGCGCAATTCTGAAATCGAATAATAATCTAGATGAAACGAGGCGCCGAAGCGATCGCGCAACGGGCCGGTCAAAAGACCCGTGCGCGTTGTAGCAGCAACTAACGTGAAGCGAGGAATATCCAGGCGGATAGAGCGCGCTGCCGGGCCTTGCCCAATGACGATGTCGATCGCGTAATCTTCCATTGCGGGATAGAGCACCTCTTCGACGGCGCGGTTGAGGCGGTGTATTTCGTCGATGAAGAGGACGTCGCCTTCTTCAAGATTGGTGAGTATAGCCGCAAGATCGCCGGCGCGATCTATTGCGGGACCCGAGGTCGTGCGGATATTCACGCCCATTTCGTTTGCGACGACACTGGCAAGCGTCGTCTTGCCCAGGCCTGGGGGGCCCGAAAAAAGCAGGTGGTCCAATGGCTCGTTGCGCAAACGCGCCGCTTGTATCAAAACACGCAGATTATCCTTGATGCGTTTTTGCCCCAGATAATCATCAAGTGTCTGTGGGCGAAGGCCGACATCTGCCACCAGGTCCTCGACTGTCTCCCTCGTGTCGACAGAACGTCTATCTTCATCAAAGTCAGGGGATTCCCAGATCACGCTCTGCCTCCCATATGCTTTAAGGCGTAACGGATAATATCGCTCGTTTCTGACTCCGTGCAGCCTTTGAGCGATGCGGTGACCTCTTCGGGTGAAAAGCCCATGGATTCGAGTGCAGCCGATGCATCACGCATATGCATGCCGCTCCCGCTTGCATCAGTTGTGAAATCCGCGCTGTCTGAAGCAAGGATACCCTGCAATTCCAAGATGACGCGCTGGGCTGTTTTCTTGCCAACGCCTGAAATCGTGCCAACTGCGGCGATGTCGCCAGCTGCAATGCAGCGTGCGAGTTCATCTGCTTTGAAGGTCGAGAGCGCGGATATGGCGATCTTGGGTCCGATACCGCTGATGCCTATGAGACGGATGAACATCTTTTTCTCGGAAGGTTCTAAAAACCCGAAGAGTGACCAGGCGTCTTCCTTGATGTGCAGATAAGTCCAGACGTGCGCGGGGTTTCCAATCGGGGGAAGCGCCGCCAGAGCGTGCATTGACATGCACAGGTCGTAGCCTATGCCACCTGCTTCGATAATCGCGCGTTCGGCATCTTTATAGGCGACTATGCCCTTAATATACGCAAGCACACGTGCAACCTCTCTCTAGACCGCAGCATCTTGCTGCTGCAGTATCTTTTTCTCAAGCATGCGCGATGTGCGAAGACGTGCATGGGTTATCGCTGCGGCAAGCGCATCTGCCGCATGGTCGGGTTTGGGTTCTTGGTCGAATCCGAGTACGGCTTTGACCATATATTGGACCTGGTTTTTATCGGCAGCGCCCGTGCCAACCAGAGCCTGTTTGATCTGCTTGGGCGTGTATTCTCCGTATTCGAGCCCTTTGCACGCGCAGGCGACCAGCGCGGCTCCGCGTGCCTGCGCGGTGGGAATAGCCGATTTCGCATTGGCTCCGAAGTAGATGCCCTCTGCAGAGAGCGCCTGCGGTTTATATCTGTCGATGATCTCGAGCAGGTTGTCATGGATGATGGCAAGCCTGGTGGGCAGGTCATGTGTGTTGGTGGTGGTGATGCAGCCATAGGCGATTGGGTCGATACGTGAGCCGTGGCAATGGACGACGCCCCAGCCTGTATTGGCCAGCCCAGGATCGATGCCTATGATTACCAGTGATTCCACTAAATGCCTTTCGAAAGCAAACAAATGTTCGCACATAGAATACCGTGTTAGGACAAACCGTGCAAGCATCTTGTATTCAATGCCGACGTTGCAGCCATAACTCGATGGGTTTTTTAAGCAAGGCGCGGGGCCGAATGGTAACGGAATCCCATCAACTTTTTTCTGCTCTGTTCAAACATCGTCCGAGTGGTAATCTATCGCTCAAACGTATTCTTCCCGTACCAAAACAGGAGCATGCATAGATGAACAAGAACTCGTACCTATTCACCTCGGAGTCCGTGACTGAAGGACATCCCGATAAGATCTGCGATCAGATCTCCGACGCCATCCTCGATGCCATCTTGGCAAAAGAGACCGAGCTTGCAGAAAAGGGCTATATCGCCCCCAGTGGAATACCCGCCGATCCGAAGAATGCGCGTGTCGCATGCGAGACGCTCGTCACTACAGGATTGGTAATGGTCACCGGCGAGATTCGCACGCAAGCCTATATCGATGTCGACACTATCGTGCGCGACACTATCAAGGAAATCGGCTATACGCGTGCCAAATTTGGCTTTGATGCCACGACATGCGGTGTCATAAACGCCATTCACGAGCAGAGCCCCGACATTGCCCAGGGCGTCGATGCTTCGACTGAGATGCGCGAAGGCGGTGCC